>CACDZM010000024.1 GCA_902557215.1 uncultured Pelagibacteraceae bacterium | reverse complement strand
TATAAAAAATAAGACTGAAATAAAAAATATGATTAATTCTCATATTTCAGATGGTGTTGCTCTAACAAAATTTCTATATTGGATTAAAAAGGTAAATAAAAAAACAATTAATGAATTTCAGGCTCAGACTAAACTAGAGAATTTCAGAAAAAAAAATAAAGATTATTTATATCCTAGTTTTAATACAATTGCTGGAGCTGGAGGTAATGGAGCGATAATTCATTACCGGGCAAATAAATCAAGTGCAAAAAAAATAAAAAAAGATGATATTTTTTTATGTGATTCCGGTGGTCAATATAAATATGGTACCACAGATGTAACGAGAACGATCTGTTTTTCTAAACCAAAAAATTACATAAGAAATATTTTTACAAGAGTTTTAAAAGGTCACATTTCTGTAGCAACAGCAAATCTTAATAATTTTTTTAACGGCAAACTAATTGATCCCCTTGCGAGAAAATATCTAAAAAGTATTGGTTTGGATTTTAAACATGGCACAGGTCACGGGGTGGGATTTTTTTTAAATGTTCATGAAGGACCCCAATCAATATCAAAGTTTAACCAAATAAAATTAAAAGAAGGAATGGTTCTAAGCAATGAACCAGGGTATTATAAAAAAGATGCTTTTGGGATTAGGATTGAAAATTTAGTTTATATTAAAAGATTAAATAAAAAGTTATTTTTTAAAAATCTCACCTTAGCTCCTATTGATAAAGATTTAATTGATATTGATAATTTACAAAAAAAAGAGAAAGATTATTTATTTAAATATCATTTAGAAGTTTACTCTAAATTATCAAATTTCCTAAATAAAAACGAAAAAAAATGGCTAGCTTCTTTTATTTAACATTTTTAACCACTGAGATTGATTTAAAATTCCAACATTGAGTTCTCTTGCATAATCAACTTTCCTTTTTGTTGGTTTTTCACCAACAATTAAATAATCAAGCTTTTTTGAAACATTGCTTACTATAGAACCTGAATTTTCTTCTATCAATGATTTAGCCTCAGCCCTACTCATTCCATCAAGTTTACCTGTAAGCATAAAGGTTTTATTTTTTAGGAGGCCATCTTTTTTTAATTCGATACTGTTATTAATTGATAAAATTTCATTTAAGTTATTGAGAACTTTTAAATTCGTATTGTTTTTAAAAAAAGTTTTAATTGACTTAATTTGAGTTTCTCCGATACCGTCAATATTTAATAATTCATGATAATTATCTATTTTAGATAAACCTAAAAAATTTTCTATACTTTTAAGATGCCTTGATATTAGTTTTGCATTTTCTAAGCCTATATGTCTGATCCCTAGTGCATAAATAAATCTTTCTAAAGAAATATTCTTACGTTGATCTATAGAATATTTTAAATTTGAAACAGATTGGGCTCCCCAACCTTCAATATTTCTAATTTTATTGTAATCTAAATTAAAGATATCCTCTGGAAATTTAATTAAGTTTAGACTCCAAAAATTTTCAACTATTTTTTTTCCAAAACCTTCAATATTAAATGCTTCTTTAGACACAAAATGTTTAATTTTTTCGATAGAAACTTTTTCACATTCATATCCCTCACTTGAACATCTTCTAACTGCATCTTTTTTTTTGGTAATAAAATTATAATCTTTTATTGTTTCAGATCCACAAGATGGACATTTTGACGGAAATATAAATTGTTTTGAATTTTTAGATCTTTTTTTTTTGTCAACGGCAGTAATATGTGGGATCACATCTCCAGCTCTTTCAATTGTAGCTACGTCTCCTTCTCTAATATCTTTTCTTCGAATTTCGTCTTCGTTATGTAAAGTAGCATTTGAAACTACCACACCTCCTATATTAATTGGTTTAATTTTCGCAACTGGTGTAAGCGCACCCGTTCTACCAACTTGAATTTCTATATTCAAAATTTTAGATATAGCACTATTAGCTGAAAATTTGTGAGCTATAGCCCACCGGGGTGCATTAGCAACATTCCCTAAACGTTTTTGAAGTTTAAAATTGTTTACTTTATATACAATTCCATCAATATCAAAATCTAAATTATCTCTTTTTTTTTCAATTAAGTTATAATTTTTAATTAGATTATCAACACCAGTGATTTTTTTATTCAAATGATTTATTTTAAAGCCCCATTTTTCTAAACTTTTAAGAAATTCACTCTGAGTCTTTACTTTAATATCTTTTTCATACCCAAAGGTATATGCAATAAATCTTAAAGGGATTTTTTTAGTTTCTGAAGGATCCTTTTGACGTAAAGAACCTGATGCTGCATTTCTTGGATTAGCAAACTTATCAGGTAATTTTTTAAAATCAGAATTTTTAATAAAAACCTCGCCTCTTATATCAATTTCTTTTGGAAAATTTTTTTCTTTTATATCCTTAGGAATATCTTTTATAGTTTTAAGATTTTCAGTAATATCTTCACCTTCTTTACCATCTCCTCTTGATAATCCAGTTACGAATTTACCATTTTTATAAATTAATGATGCCGAAATACCATCTATTTTAGGCTCAGCACTATACTCAATTTTAAAACTTTTATTTTCATCAATGTAATTAATTATTCTTTTTTCAAAATTTTCTAAATCCTCAATGCCAAAAGCATTAGATAATGACAACATGGGCACTCTATGTTTAATTTTTTTAAAGCTTTTTGATGGCTTAAAACCAACAATTAAACTAGGTGAGTTTGGATTTTTTAAAAAATAATATTTTTTTTCAAGTTCAATTATTTCTTTTTTTAATTTATCATATTCTGAGTCCTTAATTAAAGGAGCGCTTTTATCGTAATATGCTT
>CACDZM010000023.1 GCA_902557215.1 uncultured Pelagibacteraceae bacterium | reverse complement strand
AGATCTTAATATCAATGGCAAAAATTATAAGATTTATTCACTCTTAAAAGCTGAAAATAATGGGCTTAATGGTATCTCAAAATTACCAAAATCTTTAAAGGTTCTTTTAGAAAACCTTTTAAGATATGAAGATGAAGTAACAGTAACAAAAAAACAAATTGAAGCCATAAAAGAATGGCTAAAGAATAAGACTTCAAAAACAGAAATTGCTTATAGGCCTGCAAGAGTTTTACTACAAGACTACACCGGAATACCTGCGGTAGCAGATTTAGCTGCTATGCGTGAAGCAGTAAAAAAAAAGAATAAAGATCCTAATTCAATAAACCCATTGTCAGCTGTAGATTTAGTAATCGATCATTCTGTTCAAGTTGATCAATCTGCTAAATCAGACTCTTTTGAAAAAAATGTTGAAATTGAATTTGAGCGGAATGGAGAAAGATATTCTTTTTTAAAGTGGGGTCAACAGGCATTTAATAATTTTAGAATAGTTCCACCAGGCACCGGTATTTGTCATCAAGTAAACTTAGAATATTTATCTAAAGTAGTTTGGAGCGAAGAATTTGATGGAGATAAATATCTTTTTCCAGATACATTAGTTGGAACTGATAGTCATACAACAATGGTCAATGGCTTATCTGTTTTAGGTTGGGGTGTCGGAGGCATTGAAGCTGAAGCAGGAATGTTGGGTCAACCAATTTCAATGCTGATACCAGAAGTCATCGGTTTCGAGTTAAATAATAAAATGCCAGAGGGTACAACAGCTACAGATTTAGTTTTAACAGTGGTAAAAATGTTAAGAGACAAAGGAGTCGTTGGAAAATTTGTAGAGTTTTATGGAGATGGATTAAAAAATTTATCTTTAGCTGATCGTGCAACCATAGCCAACATGGCCCCAGAGTATGGAGCAACTTGTGGTTTCTTTCCAATTGATGATGAAACATTAAAATACTTAAAATTTTCAGGTAGAGATACATTAACAGTAAATATTGTTGAGGAGTATGCAAAAGCTCAAGGTTTGTGGGCCAGTAACGATATTGAATTTACTGACACCATATCGTTAGATATGTCTACAATAGTTCCAACAATATCTGGTCCAAAAAGACCCCAGGATAAAGTTTTATTAACTAATGCCTCAGACAATTTTAAAAAAAGTTTTTTTGAAACTACTAAGAAAAAAGATTACTCAAACTCAAGAGTTTCAAATACAGATTACGAAATTAAAGATGGTTCAATATTAATTGCCGCTATAACTTCATGTACTAATACTTCAAATCCAAATGTGCTTATAGGTGCTGGTTTATTAGCAAAGAAAGCAGTAGAATTTGGTTTGGAGGTGAAACCTTGGGTCAAAACTTCATTAGCTCCTGGATCACAAGTTGTAACTGATTATTTAGAAAAAGCAGGATTAAATACTTACTTAGATAAGCTTGGATTTAATTTAGTTGGTTATGGTTGCACTACTTGCATTGGTAACTCTGGACCTTTACCAGATAATATTGTTGATGCAATACAAAAAGAAAATATTTGGGCAGTTTCAGTTTTATCAGGTAATAGAAACTTTGAAGGTAGGATCTCACCACACATCAAAGCTAACTACTTAGCGTCACCTCCTTTGGTTGTTGCATATGCATTAGCTGGTCATATGGAATTCGATTTATATAAAGATCCATTAGGTAAAGACAAAGATGGCAATGATATTTTTATGAAAGATATTTGGCCAAGCAATAAAGAAATTGAAGATAAATTAAAATTATCTTTAAACCCTGATATGTTTGTTAAGAGATACTCTAATGTCTCTGAAGGTCCTAAACAATGGCAACAAATTAAAACAGAAAAGAGCAGTATTTATAAATGGGAAGAAAATTCAACATACGTAAAAAAACCTCCTTTTTTTGACGATCTCTCTGATCAACCAGAGGGTTTTAAAGAAATCAAAAATGCTAGACCTTTATTAATCTTAGGCGATATGGTGACTACTGATCATATTTCTCCTGCAGGTAATATTCAAAAAGAAAGTCCAACAGGTGAGTACTTTATGAAACATCAGATTCTTCCTAAAGATTATAATTCATATGGATCTAGAAGAGGAAATCATGAGGTTATGATGAGAGGTACTTTTGCTAACATTAGAATTAAAAATGAAATGGCTCCTGGAACTGAGGGTGGTTTTACAAAATTATATCCAGAGGAAAAAATAATGCCTATTTATGATGCAGTAGTAGAGTATAAAAAAAGAGGCACTGATCTTATAGTTATAGGTGGTAAAGAATATGGCACAGGATCATCTAGAGATTGGGCTGCTAAGGGAACAAAGTTATTAGGAGTAAAAGCAGTAATAGCAGAAAGTTTTGAGAGAATTCATAGATCTAATTTAATTGGTATGGGAATTTTGCCCTTACAATTTATTAACGATGTTAACAGAAAAAACTTAAAATTAATCGGATCAGAATTGATAAGTATTAATGGTATAGAGAATGGGGTAAATCCATCAGATCATTTAACAGTTGAGATAAAATATCTATCTGGCGAAATAAAAAAAATAAAAACATTGTGTAGGATAGATACTAAAAATGAATTAGAGTATTACAAAAATGGTGGAATTCTTCAGTATGTACTTAGAAATATGATTTAAATATGGATGAAGATACTTCAATAATAGATAATAGAACGAGAAATGAGAGAATTAAAAACTTTATAATAAATAATAAAAAAAAGCTAATTTCATTAATAATAGCTTTTATTATTTTGATTATAAGCTTTTACTCCTACCAAATATATCTTGATAAAAAGCGAGAAGACATCTCAAATAGATACAATAGTGCTATAATTGAGTATGAAGCTGTAAATAAATCAAAAATTATACCGATACTTAAAGATATTATAGACGCTAAAGATGCAACTTACTCACCTCTAGCATTATATTTTATAATAGATAATAATTTAATAAATGATAAGGACGAAATTAATAGTTTTTTTGATATTTTAATTGATAAAACTTCCCTTGATATCGAAA
>CACDZM010000022.1 GCA_902557215.1 uncultured Pelagibacteraceae bacterium | reverse complement strand
TATTTAAACAAAATATTAAAATAATCATTACCTCAAATACAAAAATCTCAGATCTCTATAAAGATGGATTACAAAGAGATCAATTCAAGCCTTTCATTAATATTATGCAGTCAAAGTCAGTAGAACATGAATTAAGAATTGAGGAAGATTATAGACGATCAAAAGATAATCAGAAACAACGCTTTTTTTTCCCTCTCAATGAAGAAAATAATTTTGAAATTAATAAATTTTTTAGAGTTATTACAAAAAATAAAAAAAATTTTTCAAAGAATTTAAATATTAAAGGAAGAATATTTGAGATAAAAAATTTTTACGAAGGTATTTCTAGATTTAACTTTGATGAGCTCTGTGACAATAATTTAGGAGCAGAGGATTATTTAGAAATTGTAAAAAATTTAAAATTTATGATTATCGAAAAAATCCCGCAGTTTAACGATATTAATTCTAATCAACAGCAAAGGTTTATAACTTTAATAGATATTATATATGATAAAAATTTACCTATAGCTGTGACAGCAAGTCAGAACATACATGAATTTACTACCTCAAGATCATTAAAGGAGCCTTTTAAACGTACAATTAGTAGATTATATGAATTAACTTCTATGAAATACAATATATGAAACAAAAATTTTATAATTTGAAAATAAATACCAATGGTCAGAAATTGTATGACTTTACTGATCAAACTCTTGAATGGATAAAAAAAAATGATTTTAAAACTGGTATAATAAATCTGAGTATTCAGCATACTAGTGCATCATTAGTTGTACAGGAAAATGCAGATCCAGATGTTCAAAAAGATTTAATAAATTATTTTAATAATTTAGTTCCCATGGACAACAAATTGTATATTCACACCACAGAAGGTAAAGATGATATGCCAGCACATATAAAATCAGCAATAACTAATAATCAAATATCTTTAAGCATCAAAGACGGAAAATTATTACTTGGAACTTGGCAAGGAATCTATTTGTTTGAACATAGAATAAATCCACAAACAAGATCTATAATTCATCATTTTTTAGGTGAGACTTAATTTTTTTTTAAAGTTTGGAAAGCCTCCAAGGCAGCTTTACGTGCCTCTTCATGGACAACTATTGGTTTTGGATAATTTTTCCCTATAATTGTTTTAATTGCTTCTTGGAATTTTATCTCCATCTCCCACGGCTTATGTATAAATTTTTTTGGAACTTTATTTAGCTCAGGAATCCACCTCTTAACATATACGCCCTCTTTATCAAATTTTTCTCCTTGAAGAATAGGATTGAAAATTCTGAAGTAAGGGGCTGCATCCGCTCCACATCCTGCAACCCATTGCCATTGAGCAACATTATTAGCTTTATTAAAGTCTAATAAACAATTTCTGAAATGTTTTTCACCTTCAGTCCAATTTATTCTTAAATGTTTGACTAGAAAGGAACCTACAACCATTCTTATTCGGTTATGCATCCATCCGGTCTCATAAAGTTCTCTCATCCCAGCGTCGACAATTGGATAACCCGTCATACCTGATTTCCACGCCTTTAAAAACTTTTCATTTTTGACCCAGGGGAACTTATCAAATTCTTTTCTATAATTTCCTTTTAAAAATTCTGGAAAATAATTAATTAAACTGTGCGAAAATTCACGCCAACCCAGTTCATTAATATATTTCCTATAACCAATCCCTTTAGATTTAATTTCACTGCACTTTTTCCAAATAGTGTTTACGTGAATTTGTCCATGTTTGATATAAGGAGATAATTTAGATGTACCCTCGACAGAAGGATAATCTCTTGCAGTTCCATAATCTTTAATTTTACCATCAATTAAATTATTAAGAATTTTTTTAGACTCATCTTCAGATACCTTCCAGTATTTTTCAAACTTTTTGTACCAATTTTTCTTTGGAAGAATATCCTTTGGCTCTATACAATTTTTAAAGAATGCTAGTGACTTTGTTTTTTTTTTAATACTATAATTTTTACTCGGTGGTAATCCTAAAAATTTTTGTTCAGCATTTTTCCAAAAAGGAGTAAACACTTTGAAAGGCGTTCCATCATTTTTAGTTACTTCTTGAAACTCATTTAAAATATTCCCTTTAAAATATTTATAATTAATTTCATTTTTAACAAAAATGTCTCTAATTTTTTTCCCTTTCGCGATTACGTCCGGCTCGTAAATTTTATTCCAGTATATAGAAATATTATCTTTTTTATTAATTTTTGAAAATATATCTAGTTCATCACCTGCTAGTATTTGAAGATTGATCTTAAACTTAGATAGTTCAGATTTAAAGATTTCTAATGATTTTGAAAGCCACCATTTTTGTGCTTCTCTTTTAGCATCAAAATCATTTTTGTTATAAATGTATAGGGCTAGCACTTTCTCATGATTTTGAGTTGCGTAAGAAAGAGCAGGGTTATTTTCAATTCTAAAATCTTCTCTGATCCAGGTAATTGCATTTTTTGACATAATTATCTATTTTCTACCTTTAGTTAGCAGTTGTTTGTAAAGTTTAACATCTGCATTACCTTCGCATCCAATGACCAAGACATTTGAATTTTCATCAAGGCTTATCAATTTCCTAGCATTTTTGTCGTTACAAATTCCAATCAAACCAATAATTCCTGGAGTAGCACATTCACCACCTATAATTGAATTTTTGCTAAACTTTTTATCTCTTAACCCAGCTACTGTTTTAGCAACATTATTATCCGAAATTGAGACACAACAATTGCTTGTTTTTTTTAATATTTGCCAAGGTACTAGAGACATTTCATTACAAGACATACCGCCCATAATACTCTCTCTTTTTATTCTTATTTTTTTTAATTTATTGTTTTTGATACTTTGAAGTACACAATCAGCTCTGTCAGGCTCAACAATAATAATTTTTGGAATTCTTTTAAAATATTTTGCTACTCCAGCAACCAAACCTGCAGCTAAACCACCAACACCCGCTTGAAGAAATATATGAGTAATATATTGATTGGTTTGTTTGGAGATTTCTTTAATCAAAATAGAGTAACCTGCCATTGTCAGTTGAGGAATATATTTATAATTTTTTGTTGAGACGTCTTGAACTATTTTCCAATTATTTTTTTTGGAAAGTAACTGGCATTTTCTCAATGATGCTTCATAATTTCCTCTTACTTTAATTACTTCGGCGCCAAGTTTTTTGATTTCCTTTACCCTTGTTTCGCTTACAAATTGACTAACAAAAATTTTACACTTTAATTTTAGTCTTTTTGCTCCCCATGCTACAGATCTACCATGATTACCAGCTGTTGCAGATGAAACAATTATTCTATTATTTTTTTTTGAAATTTTTTCTACTGCATAAGCTCCACCTAGAGCTTTAAAGGATTTCAAGTGAAATCGCTTTGATTCGTCTTTGTAAAATATATTCTTAAGTTTAAGATTTTTATTTAGTTTA
>CACDZM010000021.1 GCA_902557215.1 uncultured Pelagibacteraceae bacterium | reverse complement strand
TTTTCTAAATTATTGAATCAAAAACCAGGCAAAGGTGGCGAAATTCATATCACTGATGCAATACAATCATTGATAAAAAACAATGAAAAATTTATCGCTCATAATTTTACCGGAAAATATTTGGATTGTGGAAGTATGAGTGGCTATATCAAATCAACATTAGAAATAGCAAAATCATGAAACTTTGTATGATAGGAACAGGTTATGTAGGTTTGGTTAGTGGTGTATGCTTTGCTGATTTAGGCAATAACGTAATTTGTGTTGATAAAGACTTAAAAAAAATAGATCTCCTTTCTAGAGGAAAAATTCCTATTTATGAACCTGGACTTACTGAATTAGCTAACAAAAATTATAAAAACAAAAGATTAAAATTTTCATCAGATTTAAAAAAATCAATAAAAGAGTCTGATATAATTTTTATTTGTGTTGGAACACCAACCAAAAAGGGAGGTAGCAGTGCAGATTTAAGCCAAATTTTTAAAGTGGCAAAAGAGATAAGTTTATCAATTAATAAGTTTAAGATAATAGTCACTAAGTCAACGGTGCCTGTCACAACTGGTGATGAAATTGAAAAAATTTTACAAAAAAAAAAGAGTAATAAGAATAAATTTTCTGTTGTATCAAATCCAGAATTTTTAAGAGAAGGTGAAGCTATCCGAGATTTTATTTTTCCTGACAGAATAGTTGTTGGATCTAATGATAAAAAGTCTAACCGTTTACTTAATAATTTATATGCACCTCTAATTTCTAAAGGAGCTCAATATATTCATACATCAAGAAGAGCTGCAGAATTAATCAAATATGCATCCAATGCTTTTTTAGCTACGAAAATTACATTCATTAATGAAATCGCAAATTTGTGTGAAAAAACAGGAATAAATGTAGAAGATATTTCAATTGGGATGGGTTTAGATAAAAGGATAGGGAGTCGTTTTTTAAGGGCAGGTCCTGGTTATGGTGGATCATGTTTTCCAAAAGATACTAAAGCTATAATTTCTACTGCTGATAAGTTTAAAATAAATCTTTCTGTAATAAAATCAGTCATTAAATCTAACGAAAATAGATCTAATTTTTTACTGAATAAAGTCTATAAAATTTTGAATAACAAAATTAAAAATAAAAAAATAACTTTCTTAGGTGTTACATTTAAGGCTAATACAGACGACATGAGAGACTCTTCTAGTTTAAAAATGATACCTGCACTCTTAAAAAAGGGTGCTAAAGTAAATTATTTCGATCCAACGGGTCTTAAAAAAGAGTTCTCAAACTTAAAAAATGTTTTTTATATTGATAATATTAAAGAGTCTGTACAGGGCTCAGATCTTGTAATTATTCATACAGAATGGAATGATTTTAAATCAATCAATTTTAAGAATTTAGTAAGAGGTAAAAAATTTATTATTTATGATATGAGAAATATATATTCTCCAATGAAAATTAAAAATCAAGGTTTCAAGTATTATAGTATTGGGAGATAAATTTTTAATTTAGCTCAAATATAGCATCAACTTCAACAGCAACACCGAGGGGAAGACTATTAACACTTACAGCTGCTCTTGTGTGCATTCCTGCATCTCCAAAAACAGATGCGATTAAATCAGATGCACCATTTATTACTTTAGGTTGATCCTGAAAATTATCAGTAGAATTAACAAAACCTGTTAGTTTAATACAAGATTTGATCTTTGTAAGATCATTATCAGATGCCTTCATTATTTGAGAAATAATACTTAAAGCACATCTTTTCGCTGCATTATATCCAGAGTCAACATCTAAATCTTTTCCAACTTTTCCTTTTATTAGTTCACCTTTTTCATCAATTGAAATTTGTCCCGACACGAATAACAACTTTCCTATTATTTTAGTTGCAACATAATTTCCTACAGGCGCTTTAGCATCAGGAAGTTTTAACTCAAGTTTTTCTAAATTTTTTTGATAATTCATTTCTTCTTTTTTTTCTTTTTTGTTTTATCGTATTCTTTTCTTTTCTCAATTAATATTAATGCTTCTTCCATTGTGAGTTCTGTTGGATCCTTTTCCTCAGGTATTGTTGCATTTAGAGATTTATACTTGATATATGGTCCGTATTGTCCCTTCATAATTCTAACTGGTTTTTTATCCTCAGGGTGTTCACCTAAATCTTTGATCATTGAAGAAGACATTCTCCCCGGTTTAGCCTCAGCAATTAATGTTATTGCTCTATTTAAACCAATAGAGAAAATTTCCTCAATATTTTCTATTCGAGCTGATTTATTTTCACACTTCAGGTAAGGACCAAATCTTCCAGTATTTAAAGTAATTTCTTTTTGATTATCAGGATTTATTCCTAAAGATTTTGGTAGTGAGCATAAAAATTGTGCTTTTTTTAAATCTATACTTTCTAGTTCCAAACCCTTTGGAATAGAGACATTTTTTAAAAGTTCATTTACATCCGATTTAAGTTTTTTTTTTTTCTTTTTTTTCTTTGGTGTTTTTTCAATTTCTATATCGTCTGGAATTTTTTCATATTGTAAATATGGACCGAATCTTCCATTTTTAAGATATATATCATTACCGTTCTCATGTTTCCCAATAAATTTTGGTTCAGCTAATTGTGCCTGTGCCGCTGCTTTAGCTTTAGACAAAGGTCTTGTAAATTTACATTCAGGGTAATTTGAACAACCAATGAACGCACCACCCCTAAAGCTATTTTTTAAGCTTAGTATCCCCGAATTACATAATTGACACTTTCTTACAATATTTCCTTTATCATCCTTATCGAAAACCAAATCCCCTAAACTATCATTTAAAAGATCTAAGACCTCTCTTGTTCTTTTTTCCTTTACTTCAGCTACATTACTATTGAAGTCTTTCCAGAACAGTTCTAAAACTTTTATCCAGCTTTCTTTACCAGTTGTAATTTCGTCTAATTGATCCTCTAAACCTGCAGTAAAGTTATAATCTACGTATTTTGAGAACAATTTTTCAAGAAAAGCTGAAATAAGTTTTCCTCTATCAGTTGGAAAAAATCTTTTATTCAATATCTCTGTGTAACCTCTATTTGCTATTGTAGAAATTATACTTGCATAAGTAGATGGTCTTCCTATTCCTAATTCCTCTAGTTTTTTTACTAAGCTAGCCTCAGAATATCTTGGAGGGGGTTGTGTAAAATGCTGTTCATCTATTAATGACTCAATATTTACAAGTCCTTTAGACACAAATGGTAGAATGTTTTCATCATCATCCTTACCTTGATTATTATATATTTTTAAAAATCCATCAAATTTGAGAACTGATCCACTTGCTTTGCATACTGTATCATTATTATTTGATGTAATAGTTATAGTATTTCTATCAAATTTAGCAGATTGCATTTGAGAAGATAAAGCTCTACTCCATATTAAATCATAAAGTTTATTTTGATCTATGCTTAGATACTTTTTTACACTTTGGGGAGTTCTAATAACATCTGTGGGTCTTATTGCTTCATGTGCCTCTTGTGCATTTTTTGCCTTTTTACCAGAATAATTTAAGGCACTTTCAGGTAAATATTCATTACCAATTTCTTTTTTGATATAATCTCTAAAAGCCACAACAGCATCTTTTGACAAATTAGTGCCATCTGTTCTCATATATGTTATCAAACCTATTGTTTCTCCCTCAATTTCGACTCCTTGG
>CACDZM010000020.1 GCA_902557215.1 uncultured Pelagibacteraceae bacterium | reverse complement strand
TCCTAGTTGTTCCACCACCTAATAGAACTATTGGTTGATGTCCATGATGCTGCAATAATCTTAAACACATAATTTGAAGAAGACTTCCAACATGAAGACTTTCTGCGGTGCAATCAAATCCAATATATGCTTTAATTTTTTTTTTATCTAATAAACTAGATAATTCTTTTTCATTTGTGCATTGATAGAAATACCCTCTATCCTTAAATTCTTTTAAAAATTTATTCATGAGTCTATATTTCCACAATATACAAAATTTGATAAAAAAAAATAAGAATGGGTAAAATTTATACATCACTGGGTCTTATGAGTGGAACCTCTTTAGACGGAATAGACGTTTCTATAATTAAATCTGATGGTAACGAGGAGTATTCGTCAGAATATGATGGGTATTTTGAATATGATAGGGAATTGGTTCAAAAGTTTTTAAAATTAAGGAATAAAATTTCTCATTCAGATGATTTAGATAGATCCCTTAAAGAGATTAAAAATTTAGAGAGAGAAGTTACATTATTCCATTTTAAAGCAGTAAATGAGACGATTGAAAAATTTAACTCTAATATAGATTTAATAGGATTCCATGGACAAACAATATTTCATGACCCCAAAAAAAGGATTTCTAAACAATTAGGCGATGGAAAACTATTATCACAATTAACCAAGAAAAAAGTAGTTTATAATTTTAGACAAAACGATTTACAAAATGGTGGTCAAGGAGCACCACTTGTACCAATTTTTCACAACGCTCTTGCAAATAAAATACATAAAAAATTTGATTTAGATTTTCCAATATATATTTTAAATATTGGAGGGATTGCAAATTTAACATCAACAGTTAAATGGAATAATTTGTGGCAACCTGAGAAGATTTATGCTTATGATATAGGCCCAGGAAATTGTTTAATAGATGAATGGATTAGAAAAAATTCCAAAAATGAATATGATAATGAAGGTTCTATAGCTAGATCTGGTAAGATTGATAAATTAATTTTGAGTCAAGCACTAGAAAATTTTAACAATAATTCTCGTTATGAAAAATCTTTAGATATTAAAGATTTTGATATTTTTTTTGCAAAAGGTCTTTCACTTGAAAACGGCGCTGCAACGATCACAGATTTTACTGCAAAACTTATTTCTGATGGAATGAATTATATTCATGAAAAAAATAAAACCTCAAAATATCAATGGTTAGTTTGCGGTGGTGGAAGAAAAAATCAATATTTATTAGAATGTATTAAAAATAATTTTAATGAAATAGTCATTGATCCAATAGATAAATATGAGATTAATGGAGATTATATTGAGTCACAGGCTTTTGCATTTTTAGCGATTAGATCTGTGGAGGGAATGCCGATTTCTTTTCCCAGCACAACAGGATGTAACAAGGCATTAACTGGAGGTGTTTCAATTGTGAATTTTTAATAAAGAGCAATTTCTTTTTTGATATATCTATCTAGTTCTTTAACTAAAGAATTTTCATTTTTGGAAAAAAAGTGATTAGCTTCTTGTACTGACTGAAATTCAACCTTAATACCTTTTTGAGAACATAATCTTTTATTTAATTCATTAATATATTCAATTGGCACCAATTCATCTTTTTTACCATAAAGCATTAATCCAGAAGTTGGACACGGAGATAAAAAAGAAAAATCGTATGCATTTGGTTGAGGAGATATGGCAATAAATCTGTTAATCTCTGGTCGTCTCATTAAAAGTTGCATTGCTATTAAAGAACCAAAAGAAAAACCAGACACCCAACATTGAGAATTATCAAAATTTTCTCTTTCTAACCAATCGAGTGCGGCAGCAGCATCTGCAAGTTCTCCTTGTCCATTATCAAACTCTCCATCACTTTTTCCAACTCCCCTAAAATTTACTCTGCAAACTGAAAAATTGTTTTCCACAAATGTTTGAAAAGTTTCTACGACCACTTTATTATTCATGGTTCCACCATATTGCGGATGAGGTTGCAATACTAAGGCTATTGGTGATGTAGGTTTTTTACTTTTATAATATTTTGCTTCAAGTCTTCCAGCTGGCCCAGGTATGAATATTTCTAAAATTTTACTATCCATAATTGTTACTGATTATCATTCTCAAAAAAAAATTAGGTTTATCACAAGTGGGTGACAAAATGTTAGTCTTTTTTTATAGATGATACTTGACTATTTTAGTCGGGTTTATATATACCCAATAAAATTAACGATTATGAAACTTACATCTAAGAGCAGATATGCGGTAATGGCTTTGGTTGATCTGGCAAGGTTTGACGGTTTAAACCCAGTATCTTTAAGAGACATATCGCTAAGACAGGGTATTTCTCTTGATTACCTAGAACAAATTTTTTCTAAACTTAGAAAAAAAGAAATTGTTCTAAGTGTTAGAGGTACACAAGGTGGTTACATATTAAATAAAAAAGCTGAAGAAATTAAACTTACGAATATTTTTGATGCGGTTGATGAAAAAGTAAAAACTCTTCAGTGTAAAAAAGAATCCAAAAAAAGTTGTAATGGTAGATCTACAAAATGTTTGACCCATAATTTATGGGATGAGCTTGAAAACCACATTAACGATTTTTTTGAAAAAAAGAGTTTAGAAGATCTAGTTAAAGAAAATACTGAAAGAAGAATTTAAAGATGGACACAAGAGAAAAAGATATAGAAAATTTAAAAGATTATAAGTACGGTTTTACTACTGATATCGAAAATATAAAAGCTCCAAAAGGCTTAAATGAGGATGTAATCAAATTTATTTCTAACATTAAAAAAGAACCACAGTGGATGTTAGAATTTAGATTAAAAGCTTATGAGCGGTTAAAACTTTTAAAAGAGCCAAATTGGCAGAAGCCAAAGTATCCTAAAATTGATTATCAAAATTTATATTATTATTCAGCACCAAAAAGCATGACAGATAAGCCTAAAAGTTTAGATGAGCTTGATCCTAAACTTTTAGAGACATATAAAAAACTTGGAATTCCACTACAAGAGCAAGCAAGGCTAAATGGAATTGCTGTAGATGCAGTATTTGATTCTGTTTCAGTAGCAACCACTTTCAAAGGTGAATTAACAAAACATGGTATAATTTTTTGTTCAATGTCAGAAGCAATTCAAAAACATCCTGATCTTGTAAAAAAATATTTAGGTACAGTAATACCAGTTACAGACCATTTCTTTGCTACACTTAACTCTGCTGTATTTACAGATGGATCATTTGTTTATATCCCCGAAGGTGTTAAGTGTCCAATGGAACTATCGACCTATTTCAGAATTAATGCGTCAGAGACTGGTCAATTTGAGAGAACATTGATTATTGCTGATAGAGGAAGTTATGTGAGTTATCTCGAAGGATGTACAGCTCCAATGAGAGATGAAAATCAATTGCATGCTGCGAATGTTGAGTTGATTGCTTTAGATGATGCAGAAATAAAATATTCAACTGTGCAAAATTGGTATCCAGGCGATGAAAATGGCAAAGGAGGGATCTATAATTTTGTAACTAAGAGAGGATTATGTAAGGGAAAGAATTCTAAGATTTCTTGGACGCAAGTCGAAACAGGCTCAGCTATAACATGGAAATATCCAAGTTGTATATTAAAAGGAGATAATTCAATTGGTGAGTTTTACTCTATTGCAATCACCAACAATCATCAAAAAGCAGACACCGGAACGAAGATGATTCACTTAGGAAAAAATACTAAAAGTAAAATTATTTCAAAAGGTATAAGTGCTGGATTTTCTGATATGACCTATAGGGGATTAGTAGATATTAATAAGAAAGCTAAAAATTCTAGTAATTACACACAATGTGATTCTTTACTAATGGGAAATAAATGTGGTGCACATACCGTACCTTATATTAAAAATAAAAATTTTGATTCCAATATTGCTCATG
>CACDZM010000019.1 GCA_902557215.1 uncultured Pelagibacteraceae bacterium | reverse complement strand
GGTATTGAAATAAAAATGTTTCGATAAATTTTACTGGGTTTTCTTTTGTTGTATCATCTGAAGTTTTAGAAAAAGCAATTTTATAAGCAAGATAAATTAAAAATAATGTGCCCAAATATTTAATAATAATTTGTATTAAAGGAAATAATTTAAAAATATTGATTAAACCAACTGATAGAAAAATCACCAATGATGTGAAACCTAGTGTCACCCCAAGAATATGGGGAATAGTTTTTTTAACTCCAAAATTAAAACCTGAATAAGACGCGACAACATTATTCGGGCCAGGTGTATAAGCTGTCACAAACCAAAATAGTGAAATCGATAATATTTCAGGGTGCATAAATTTAAGCTATAGGTAAACCGTCATCAGCTTTTTGAGAAGGATGAACTAATGTAACTTTTCCATCTGTATCTATAGAACCTAAAATTAAAACTTGTGATATCACTCCTGCAATATTCTTTTCTGGAAAGTTACACACCCCAATTACCTGTTTTCCGATTAAATTATCTTTGTTATAAAAATGAGTTATTTGAGCAGATGATTGCTTAACACCAATATTTTTACCAAAATCAACTTTTAATACTAATGATGGCTTTCTTGCTTTTTCATTCTTTTCAACAGAAATTACTGTTCCTAGACGGATATCTATTTTTTCAAAATCTTGATAGGTTATTTGTTCTTTCATAATAATAATATATAATTAATTTGTGGCGAGTATAGATAACATATTATTTGAAAAATCAATAAAAATTCTTAAGGATCTTATATCCTTTAAAACTATTTCGGGGGAAAATAATTCATCCTTAATTAATTATTGTGAAAATATACTTTCAAAAAGTGGAGCAACCTCTTTTAAAGTTTTTGATGCAGATAAAAAAAGAGTAAATCTCTTTGCAACTTTAAAAGCAAAAAAATCTAATGGTAAAGAACCAATTATCTTATCAGGTCACACAGATGTTGTACCTGTTTCCAAAGGTTGGTCTACCGATCCATTTGTTGCAGAAATAAAAAATGATAAATTATATGGAAGAGGCTCATGTGACATGAAAGGGTTTTTAGCATGTTCATTAGCTTTTGCAGATATTTTTTCAAAGTCAAATCTGTCTCGCGATATACATTTTTCTTTAACATTTGATGAAGAAACTGCTTGCGTTGGAGCTCCTTTGTTAATTAAAGAACTTAAGAAAAGAAAAATTACAAACGGCATATGTATTGTTGGAGAGCCTACAAAGATGAAAATTATAGACTCTCATAAAGCTTGTTATGAATACACTACTTTTTTTGAAGGTCTTGCTGGACATAGTTCTAAACCAGATGAAGGGGTTAATGCAGCAGAATATGCTTCAAGATACGTAAATAAACTTATGTCTCTAAGAAATGATTTAAAAAATAGAGAACCTGACAACTCTATATTTACACCGCCTTACTCAACATTATCTATTGGTGGGATTTTTGGAGGAATAGCCCATAACGTTATAGCAGATAAATGTCATGTAAATTGGGAGACAAGACCAGTTAATAAACAAGATGGAATTTTCCTAAATAATGAAATTGATAATTATGCAAACGAACTATTAAATGAAATGAAAAAAAAATATCCGAATGCTTCAATTAGAAAAAAAATAATTGGTGAAATAATTGGTTTTGATAGAGTTCAAGACTCTAAAGCTTGTGAATTTGTCTCTAGCATTACCGGTGATAATAAAAGAGAGGTTGTTTCTTTTGGAACCGAGGCCGGACTATTTCAAGAAATCGGTATAAGCACAGTTGTTTGTGGACCTGGTTCAATTGAACAAGCACATACTATTGATGAATTTATTGAATTAAATGAAATTAAAAAATGTTTATCTTTTTTAAAGGGAGTTAAAGAAAGATCTATAATTAATTAATAATTAGTTCCAACCACCCACTGATTTTACCTCTAAAAATTCCTGCAGACCGTGTTCACCTGCTTCTCTCCCAATTCCAGAATGTTTAAAGCCTCCAAATGGAGTATCAATCGCGATACCTGCACCATTAACATCTACCATTCCAGATCTTAACTTTTTAGCAACTCTTCTGGCTTTTTCTTGATCTTTAGTTTGAATATAATTTGTTAGGCCATAAGGAGTGTCATTAGCTATTTTGATAGCTTCATCTTCAGTTTCAAATGGGATCACAGATAAAACTGGTCCAAATATTTCAGTCCTAGCAATTTCCATTTTATTATCTACATCAACAAAAACAGTTGGTTTTACAAAATATCCTTTTTCTAGACCACTAGGTTTTCCAAGTCCTCCTGCGATTAATTTTGCACCTTCATCAATCCCCTTTTGAATTAATGCCTGTATCTTGTTAAATTGAGTTTCTGAAACTACTGGTCCAATATGTTCCCCTTCTTTATTTGGATCTCCTACCTGCATTTCTTCTGTAAATTTTTTTAATTTTTCAACTGCTTGATTATAATGAGACTTTTCGATTAGCATTCTTGTTGGAGCATTACAAGATTGACCAGAATTTTTAAAACATCTTAAAGCACCCCATTCAATAGCATTAGGATCTGCATCCTCAAAAATAATATTTGCTCCTTTGCCACCAAGTTCTAAGCTAACTCTTTTAAAATCACTTGCAGCATTTTGTGAAATTAATGCACCAGCCCTCGTTGATCCTGTAAAAGAAATCATATCTATATCAGGATGTCTGGTTAATGCTTCTCCTGTTACAAAGCCATCGCCATTAATCAAATTAAAAACTCCTGGAGGAAATTTTGTTTCATCAATTAACTCTGCTAAAATCATTGATGATAATGGCGCAAGTTCCGAGGGTTTTAAAACCATTGTGCACCCAGATGCTAGGGCAGGCATTACTTTCAAACAAACCTGATTCATTGGCCAATTCCACGGTGTAATTAATGCACAAACTCCCTTAGGTTCATAAATAAGTCTTTGGTTTGGCGCGTGATCTCCTAACGGTTTTTCAAATTCAAAACTTTTTAAATGTCTTATAAAAGATTTAATATGAGCCGCTCCAGTGCCCGCTTGTAGTTTTGTTGCAAAATCTTTAGGAGCACCCATCTCTAATGTGATAGCTTTTGCGATATCAGCCCATCTTTTTTTATAATTTTCATAAAGTTTTTCTAATAGTTTTATTCTTTCCTCTTTCAAAGAAAAGGCCCATGTCTCATAAGCTTTTTTAGCCGAGCTTACAGCATGATTAACATCATCTTTGTTGCCTAAGGTAATAACAGCACTATTTTCCTCAGTGGCAGGATTAATGACTTTTATTTCTTGTTTACTTTGAGGTTCTTGCCATTTGCCATCTATGTAAAATTTTTTTTTGTTTTCCATAAAACTTTAATAATTCTTGATTATTTTTTTGCAAATAAATTTGTCAATTCATATACTATAGTTGCAGCAGCAAGTGAAGTAACCTCTGCATGATCATAAGCTGGTGAAACTTCTACTACGTCTGCAGAAATCAAATTCATTCCTGATAATCCTCTTATAACATTAACCATCTCCCTTGAAGTCATGCCTGCAATTTCAGGTGTTCCAGTTCCAGGCGCAAAAGCTGGATCCAAGACGTCTATATCAATTGATAAATATAGTGGGTTGTCGCCCACTCTTTTCCTAATTCTTTCAACTATCTTATCAGTTCCCTGTGTTTGAAATTCATCGCAATGAATAATTTTAAAACCAAAACTTTCATCATTTTTTAGATCATCTCTACTATAAAGAGGTCCTCTAATACCAACGTGCATTGAGGCATCATCTAAAAATAAATTTTCTTCTCTTGCTCTTCTAAATGGTGTTCCATGTGTATATGGTGCTCCAAAGTACGTATCCCATGTATCTAAATGAGCATCAAAATGCACAAGTGCGACAGGTCCTTTGTTAATCTTATTCACTGCTTTTAATAAAGGAAAGGCAATGGTATGATCACCGCCTAAACTAATTATTCCACCAGTTTTATCTAATAATTCGATTGCACCCTCTTCAATTTGTTTAATTGCTTCATCTATATTAAATGGATTACAAGTAATATCTCCTGCATCAGCAACTTGCTGAACTTTAAAAGGTTCAACATCATAATTTGGATGATAGTTTGTTCTTAAATGCCTAGATGCTTGTCTAATACTTTGAGGTCCAAATCTTGCGCCTGGTCTATAACTAGTCCCTGCATCAAAAGGTATACCAACGATTGCAACATCACAACTTTCAACATCTCTTAACTCTGGTAATCTAGCAAATGTTGATGGACCAGCAAATCTAGGAACTATAGTTCCGCTAATCGGTTGGATTGGATCTTTATTTGTTTTTTTTTTCACAGTTGATTGTATCACATTAACTAAATTTGGAATATCATCTATATTCATATTTATGAACTTTATAAGATTGATAATATTGTCTTTATTTATTTTCACAGCATCACATGCTGATACAATTTATAATTTAATAAAAATTCCAAA
>CACDZM010000018.1 GCA_902557215.1 uncultured Pelagibacteraceae bacterium | reverse complement strand
CTATTTATTGCTGCTTTTATATTCGCTTCTACTTTTACTACGAATACATTGGCAGAAGTTAAAATGGGAATCATTTTAGGATTTACTGGACCTATTGAATCCCTAACACCAGCTATGGCAGCTTCAGCTGAACTTGCTTTTAAAGAAGCATCAGACTCAGGCTCGTTATTAGGTGGAGAAAAAATTTCAGTAGTAAGAGCAGATTCAACTTGTGTTGACTCAGCAGCAGCAACAGCAGCAGCTGAGGGTGTTATTGCTCAAGGTGTTGCTGCAATCATGGGTGCTGACTGTTCAGGGGTTACTGGAGCAATCGCTTCAAATGTTGCTGTACCAAATGGTGTAGTGATGATATCACCTTCTGCAACTTCTCCTGGATTAACTACTTTAGATGATAAAGGATATTTCTTTAGAACTGCTCCATCTGATGCTAGAGGTGGTCAAATTTTAGCTGACATCACAAAAGATAGAAAAGTAAAAAGTGTTGCTATTACTTACACAAATAATGACTACGGAAAAGGTTTAGCAGATGTTTATAAAGCTGCAGTTGAGGCTCATGGTATTAAAGTAACTACTGTAAATGCTCACGAAGATGGAAAAGCGGATTACTCTTCTGAAGTTGCAACTCTAGCTTCTGCTGGAGGCGATGCTGTAGCAGTCATTGGTTACCTTGACCAAGGAGGAAAAGGAATAATTCAAGCGTCTTTAGATTCTGGTGCTTTTGATACTTTTGTTTTGTCTGATGGTATGATTGGTCAATCACTAGTAGATGCATTTGGAAAAGATCTTAAAAAATCTTTTGGTTCAATGCCAGGATCAACAGGAAAAGGTTCAGGAGTTTTTGCTGGAGTAGCAAAGGCTGCTGGAATTGATAGCTCTGGACCTTACACTGGTGAGTCTTACGATGCAGCTGCTTTGATTGTTTTAGCAATGCAAGCAGGTGGATCTGCTGATAGAGCATCAATTGCAAAAAATGTGATGGATGTTGCTAATGGACCTGGAACAAAAATTTACCCAGGTGAGCTCAAAAAAGGATTAGATTTATTAGCTAAAGGTAAAAAAGTTGACTATGAAGGTGCAACTGGAGTAACTTTTACTGGCGTCGGTGAAGCTGAAGGTTCTTTCTTAGAACAAGAAGTTAAAGGCGGAAAATTCAAAACTAAAAAGCAAAGATAATTTATCTTAAAATTTAAACCCCCAACATTAATTTGTTGGGGGTTTTTTTTTAAAAAAATAAATATTTATCAGCCATATATAAAGCCCAAGCAATAGCAGCGCCTGTAATAATATATTTCATAAACTTATTTTATTTCTATTTTTTCAGGAAGTATACCCTTTGGTCTGTACCTCATTATCAGTAATAAACCTATTCCCATCATTAAAAATCTAAAATAAGGAACGCTTTCAATTAAATGCACCTTTAAAAAATGTGTATCATCTAAACCTGCTGTTGTTAGATTGACCAAATACAATCCGATTGGTGCAGCTTCTATCCACAAGAACCAAACTACAAAACCTCCAAGAATTGCACCAAAATTATTCCCACTTCCACCAACAATAACCATTACCCAAATTAAAAAAGTGTATCTCAAAGGTCTGTAGCTTCCTGGTGTAAATAATCCATCTTGCGTTACAAGCATAGCTCCCGCAATTCCAACTATTGCTGAACCTAAAACAAAAATTAACAAATGTTGTTTGACTACATTTTTTCCCATGGCGTTGGCAGCTTCCTCGTTATCTCTGATAGCTCTCATCATTCTACCCCAAGGAGAGTAAAGAGCTTTTTGAGTTAAGATTAAAAGAATAATTACAACAACTAAAAATAATCCTGAATAACAAAGTTTTACAAATATTGATGATCCTTCAATTACAAATTGATTAAGAGCTGCTTGTCTTTCTGTAATATCAGAAATCAAAGCTAATTTTCCTGAATTAAATTTTTCAACTAAATTTATGAACCAATCTGTTTGTTGTAAGTTTACCTCATAAGGTGCGGGTCGTTTTAAACCAATTACATTCTTTACACCTCTTGTAAGCCAATCTTCATGTTTGATAATTGCTATCACTATTTCTGATATCAATAATGTCGCGATTGCTAAATAATCAGCTCTTAAGCCCAACGCTACTTTTCCTATGACAAAAGCTAGCCCCCCTGCAAAAAAAGCGCCTACAATCCAAGAAAAAATTATTGGAAGCCCTAGCCCACCTAAAAATCCAGTTCTTGCTGGATTTACTTCCTCAATTGCTTCAATACCAGGCTCAGAAACTAATCGTATAATAATAATTCCTGAAATAATTATTGCAGCAATAACATAATTTCTAATTTTAGTTTTTTGATATTTTTTGAGAACAAATCTAACAGCTAAAACAATCCCAATAATGAGAAATAGACTTAATAGAATGTTAGCACCCCCCACACTCCATGCCTCTTGAACTGGGTTAACAGAAATTAAAACTGCCGCTAAACCACCTAAAGCTGTAAAACCCATTATTCCAAAGTTAATTAAACCAGCATAACCCCATTGAATATTAGCACCCATCGTCATAACAGCTGATATTAGACAAAGATTAAAGATCGATAGAGCAATATTCCAAGACTGGAATATGCCCACAAGGATAATTAATCCC
This sequence comes from uncultured Pelagibacteraceae bacterium, assembly GCA_902557215.1. Classification (GTDB taxonomy): domain Bacteria; phylum Pseudomonadota; class Alphaproteobacteria; order Pelagibacterales; family Pelagibacteraceae; genus Pelagibacter. Next base: position 3,068 of record CACDZM010000018.1, on the reverse strand, counting down.
ATCATAATACTGTAAGCTGCAATGACATTTAAATTTTTTCTCATAATACTTTTCCTTTAAATATTCCAGATGGACGATACAGCAAGACAATAACCAATATTGAAAAAGATACTGCAAATTTGTAATCAGTTGAAAGCAACTGAATTAAACCATCTGGTTCCATACTTTCCGGTAATATATACATGAAAAATTTCTTATAGGCATATGTTAGAAGTATTTCTGAAAAAGCAATTACATAACCTCCTAGAAAAGCTCCAAATGGGTTACCAATACCACCAACTATAGCTGCAGCAAATATCGGTAACATATTATTAAAGTAAGTAAATGGTTTGAAACTTTTATCTAAACCATACAAAGTGCCACCAATTGTAGCAAGGATACCCGCTATGACCCAAGTTATCATGACAATTTTTTTTGGATCGATACCTGATAATAATGCTAAATCTTCATTATCAGAATATGCTCTCATACTTTTTCCTGTCTTAGTTTTGTTTAAAAACCAAAACAAAGTTGAAACTAAAATTAATGTAACAATAATTGTGATAACTTGAGTAGATTTTATTGCAAGACCTTCATTCAATCCTGTCATTTCTTTAAATTCACCAGCTTTAATCAAAAATTTTTCTCCATCAAAAAATCTTCTATCTGAAGGTCCAATAACTATACGAACTACTGCCTGAGTAACAAACATTACTCCAATACTAACCATTGCCAATTGTACTGGAGGGCTTTTGTTTGTTCGGTAATATTTAAAGACAAATTTATCTATTATTAGCATGTAACTAACCATAAAAATAATCGCAAAAGGAATTGCTAAAAGAGCTGTGGGTAAAACCCCAAAACTAATTCCATAAGACTGAAGATACCAAGTGAACAGAATTACAAACATTGTTCCAAAAGACATCATGTCTCCAGTAGCAAAGTTTGCAAATCGTAGAATTCCATAAATTAAAGTAACAAAAATCGCGCCAAGTGCTAACTGAGATCCATACGCTAAAGCTGGAACAAAAATATAATTCAATATAAGTATAATTGCGTTTATAAAATCCATATTAACCACCTAAAAAAGAGCTTCGTACTCTAGGATCTTCTAATAATTCTTTGCCAGTACCAGAGTGACGATTCTCGCCTGTTACTAAAACATATCCTCTGTCAGAAATGTTTAATGCCTGCTTTGCATTTTGTTCAACCATTAAAATTGCTACATTAGTTTTTTTTACTTTTACAATGTGATCAAATAATTCATCCATCACAATAGGTGATACACCTGCAGTTGGTTCATCCAACATTAGCACAGAAGGCTTGATCATCAGAGCTCTACCTAATGCAACTTGTTGTCTTTGTCCTCCAGATAACTCACCAACTAATTGATCTTTTTTTTCTTTAAGAATCGGAAACAAGTCAAATATCTCCTCAATTGTGTCTTTAAATTCATTGTTAATTAAAAAAGCGCCCATCTCTAAATTTTCTTCCACTGTCATGCCTGCAAAAACATTTTTTGTTTGGGGAACAAAAGAGATGCCCTCTTTTACTCTGTCTTGTGGAGAAAGTTTTGAAATATCTTTGCCATTAATAATTACTGAGCCAGATTTTAAATTTAGTAAACCCAACATAGCTTTCATCGCCGTTGATTTTCCAGCACCATTAGGACCTAAAATAGAAACAATTTCTCCTCTATCTACATTGACTGAACATGAATTGATTATATCTGGACCGTTTCCATATCCTCCAGTCATTTTATTTCCTTCAAAAAATGCCATGTTTAATTATTTTTGATTTTCGATCCTCTTCCTAAATAACTTTCGATTACTCTTTCGTCTTTTTTTGCATCCTCAACTGAACCTTCAAACAAAACTGAACCTTCAGCCATCACAATTACAGGATCACATAGTCTTCCTATAAAATCCATATCATGTTCAATCATACAAAATGTATAACCTTTTTCCTTATTGAGTTTTTCAATAGCTGTACCAAGATCCTTGAGTAATGTTCTATTTACACCTGCTCCAACCTCATCTAATAAAACTAATTTTGCATCAACCATCATTGTTCGACCAAGTTCTAGTAATTTTTTTTGACCACCAGATAAGTTTCCTGCCAACTCATTTCTTAAATGTCCTAAATTTAAAAACTCTATGACTTCGATTGCTTTTCGTTTTATTATATTTTCCTCCTCTAAAATTAATGAAGGCTTAAATATTGCATTTATTAATTGTTCTCCTGACTGATTACCTGGCACCATCATTAAATTTTCTAAAACAGATAAATTCGTAAACTCATGTGCAATTTGAAAAGTTCTAAGTAAACCTTTGGAAAATAATTCATATGCAGGAATATCTGTAATATTTTCATTATTGAATATCACGCTCCCAGATGAACATTTTAAGTTTCCTGCTATCAAATTAAATAAAGTTGTTTTTCCAGAACCATTAGGACCAATTATTCCGGTTATAGTTCCCTTTTTAACCTTTAAAGAACAACCCGATACTGCTGCCAATCCACCAAAATATTTTGAAAGATTATTTATTTCTAAAATATTTTCTGACATTAATTATTTGTTTAATCTTTTATGAATACTATTAAGTGTGTTTATAATAGACTTGTAAGTTCCTCTCTTATTCATTTCCTTTAAACCTTGTTCGTTTAAACCTTTTGGTGTTTGAGATTCTTTAACAAGATATTTTAATTCTTTTTTTGAATTAACGACTGCATCTTCAGATAAAGCTAAAAATAAAGTGGTTATATATTTTTGCGCATCAGCCCTTTTAATGCCTTTCTTAATAAGCCAACCACTCATAACATTTAATATTTCATAGTAGGATGCCATCATTCCTGATGTTGACCAAAAATTAATTGATAGTTTTTCATTTTTAATTTCAATAGTTGATCCAATTTTATTGAAAAAATTTTTAACTTTTTTATTTGGGGGACAAATAGGCACTGGTCCCTTTTTTAGAGATATGGGAGGAAGTGGAATAGCTCTTACTAAATCAGCTTTAACTTTTACCATTCTTCTAAGTTCAGAAAGATTTATGGTTGAAATAAAACTTATAATTGTCTGGTTAGAT
>CACDZM010000017.1 GCA_902557215.1 uncultured Pelagibacteraceae bacterium | reverse complement strand
TAGAAGAGGAAAGAATAAGAGAAGAGTTGTCAAAAAAAGTTGAGGCTATTGATAATGAAAATTTAGCTGATGGTAAGCTAGAAGCCAATGATCCTGTAGAACCAATTGATAAAGTTGGGGAAGATAACAAAGATAATCAAAAAGTAGACCAAGAAAAAAATTATGAAAGCAAGACTGAAAACAAACTAAAATTTAAAAGATATAAAATTCAAGAAGTTATAAAACCTAACCAAGTAATTCTAGTGCAAGTAATAAAAGATGAGCGTGGTCAAAAGGGGGGCTGCATTAAGCACTTTTATATCGATTGCTGGAAAGTATATTGTGCTCATGCCTAACACACCAAAAGGTGGGGGTATCTCTAGAAAAATATTTAATCCTGCAGAAAGAAAAAAAATAAGAGCTATATTAAATGAAATTGAGATCCCCAAAGAAATGGGACTTATTGTTAGAACAGCTGGAAGTAATAAAACAAAAAATGAGATTAATCATGATCTTGATACATTAAAAAATACATGGAACCAAATTAAAAATTTAGCTATTAACTCCATTGCACCCTCACTAATTCATCAAGAAAGTGAAATAATTAAACGAACTTTAAGAGATATGTATGACGATAATACTAAAAATATTATAGTTGAAGGAAATGAGGGTTATAAAAAGGCCCAATCATTTATCAAGATGTTAATCCCCTCTCATGTTAAAAAAGTTAGAAAATATAGAGGTAAAATACCACTCTTCATTAATGAGAATATCGAACAAAAATTAAATCAAATCTTTGATTCTGAAATAAAATTAAATTCTGGTGGCTATCTTGTTATAAATCCAACTGAAGCCTTAGTTTCTATTGATATCAATTCTGGTAGCTCTATAAAACAAAAAAATATTGAGAGTACCGCACTAGATACAAATCTTGAGGCAGCTGAAGAAATAGCTAGACAAATTAAAATAAGAGATTTATCTGGTTTAATTATTATTGATTTCATAGACATGCTAAATTATGGGAATAGAAAGTTGGTGGAAAGAAGACTAAAAGAAAGGTGTAGATTAGATAGAGCCAGAATTCAAATTGGTAGAATTAGTAATTTTGGATTATTAGAAATGTCAAGACAAAGGCTTAGAGAAAGTGCAATCAAATGGAAAATCTCATTGACGGATGAATCTTTTGCTCAAAAGATTTTAAAAATTGTTGAAATCAAATCAGTGCTTAGTAAAGCTAAATTTGTAGAATTAAAAGTTTGTGAAAAAATTTCTAATTTTTTAAAAGAAAATTTTATCGAAGATTTAACTTATTTCGAAAAAAAAAATAAAATTAAAATTGATATTATCAGTGACAATAAACTAATAATACCTGAGTATATAATCGATTTTAAAAATAAATCAAAAAAAACCTTAGAGCTAGTTGAGCATTATGAAAAATTAAAAAACTTAGAACAACAAAAAAAAGATGGAAATATAATTGAATTTGAAGAAAAGAAGGCATTTAAAAAAAAATTTAAGAGGAAAAAATTTTTTAAAAAAGCTAAATAACACCTCTTATTGGTGAAGAAGGTTTTCCCATCAAATTTTTTTCAATTCTACCTGAGAGATAAGACTGCCTTCCAGCTAATACAGCATTTTTGAAAGCTAATGCCATATCAAATGGTTTATTTGCTTTAGCTATGGCTGTATTAACCAAAACTCCGTCACATCCTAATTCCATAGCTATTGTAGCATCAGATGCTTGACCTAAGCCTGCATCTATAATTAAAGGTAATTTAGTTTGTCCTCTTATAATCTTAATATTAATTGAATTTAAAATACCTAAGCCTGATCCAATAGGTGCTGCCAAAGGCATAATAGCTGAAGCGCCTACATTTTCTAATCGTTTTGCCATCAACGGATCATCATTACAATAAACCATAACTTTAAAACCTTCTTTCGCTAATATTTCTGTAGACTTTAATGTTTCGATCATTTCTGGAAATAAATTTTTTTTATCACCAAGCACTTCTAGCTTAACTAATTTCCATCCACCTATCTCTCTTGCAAGTCTTAATGTTCTAAGTGCTTCTTCGGAATTAAAACATCCTGCTGTGTTAGGTAAATATGTAATTTTTTTTGGATTTATATAATCCATTAGCAATGGTTTTTTTTTATCTAAAATATTTACCCTTCTAACAGCAACTGTTACTATGTCGGCTCCTGACAACTTAACAGCTTTAGCACATTCCTTCATACTTTTATATTTACCAGTACCAACAATTAATCTAGAGTTAAATTTTTTTTTTGCTATTATAAATTTATCTTTCATTATATTAAATTCAACCTCCACCAATAAAGTGAACAATTTCAATTTTATCGTTTTTTTTGAGTTTTATTTTATGTAATTTTTTCTTATTCAAAATGGTTTGATTTAATTCTATAGCAACTTTTTTAATTGGTATTTTTAATTCGTTTATTAGCTTATCAATTTTTGAATTTTCAGCTATTTGCCTCTCTTTTCCATTTATTTTAATTTTTATTTTTTTTATTTTTTTCATCGTATATAAGTGTTAAATGAATAATAAAATTATTATTATTAATGGACCAAATATTAATCTATTAGGAGAGAGAGAACAATCTCAATATGGGTCAATCACTTTTAAAGAATTAAAACAAAATTGTGTAAACAAGTCAAAGGAATTGGGACTTAATATCGAATTTACTCAGTCTAATATTGAAGGAGAAATAGTAAATTTAATCCAAGAGTCTATAAAAAATTTTGATGGTATGATTATTAATGCTGCTGCCTTTACTCATACTTCAGTTGCAATTAGAGATGCTTTAAGTGTGTTTAAAAAACCAATAATAGAACTACATATCTCAAATATTTATAAAAGGGAGGAATTTAGACATAAATCTCTAATTAGTGATATAGTTACCGGAGGAATTTTTGGTCTAGGTGGAGATGGTTATATTTTAGCCATAATTTCAATGCAAAAGCTCTTGAGTAATGAAAATCGATAAAAAAATTATTAAAGAATTAAGTGATTATCTTAACGAGTTCAATCTTACAGAATTAGAATACACCGTAAAAGATACAAAAATAAAAGTTTCAAAAAATAATTCTTCAATAAACAACCAATCACCAACTTCAAATATTAACCAGAATAAAATTTTCAAAAATAATTCAAATGAAATTCCAAAAAAAAACGGTATAGAAATTACATCTCCAATAATTGGTACTGCTTATCATGCTCCTGAACCGGGAGCAAAAAAATTTGTTGAGGTTGGAAAGAAAATAAAAAAAGGCGATACCATCATGATTGTTGAAGCAATGAAAACGATGAACCATGTACCTTCATCTGCTGATGGGAAAGTTAAAGAGATATGTGTTCAAGATGGTCAACCTGTTGAATTTGGACAAACATTAATAATTTTAGAATAATGTTTAAAAAAATTTTAATCGCAAACCGCGGTGAAATTGCAGTCAGAATAATTAGGGCTTGTAAAGAATGGGGAATTTCTACAGTTGCAGTCCACTCAGATGTTGATAGAGAAAGTATGCATGTAAAACTAGCCGATGAGAGTGTTTGTATTGGGTCTCATCAACCAACAAATAGCTACTTAAATATTCCAGCTTTAATATCAGCAGTTGATTTAACAAATGCAGAAGCAGTACATCCTGGCTATGGATTTTTATCTGAAAATGCAAATTTTGCAAAAATTTTAGAGGAAAATAAAATTAAATTTATTGGAGCATCATCAAAGCACATAGAAATGATGGGTGATAAAATTCAAGCAAAAAAAATTGCAAAAGAAAATGGTTTACCAGTAATAGAGGGATCAGAGGGTGGAATTAATGATATTTCTGAAGCAAAAAGTTTGTGTAAAAAAATGGGATTTCCTGTCTTAATTAAAGCCGCTGGTGGTGGTGGAGGAAGGGGCATGAAAATTGTAAATAAGGAAGAAGAATTCGAAACTCTTTTTTTGACAGCAAAATCTGAGGCAAAAAAATATTTTGGTAACGACAGAGTTTATATAGAAAAATTTTTTCAAAATCCAAGGCACATTGAAGTGCAAGTTCTATCTGGAAAAAATAGGACAGTGCATTTACACGAAAGAGATTGTTCAGTCCAAAGAAGACATCAAAAATTAATTGAGGAAACACCAAGTCCAGTTTTAAATGATGAAATAAGAAAAGATCTTTTTGATAAAACTGTAAATATGGTTAGCAAAATAGGATATGAGGGTGCAGGCACAGTTGAATTTATTTACGAGGACGGAAAATTTTATTTTTTAGAGATGAATACAAGAGTTCAAGTTGAACACCCTGTTACTGAAATGGTTACCGGTATTGATATTATTAAAGAACAAATATGGATTGCGTTTTCAGGAGAAACTGCTCTTAAACAAGATGACATAAACCCTCGCGGTCATGCTATTGAATGTAGAATTAATGCCGAAGACCCTAGTCAAAACTTTCAACCCTCACCTGGTACTATAGGTATGTGTCATCAACCTTCTGGTTTTCGGACTAGAGTGGATGGAGCAATATTTCAAGGACTTAAAGTCACTCCATATTACGATAGTATGATTTGTAAAGTTATTTGTCATGGTAGAAATAGAATTGAAGCTATTCAAAGAATGAATAGATCTCTGGATGAATTTGTTATTGAGGGCATTAAAACAACAATACCACTTCATAAAAAATTATTGAACCATAGTAAATTTTTAAAGTCAGAATTTAATGTTAGTTGGCTTGATAATGAAAAAATTATTTAATTACATCCAGTTAACCATATGTCGTAAACAGGATGATCGAATGGATTAATAGAAGGGCTAGATGAAAACATCCATCCATTAAAAACATATACTTCATCATTTTTTTTGTTACTCAAATCCCTTACTTGAACATAAGCAATAATTTCAGGATCATCATCAAATTCTGAGTGCTTACATTTAATACTTTTAATTTGTAAATCTGAATATTCAAAATTTTTACCATTAGTGAGTTTCAAAGAAATATTTTTTGAACTAATTTTATCTAATATTTTAATTTCAGTATATTTTTTTAAATTTTCATTTTTATCTGATGAGATTGCATTAAAAGTAAAACAAAAAAAAACAAATAAAAAATTGATAAAAAAATTAATCTTTCCAGGTCTTGTATTTTTTAATGGTCTCATTATTATTCTTGTTAGGGTGATATGCTTTTTTTGTGCCAGTTAAATTATGTTGGTGGGGCTTTTGCCAAGCGTGTTTATTGGGCTCTTGGTTATTTTGCAAACTATTAGGAGTGTGATGTATCCATGAGTACCATTCGACAGGAATTTTTGATGCGTCAATCTCCTCTGAATATATGACCCACCTTTTACCTTTTTTACTCTCGTAATATTTGTTTCCAAAAGTGTCTTTACCTTTCAATTTTCCAAAAAAAATTGTTTGGACTCTTGTTCCAAAGGTATCCTGATTCCACCAAGTGAAAATTTTTTTTAAAAAAGTCAACATATAAAATTAACAACGTTTCAATTTAAAATTGTATAAATTAAATTAGACTAAAATTTGATTTTGTATATAAGATATTTAAATCATTAATCAAAATAAAACTTTAAATAGAGGTTAAATGGCAAAATACCTAGTTGAAACTTATTACACTTGTACTTTTAAAGTAAACCATTATTTAGATGATATAAACGAAGCAGAGCTAAAAAATCTCGAAAAAAGAGACGATGGAAAATTTGAAGTTCTAGATGTTAAGCTTGATAATAGAAAGACAAAAAATCTAGATCCTAAAAATAATACACTAAACAATAAAGTTAATATTTCACAAAATAATCAAAAAAATGAGAAAAATAATTTGGAAAATATAATTAAATCAAAAAAAGGAAATACAGAAAAAAATAGTAGTAAAAGATTTAGTATGCCAGATAGGCGAAAAGGTTACATACAAAAAGCTACAATTGGAGATCATAAAGTTTATTTACATACTGGCGAATATGAAGATGGTAAAATTGGAGAAATTTTTATTGATACAAGCAAAGAGGGAGAATTAGTTAAAGCTTTGATGAATAATTTTGCAATCGCAGTATCCTTAGGTTTGCAATATGGAGTTCCTCTAGATGAATTTATTAATGCTTATGTAGGCACTAAATTTGAACCTTCAGGAAAAGTTCATGGAAATGATAGAATTCTTACTGCGTCCTCTATTTTAGATTATATCTTTAGAGAATTAGCAATTTCTTATCAAAATAGAGAAGATCTTGCTCACACTCCCTCGATTGGTTCCTCTGAAAATTCTATGCTAGATGATCAAAATACAGATAGCCAAAACCAACTGTTAAAAATCGTAAAAGACATAACAAGTAAAGGTTTTGTAAGAAATAATTATAAAAAAAATTTAGTGGATCTTTCAGATATTAAAATTAGTCTTAAAGGAAAAAAATAAATTACTTTTTAACATTTAAGTATAAATTAAGTTCTTTTAACTGATTTTCACTTATTTCAGATGGAGCATTCATCATCAGATCTTGCGCGTTCTGATTCATTGGAAACATTGTTATTTCTCTTATATTTTTTTCGTTCGCTAAAAGCATAACTATTCTTTCAATTCCAGGAGCTATTCCCCCGTGTGGTGGAGCTCCATAACTCAGTGCATTAATCATACCACTAAATTTTTTGTTTACTTCATCTTTATTATAACCAGCAATTGAAAAAAGTTTGTACATTAACTCTGGAATATGATTTCTTATAGCTCCAGATGAAAGCTCTATACCATTGCAAACAATATCGTACTGATAAGCAAGAATATCTAAAGGTTTTTCAAAATTTATTTCATTTAGATTTCCCTGTGGCATAGAAAATGGATTGTGACTAAATTTAATTTTTTTACTGATTACATCTCTTTCATACATTGGGTAATCAACTATCCAGCAGAAAGCAAAAGTATTATTGTCAATCAAATCTAAATCTTGGGCAATCTTATCTCTTGCTAAAGAGGTAATTTTTTCTAATTCAATTTTACTATTACATGCTAAAAAAATACTGTCACCTATTTTTGCATTAGTTTTTTTCATTATTTCCATCAAAGCGTCTCTAGAGAAAAATTTTCCTATTGGTCCTTTTGCTGAAATTCCTTTTTCAAAAGTAAAATAAGCTAATCCCGAAGCACCTTGTTCTTTTGCCCATTTATCAATATTATCAAAAAAGCTTCGAGGTTTATCTTGCGTGTTTTTAGTAACAATACATCTTACTTTTGAACCAGATTTTACAAGTTTTTTAAAAATATCAAAAGACACATCATCTCTACTAAAAATTTCAGTAATATCATTTATAATTAATGGATTTCTTAAATCAGGTTTATCAGTCCCATACTTCAATAGTGCATCAGAATATGAAATTTTAGGAAACTTATCTGTGATTATTTTTTTATTAGAAAACTTTTTAAAAGTATTAAGTAATAATTTCTCAACCACCTTAAAAATTTCCTCTTGTTCGACAAATGACATTTCTAAATCTAATTGATAAAATTCGCCAGGGCTACGATCTGCGCGGGCGTCCTCATCTCTAAAACATGGGGCAATTTGAAAATATTTATCAAAACCAGACACCATTATTAATTGCTTAAATTGTTGTGGTGCTTGAGGAAGAGCATAAAACTTTCCAGGATTTAATCTACTAGGTACAAGAAAATCTCTTGCTCCTTCCGGACTAGATGAGGTTAAAATAGGTGTTTGAAATTCTAAAAACCCCATTTTGATCATTTCATTTCTTATGAATGAAATCACCTTTGATCTCAATAAAATATTTTCATGAATTTTTTTTCTTCTTAAATCTAAAAAACGGTATTTTAGTCGTATTTCCTCTGAATATTCTTGGTCACTAAAAACTGGTAATGGTAACTCTTTACACGTACCCAGAATTTCATAACTTTTAATAGAAACTTCGATTTCACCAGTATCGATCTCTTTATTAATTGTTTCTGTTGATCTATTAACAACTTCACCATTTATTTTTATTACCGTTTCTAATTGTACTTTCTCTAGATCATTAAATTGAGTATTCTTTTTGTCAATTATACATTGAGTAATGCCATAATTATCTCTTAAATCAATAAAAAGTAAATTCCCGTGATCACGTTTTTTATTAATCCAGCCTGATAATAAAACGTCATTACCGACATCTTTTTTCCTTAACTCATTACAATTATGACTTCTATACCTATTCAATTAATCTCCAAGTGCCTCTTTAATAATTTTAAAATCAATAGATTTTTTTTTTTTTAAACTCAATTGGTCAATTTTATATATGAAATCCGATATATTACTATAAGATCTATGTATTCGATTTATTATGTAATCAATTAATTTTTTATCAATAGATATTTGCCTATCTGATAAATTTTTCAGAATTAAAGCAAACATCAAATCGTCATCTGGGTTTTCAATACTTGTAAGTGTGAAATTTCTTGATCTTGATTTTAAATCAGAAAGTTTAAAGTTTAAATTAACAATAGAAACCTCAGAGGTAACTAATAAGTTTTTATTTTCAGCCTCTATAATATTTATTAAACTATAAAACAACTTCTCATTTACGTTAGAGGTTAAATCTTCTAAAATTATATTTTGATATAATTTAACATCTTTCAAAAAATTATTACTCAACTCATCTGACATTATCTTTAAACCTTTATTTTTTTCTAAAAAAATATTTATTAGATGAGATTTCCCGCAAAATTTTTCTCCAATAATATTTAAAAATTTTTCATTTCGTATCGACCAATCATTTATTAAATTATAAACATGGGCATTACTTCTAGAAACATAAAAATCTAAATTTTTAAAATTTTGTTCATAGTCAAAACTTAGTATTAGTTGATTGAGACTGTTCATTTTAAAATCCAAGTTTTATTTCTAACATCTAAACTATAGCCTAACCTTTGCATTTCAAGGATAAATGCCTGGGGAGTACCATTAAAAATTACATTGTAATAAATATTAATATTATCTAATTTTGAAACTTGAAATGAGGAAACCAAATCAAATTCTCTAACTATTTTCTCAAAATCTTCAATTTTTTTATCATCCAAAATATCAATTGCGATTGCTAAAGGTAATTTAATAGAAGTGTTAATCTGATTTTCTTTTTTCCAATAATCTTCG
>CACDZM010000016.1 GCA_902557215.1 uncultured Pelagibacteraceae bacterium | reverse complement strand
TATAAATGATAGTTTTAAAGATATATTTAACCAAACAGCATGGTCTAAATTCAATTTAAATAATTTTGAGTATGCTGAATGCTCAACTTGCACTGATAAATTAGGCTTAGATACTTATAGTAATACGAAAGGATTTTTTTCTGAATATTCGCAATCCACCGCTTCAGAAGACATGGCAGAGGTTTTTTCACACTTGATGATTGGAACTAGTTTAAAAAATCAGGATTCAATCTTAGAAAGCAAAATAAATTTTATTAGAAAAAATTTATTGAAAATTGATCCAAATTTTATTTTATGATAAAAAAGATAAAAGCATCAAAGTCCGAGAAAATAATCTTAGTATTTTTATTATCTCTAGCAATATTTTCTTTTGGATCTTTCTACCTGATTAAAAATAAGTGTTTATTTATTAAAGATTATGATCCGAGTAAATTAATCTTTGAAAATCCTAAGAATATTGCAATCTTAAATGTTCCCTGTGGAAATGTGATAATTGAACTCTATCCTCAAATTTCACCAAATGCTGTCAAAAGATTTAAGAGATTAGTCAAATCCAAAGCGTATGACAATTCTGCTTTTCATAGAGTAATCAAAGATACACTCGTTCAGGCAGGCGATTTAGAATTTGGAAAAAAAGGAAATTTAAATTATGCAAAGATTGGCACTGGAAACTCTGGGTTAGGAACAATTAATTCAGAGATAGATACTCCATTTGATTTTAAAGCGGGGAGTGTTGGATTAGCTAGATCAAAAAATTATAATACAGAAGATAGTCAGTTTTTTATTATTTTGAGGGATGAGCCATTATACGAAACTGAATACACTCCAATAGGTAGGGTTGTCTATAATATTGAGGCATTAAAAAAAATTAAATATTTAAATAAATCACAGTATGTTTTAAGGCCTGATTTTATAAATTCTCTTAGAATGTTAGTTAACTAATGGCTTACCTGTTGCTAAGGTATGTTTTATTCTGTCTTGTGTTTTTTTTGTTTCAATTAATTTCATAAATGAATCTAATTCTAACTTAAATAAATCATCTTCAGATAACGTCTTATCAATTGTTGTGTCTCCACCACTTAAAACATTAGCTAATTCTTTTGCAACTTCAACACCATGGTCTAAAATTATTTTTTCATTATAAAGTTTTTCAATGATCTTGTTCATTTCACCTCTAACACTCTCTCCAGGGAGCTTAAATTTTAGCTGCTCAGGAGCTGTAAAATTTTTATTTTCACTAAGAATTTTTTTTGAAACTTCCAATAAACTGTTTCTATTCATTATTTTTTTATCGCTAGGTCTTAAATATTTTAATGGTTCAGCTTCTACAGGGGAAGTTGCTGTTTTACCATAGCCAATGATATCAAACACTTTAAGTGGTGCAAAATTTGGATCTTTTTTTGCCTCTTCAGTTTCTAGCCATCTTCCTAACATTTCTTTACAGCCTCCACCTGCTGGAATTAATCCAACAATAGTCTCAACCAGTCCTACAACTATATTAGTATGAGATGCAACAAAATTACTTTGAACCATTACCTCAAAACCCCCTCCAAGGGTTAAACCTGATGGCGCAGAAATGACTGGATATTTAGAATACTTTAGGTGTTTACAGGTTTCTTGAAAATATTTAATAAATTTTTCTATTGATTTAAAATCATTTTTTTCTGCAAATTGCATCGTATAAGTTAAATTTACTCCTGCTGAAAATTGCATACTTTCATTTATAATTATTAATGGTTTATCTGTTGCTTTTTTAAGAGCATCCATTGAGTTATAATCTAAAGCATTGGCTTTAGTGGTAAATTCCACAATATTATAATCATTGAATCTAAAAATTTTTGCAGAGTCATTGCCATCTAATCTTACAGCAGTTTTTTTAACTTTACCTAAAGTTTCAATGTTAGTATATTTTTGTCTTTCACCATAAAAATTTTCATTTTTACTTTTATTCAATTCCTCTAAAAAATTGTTCCCACTAAAATCGTCTAATTTATTAAAAAAATTTTTAACACCAATTTCCTCTAACATTTCAAATGGTCCCTTAGCCCAGTTGAAACCAAGCCTCATTGCTTCATCAATGTCATTAAATTGGTTCGTAATTCCAGGAACTAGCGATGATGCGTATTTTATAATTTTTGAAATTACTGACCATGCATATTCACCATATTTATCTTTTCTATTTATTAGTCCACTTAGGTCTACTTTATCAGATTTTATATCAATCTTTTTACTAGGCGAGTAATCACCTGTTTCAAGATTAATTGCTTCCATCACTTTGGTTGCTCCAGATTTATTTATTCTGTAAAAGCCACCTTTACCTTTTCTTCCAGTGTAACCAGTTTCAATTAATTTTTTTACTAATGGAATTTCTTTTGCTACCTCATGAAATTCATCGGTTTTAGGTAATTCTTTAATAAAGCTTTTTAAAACGTCAGCCATTAAATCAATCCCAATTAAATCATAAAGACCAAAAACACCTGTCTTTGGGATACCCATTGGTCTTCCAAAAATCGCATCTGCCTCTTCGACTGAAAGCTTCATCTTAAAGGCTTCAGTCATTGCTATTTGCATAGCATAAACCCCTACTCTATTTCCTAAAAATCCCGGTGTATCATTGCAAACAATAGCACCTTTACCAAGCTCAATTTCACAAAATTCTTTTAATTGATTAATCTTATTTAAATCAGTGTTCTCATTTTTTACAATTTCTAATAGACCCATATATCTGACGGGATTAAAAAAATGAGTTATACAGAAATCTTTTTTTTCTGTATCCGATAAATTTTGAGATAAAACTTTAATAGGTATTGAGGATGTATTAGATGAAACAATTGCACCTACTTTTCTTGACTTAAATATTTTTTCATAAATTTGATGTTTTACATCAATTCTTTCAACAACTGCTTCAACTATCCAGTCAGCTTCCTTAACTACATCAAAATTATCAGATATATTTCCAATTTTAATATTATTTATTTTTGATTTATCAATTAATAAAGGCGGTCTTGATTTATGAATTCTTTCCCTAGCTTTCTCACTAATCTCAGTTTTTAAATCTAATAATGTAACTGGAATATTTGCATTACATAAGTGAGCCGCAATACCACTTCCCATTGTACCCGAACCAATCACAACAACATTTTTTATATTCATGTAATGATATTTTATCGATTTATACCTCTGAGCCTTTCAGATCTTCGTCTTAAAAGTTCAGCGGTCACTAATATTAATGTTGATAATATAATTAGACAAGTCGCAACAGCAAGAATCGTTGGGCTTAATTGCTCTCTTAAACCCGTCCACATTTGAATTGGAATGGTTGTGTTTTCTAATCCAGCTAAAAATAAAACAACCACTACCTCATCAAATGAAGTAACAAATGCAAACAATCCTCCAGATATTACTCCAGGCAAAATAAGTGGTAAAGTTATTTTCATAAATGTATTTACAGGATCACTGCCCAAACTAGCAGCTGCTCTTGTCACGCTATGATCAAATCCTGAAAGAGTTGCGGTTACTGTAATAACAACAAATGGTGTCCCCAAAATAATATGCGCAAGAACTATTCCTGTGTGTGTGGCTGCTAATCCAACTTTAGCCATAAAGAAAAATATCGCTACACCTGAAATAATTAAAGGAACTATCATTGGTGAGATTAATACTGCCATGATTAAACCTTTATACGGCATATGTCTACTACTCAAACCTAAAGCTGCTACTGTTCCAAGAATTACTGAACCTATTGTTGCAAAGATAGCAATTATAAAACTATTTTTTGCAGCTAATCCCCAAGGGTTTTTAGTCCCATAAATCATATCTTGATACCATCTCAAAGAAAATGCATCAGGATCAAGACGTTTCATTCCATCTGAAAAAACTAAAAATTCCTCAGCATTAAAAGATAATGGAAAAATAACAAACAATGGTGCAACAAGAAAAAAGAATACTGCTGCACAAATTGTCAAATAAACATAGTGCCAAATTCTATAATGTGGTTCTGTATATTTGGGTAAAGCCATTTTATTTATCCTAATTTAATATTATCTATTCCAACTAATTTATTGTAGAGCCAGTAAATGACTAATACTCCACTAAGCAACATTAGTCCCATTGCTGAAGCAAAGCTCCAATCGAGAGTACTTTTCATATGAAATGCTATCTGGTTACTTATCAATGTTCCTGAGGCTCCGCCAACTAAAGCAGGAGTAATGTAATAACCTATTGCTAAAATGAAAACTAATAAACATCCAGCTCCGATACCTGGGATTGTCAAAGGAAAATAGACCTTCCAAAAAGCCACAAAGGGGGTTCCGCCTAATGACTTACCAGCTCTCATTAAACTTGGGGAGATTGTTTTCATCACACTGTAAAGTGGAAGCACCATAAAAGGCAGTAATATTTGGGTCATTGCAACGTAACTACCAGTTTTATTAAACATCATTTCTAGTCTGTTATCATCGCTTACTAGTCCAATCATGACAAAGAAATCATTGACTATACCTTGCTGTTGTAAAAGGATCATCCAACTGGCTGTTCTTACAAGTAAGGATGTCCAAAAAGGAAGTAAGACACAAATCATCAATAAATTACTGTACTTCATTGGCAATGTTGCAAGTAAATGTGCTATTGGATAAGCCATCAAGAAACAAAACACAGTAACAAAAAAAGCAATTTCTAAAGTTCTTAGCCATAAAATTCTGTGAACTCTTCTATCCTCAGGTACATTAATTATTTCTCCCTTTTCATTTTCGTACATATCAACTCCTTTTAAATATTTTTGATACGTATATGCAGGTGCTCTTCTTTTAATTGCCCTCCAATATTCAACATCAGCCCATCTTCGATGAACAGACATGATTTGTTCTTTGTAATTTCCTTCCTCAAAAGATTTAGACTTTCGTCTTAACTTTTTGATAATACTTTTAAATCCATTTTTTGTATAATTAAGTTGGGTTGATAATTTTCCTTCTCTTTCCTCTTCAATTAATTTTTGGAAATCAAAATAAAAAGCCTCAAATACTTCTTCAGGTGGAAGGTCTTCTCCATCCCATTTTTCCATTGACTTAAAAGTTTTAGGAAGCATTTCTGTGACCATTTTATCATCAACACTTCTCATAAGCATATCTCCTATTGGAAATACATACGTAATGATTATGAACAACAATAATGGAGCAACAAGTAAAAAAGCTTTAATCTTATTTTTCTTTTCTGCTTTTTTAAGACTTACCTCTAAAGGAATTCCATCAGTTGTTAAAATTTGTTTTGTTTCTGAGCTCATAAATAAAAAGGGCGGTTAATAATAACCGCCCTCTCAATATAATATAAAATTTTAATCTTTAAAACTTAAAATTAAAATCCTGCTTTCATTGCTTCCCATTTTTCACCAAGTTCTGTTCCGTTATCAGCCCAGTAAAGTGGATCTACTAAGAAGTAATTTTTAGTGTTCGCTGGCGCAGTTGGCATATTAGGTACCATGTTTGTCTTACCATCTTTGTACCATGGCTCTCCTTTTTCCATTACTGCGATTGATGATTTTCTCCAAGGCGCGTACGCGATATATTTCGCACTTCCAGCTAAACCTTCTGTACTTGTCATCTCTGCTAAAGCTTTTTTAGCATCAGCTTCATTTGGTGAACCTTTAACTAATACAAAGTATTCATAGTCAAGACCTTGTGCGTCCCAAACTTGAACAATTGGAGCACCTTCTCCAACTGCAGCGTTAAAGAATCTACCATTCCAGCCAGTTGCCATAACAACTTCACCGCTCATTAGCAATTCTGGTGGTTGAGCACCTGCTGACCAAAATACACATCCACCTTGTGGGTCTGTGCAAAGTTTTTTGATCTTATCCATAGCTCTTTGAACACCTTTGTCAGTATTTAAAGCTTTATAGATTTTTGCTCCACCTTTACCTGGCTTGATACCATCTGCAGCTAATGCAATCTCTAAATTTGTTAGAGCGCCTTTGTAGATAGCTCTTTTTCCAGGAAATTTTTTTGTGTTAAAGAAATCTTTAATAGTTTTTGGAGTGCCTTTAACATTGTCTGAGTTATAAGCATAGTTCCAAGAATATAAAATATTTCCTACAGCACATTCACTTGGCATTCCAGTAAAGAAATCTTTACTTGCTGGAGTTCCATCTGGTGCTGGTGGGAAGTCTTTATCAAAATCAAATTTAACAAATAATCCTTCATCACAGCCATTGATAGTATCCATTGCAAATACGTCCATTATATCCCACGTAATTTTGCCAGCTTCTTTCTGTGCTTTAATTTCTGATAATCCACCTGAGTAGTCGACCCAATTGATCGGAATACCTAGTTTTTTGGCAGTAGGATCACCATAACCTAACTTTTGACTTTCAGTATAAGCTCCACCCCAAGACGCTACAGTTACTGCGAACGCTGAAGTAGTTAAAGAAAATACAAAAGAAAGGGCTAGTAATAATTTACTAATTTTTTTCATTTTTCCTCCGTTTAAACGTTTTTTTATAAAAGTAGATTACAACAAGATCGATAAAGAGAGTCAACAGCCCTTTTTTACTTGCTAAATGAAGGTATATAGAGTGTTTATTTTGGGTCTAAGGCTCTAGCGTCATCGCTGTTCCAACCTATCTTAATTTCATTTCCTAACTTAATATCTAAGTTGGAAGAACTGTTGGGAACCTTTAAAATAAATTCAGAATTTCCTAATAAATTAATTCTTACTCTCGTGTGATCTCCGTGATAAATAACTTCTTCGATTTTTCCTTTATGAATATTATCCATTTTATCAATTGGATTAATTAATGCTCTCTCAGGTCTAATTGAAACTGTTGTTCTTTCTCCTTTGCCTTTAACTGATATAGGATTTGCTAATATATCTGCGTTAGCTAACTTGACTTTGCATTTTCCACCAGAAATATCAGAGACTTCGCCCGCAAAAGTATTATTCTCTCCAATAAACTCTGCAACAAAAGAATTTACTGGTTTTTCATATAATTCATCAGGACTAGAAAGTTGTTGAACTTTTCCATCATTAAAAACTGCAATTCGGTTTGACATAGTTAATGCTTCGCTTTGATCATGTGTTACATAAACAACGGTCACTCCAATGCTTTCATGAATATGTTTAATTTCATATTGCATGCTTTCTCTCAAATTTTTATCTAAAGCTCCAAGTGGTTCATCCATTAAAACAAGTTGTGGATCAAAAACCAATGATCTTGCTACAGCTACTCTTTGTTGTTGTCCACCTGACAATTGTCCAGGCATTCTTTGAGCAAATCCTTGTAAAGATACCATCGATAGAGCTTTATCAATTTTTTTATCTGATTCATCTTTTGGAATTTTTCTTACTCTAAGAGGAAAAGCTAAATTTTCATAAACAGTCATGTGTGGAAATAATGCATAATTTTGAAAAACCATCCCTATACCTCTTTTGTGTGGTGGAATACTGGAAATAGCATTTCCATCTAAATATATTTCTCCATTAGTTGGTGTTTCAAAGCCAGCCAACATCATTAAACATGTAGTTTTACCTGATCCTGAAGGACCTAGCATTGTAATAAACTCACCCTCAGCGATGTCTAATTGTAAATCTTTGACAACTAAAACTTTACCGTCGTAACTTTTATCTACTTTATCGAATTTAACAAATTCTTTATTAATTGACATAAATAAAATAACTATAAAACATTTGTGACTATAAATATCAACCTTAAATAATTAGCTTTTGACGTGAAGTTCTTTTGACATATTACAAAATAATTCTGCTCCTTTGTCAGTAACTCTTATTGCTTCTGAAGCTTCAACGCCCCAATCGCCAAATTGCATAACTGCAATCATATGAAAACAAACATTTGGTTTTAAAACAGTCATATCTCCTTTATAAATATTTAATGTGTGCTCCCCCCAATCTGGTGGATAACCGATACCTATTGAATATCCAGTCCTTGATCTTTTTTCTATTCCATATTTATCTAACACTTTCCAAAAAGCTTGGGCCACATCATTAGCTGTATTTCCTGGCTTAGTGGCATTTATACCTGCATTAAGTGCCTCTATAGTTTTTTTCATCGTGTCAATTTTTATTTGATCAGGCTTACCTAACAAAACAGTTCTTGCCATTGGTGCGTGATATCTTTTGTATACTCCAGAAAGTTCAATAATTGTTGCTTCACCATTTACAAATTTTTCTTCAGTGGCTGTTAAATGTGAGGCAGAGGTTCCTTTTCCAGTGGGTAATAATGTTGCAATACTTGAATATTCGCCTCCATATTCTGAGGTACCAAAGAAAAGAGCTTTTTGAATTTCACCCACAGCATCGCATTGTCTTACCCCAGGTTTGATTACATTGTATGCTGTTTTCATTCCGATCTCAGAAATTTTAGCGGCACGTTTCATAAGTTTTATTTCATTGTCCGATTTAATCAGTCTTGCCCAATTAACTAATCTTTCTGAGTCCTTTATTTTTGCATTTGGCAATCCTTGTTTGATTTTTTCATAACAAAATGCTGTAAAATAATGTGCATCCATTTCTAGACCGATTGATAATTTATCCCATTTTTTATCTTTAATAATTTTTACTAAATAATCATATGGATGCTTTGGCCAAGTATGGATATAGTCTTCATCATAAACAATAATATTTTCTTTTTTTAAATAGGTTTTGAGATAAGCACCGCCCGCATCTTGATCTCGGACAAAACATATAGGCTGATCAGCATTTACATGAACTATTGCACACTGTGCATAGTAAAAAGACCACGCATCGTAGCCAGTTAGGTAATTTATATTATTTGTGTCATGAGAAATAAGAAGTTCTATGCCCTGATCCAGCATCATTTTTTGGACTTTTAAAAGTCTTTGTTTATATTCCTCTTGAGTGAAATGCATAATTAATAATTAAATAGTTCGCCAAACCCATCAATTTTATTTTTATATTCAATTTGTTTTAAAGTATCCCAAATTAAGGTTTGATTACTAGATAAAATAATTTTTCCTAATTTATTTTCTAAATCTTTAATTATTGATAAAACTGGGAGTGCTGTACATGAAACAAATAGTGCTTTATCTTTTGATAAATTTATTTTAGTCAGAACTTCAAATAAATAGTCTGGATCTACTTTGCCTATGTCTAAATCTGACTCTATATCAAAATAAAATAATTCGTCTGCCTCTACATTTTCTTTTTTAAAATAATTAATAAGAGATTTATTTATTTCATTTGTATAGGGTGTAAAAATTGAGAGCTTATTTATCTTAAGAGCTTTAATTGCTTTGATAGCAGAGGTTATTGGGGTTGTTACTTTAGTATTTGGTTTAGCAATATTGATTTTTTCAAAAATTGAATCATATCCTGAAGCAATTGTCCCTGAAGTACATCCGTAGGCAACACAATCTAGTTTTTGATCTGGCAAAATATCATTTGTAACTTTAGTGATATTTTCTGCCATTTTTTTTAAATTTTCATTAGTTAAGGGGTTGTAAGAT
>CACDZM010000015.1 GCA_902557215.1 uncultured Pelagibacteraceae bacterium | reverse complement strand
TTATGAGTTACAAAGTTACAGAGGATGGAAATATAGCAACTATTCATCTTGATGGTGAAATAGATATGGATGTTACTGAAAAAGCTAAAGAGGTAATTTTTCCTCACATTGAAGCTGGAAAAGAAGTTCACCTAAATTTAAGCAATGTTCAGTACATGGACTCATCAGGTATTTCTGTTTTAATTGAAAGTCATCAAAAAGCATTAGAAAAAAATACTAAAGTAATTATTAAAGATGTAAGTAAATCAGTTCTTAAAGTCATCATGATGGCTAAGTTAGAACAAATATTAAACTTGGAATAATTTTTCATGAGTGAAACAGCTCAAACTAACCATACAGAAAAAAAAGATTTTTTAGTCAGATCATCAAGTTTAAAAGATGTGAGAACCTTTTGCCGAGAGGTATTTGAAAAACTTCAAATTGATCAAAATTTAAAAGATGAATTAGTATTAGCTATTGCTGAAGCTGCACAAAATATTGTTAAACACGCATATAAAAATGATCCTCAAACTGATGACAAAATGGTTGTTCAAATAAGTTGTAAAGATAACAAACTGCAAATTGGTTTTTACGATATGGGAACACCAGTCGATCCAAATAAAGTGAAACATAGAGAAATTGATAATGTTAAACCTGGAGGATTAGGAACTTTTTTTATTCAAGAGATAATGGATGCTGTAGAATTTAAAGATGGAAAGAAGCCTTGGATTAATCATTTGGTTTTAACCAAACAGCTTTAAAAAAAATTAACCTATCAAAGCTCCAACGTTGAAAATTGGAGAATACATCGCAATCATAAGTCCACCGATCATAACACCCATGAAAACAATCATAATCGGTTCAATTAAGCTTGATAAATTTTCTACAACAGTATCAAATTCTGACTCATAATATTTAGCAACCGATCCAAACATTTCATCTAATTGACCTGTTTGCTCTCCAACAGAGATAAGCTGACTAAATGTTGGTGGAAATAATTTGTCTTTTAAAAAAAGTTTTGTCAAAGTGTCCCCTGAAAAAACTCCTTTTTTAACATTTTCTAAAGACTCCAGCACCACAACATTGTTACTTACAGATTTTGCAATCTCTAAACTTTCTAATAAATTAACGCCGGCTGCACTTAAATTTCCCATGATCAAAGAAATTCTTGCCAACATCGATTTTAAAATCATATCACCAAAGATCGGAAGTTTAAGAACTTGTTTATGCCATAAATATTTAATTTTTTCGTTCTTTGTTGTTAGATATCTAAATACAATAAAGAATATTATTAAAAACAATAACATTAATTGACCACCAGTACCTCTTAAAAAATCACTCATTCCCATAATTGCTGCGGTTGAACCAGGTAATTCAATCCCCATACCATCATACATTTTTGCAAAAACTGGAACAACTTTTATAAGCATGAATACACTGACTGTTATTGCTACTGTAAACATAATGCTTGGATACATTAAAGCTGACTTGATTTTCTTCTTAATTCCCTCTTTTTTTTCTAAAGACTCAACAATTTTTAATAAAAATACATCAAGCTTACCGCTAGCCTCTCCAGCTTTTATTAAGTTGACATACACATTGTCAAAAAGTTCTGGATATTTATTAAAACAAGTTGAGAGAGTAACTCCGCCTTCTAAACTTTTTCTAATGTCCTCAACTACATCTCTCATGGCTGGACTTTCTAATTGATCTCTTAACATTGCTAAAACCTGTAAAATCGGCAATCCGGCCTTAACCATGGTAGCAAATTGCTTTGAAAATATAAGGACGTCCTCGACTTTGGCTTTTTTCTTACCAAATAAAGAGGATTTTTTTTTCTCTTTTTTCTCCTTAGTTTCCTTCTTTTTTTTTGAAGTTCTAACTAAATTGGTAATGATTATTTTTTGTTCTTTAAGTTTATGGGACGCTTCATCTAGGTTTAAGGCTTCAATATCGCCTTCAACATATTTGCCATCTGAAATACCTTTGTAAGCAAAAGCTTCCATAAGAAATTCTATCTATTCATTAGAGAGCACTCTTTCATACTCTCTAAAATTTAATTCACCTGCTGCAATCAAACGTCTACCCATATCTTGCATAGTTTGGAAACCTTCTTTGATCGCAATCTCTCTTAATTCTGGTGTAGTTGCTTTTCTTAAAATTGCTTCTTTAAGTGGTTTTGATACCACTAATATTTCATAAATACCTTGTCTTCCTTTGTAACCGGTATCGCTACACTTAGCGCAACCTTTGCCTTTAATAGCTTTCACTCTTGTTGCTTGTTCAGCTGAAAAACCTAAATCTTGTAAAACTTTTGGATTTACATCATCGTCTGGAACTTTACATTCTTTGCAATTTTTTCTTGCAAGTCTTTGAGCGACAACTAATTGACATGCAGCACTAATTAAATAATCAGGTGTTCCCATATTTTGTAATCTAGTAATAGTGCTGGGTGCATCATTTGTGTGCAATGTGCTAAAAACTAAGTGACCTGTTAGTGCAGCTTTAAGACCTATATCAACAGTCTCTTTGTCCCGCATCTCTCCAACTAGAATTATTTCTGGGTCTTGTCTTAAAAATGATCTCAGCGCTGAGGCAAATGTTAAGCCAATATCATCTTTGATTTGAACTTGACCAACTCCATCTAGTTCATATTCAA
Organism: uncultured Pelagibacteraceae bacterium; assembly: GCA_902557215.1. Lineage (GTDB taxonomy): Bacteria > Pseudomonadota > Alphaproteobacteria > Pelagibacterales > Pelagibacteraceae > Pelagibacter. The sequence continues at coordinate 8,199 of CACDZM010000015.1, read as the reverse complement.
CAGGATCTTCTGCAGTTAAAATATTTAAATGTGGTTTACTTACTTCTTTTAAAATACTGTAAAGTGTTGTTGATTTACCAGATCCAGTCGGACCAGTAACAAGAATAAGACCTTGGGTTGAATGAATAGATTTTCTTAAACTTTTTAAATCTTGATCCTCAAAATTTAATTGCTCAAGTGTAATATCTCCCGCATCTTTGTTTAATACCCGCATAACTATTCTTTCATTATTTGCTGTTGGCAAAATTGAAAGACGAAGGTCAACCACTTTACCTTCAATTTTAAAATTAATTGCTCCGTCCTGAGGCAATCTTCTTTCTGCAATATCAAGTTTACCCATAATTTTAAAACGAGTAACTACAGCTCCATAATTATCATGTAAAAATTTTCTATATTGTTCTTGTTCTTGAAGCATTCCATCAAGCCTGTATCTTACTCTTGAAGAAAATCTATATGGCTCGATGTGAATATCACTCACTCCATTTTTGATAGCGTCCGCAACAACTGCAGTACTAAATTTGATAACCTCAGACTCATTTTCTATTGCTTCTATATCTTCCTCTGGTGGTTTTTCTAAAACTTCACCAGCTTCTCCAAGATCAGAGTCAAAAGTTTTTTGTTTCTCTTTATTTTCTTTTCTTATAGTTGCGGCTGTAACTTCGCCACTTTCATTTGAAATTCTTTCAATGAATTCGGAAATCTGTGTTAATGGGGCTGCATGTAATTCAATGTTTTTTTTTGTGATAGCTTTTAGATTTCTCATTAATGTTAGTTTTGAACTATCTGGTATAGCTATGTGAAGAGTCTTGCCATCAATTTTAAACGGTGCAACGAAGTTTACTTTTATATAATTAGATGGAAGAACAGTTTTTATATCCTCAGAAATTTCAACTTTGGCTAAATCAATAATTTCTAAATTTTGCTCTTTAACTAAAATATCAAGAATTCTCTTTTCATCGGTTAGCTTCAGATCAAAGACTGCTTCGATTTGAGATTTATTACCCTCTGTACTAGTTTTTTTAATATTGATTAAATCTTTTCCAGAAATAACATCATTATCAATTAATACATTGATTAAATTGATTTCACTTTCTCTACTTATCTTAAGCATAATTCTACAAAATTCTTGGTGCTATAAATACCAATAACTCATTTAGTGTATCTGATTTACTTGTTCCTTTAAACATTTTTCCTATAACTGGAACATTTGAGACCCCTGGAATGCCCGATTTACTGTCTCCAACTGTGTTTTTCTTAATCCCACCAATAACAACAATATCTCCATCTGCCACCAATAATTTAGTGTTAATTTCCATAGTATTAATCGCTACACTACCTGCATTTTGTCTATTTGGTGAGTCATTATTTACTTTAACATCTAACAAAACATTTCCATCTCCGATTATACTAGGTGTTACAGTCATTACTAATGCTGCATCTTTATAAGTATCTGCACCTTCTCCTCCTGATACTGGAATTTGCTCACCTTGTTTAATTGTTGCTGTTTGATTATCTAAAGAAAAAAGCTTTGGATTAGATATTGTTTTAGATAAGCCTTGAGACTCTAGAGCCTCAAGTTCTACTTTTAAAACAGCTGATCCAGTTTTTCTAAGAACTCCAATTCCACTTGTTGCTGCTGCGGCAGGAAAATTAAATAATGTATCATTTCCAACTGTTGTATCGTCACCTATTCTAGAATTAGCACCGGATGGCGCTAGAACAGTACTTCCATCTTGTTGACCTCCAGCTCTAACTCCTTTTCTCGAATAAGCTGCACCTAGTCTAGCTCCAAGTTCACGTTCAAAACTTGAAGTTGCCTCAACAATGAATACCTCCATTAAAACTTGCTTAGTTCTAACATCTATCTCTCTAATTACTTTATCTACAACATCTAAATCTTTTTCCTTCCCTCTGACTATTATTGATCTTGTGGTTTTTTCTTCTGTAACTTGGATAGGAATAAAAGATCCTGCTGCACCTGTTGCAGTAAACAATTCAGTTATTGTTGCTTTAGCTTCAGCTGGGGAAATATAATAGAGTCTAAATATTTCTGAAATTATTGGTTCAACTGAATCTTCAAGCTCTACCTTTTTTTTAACAGCCTGTGCTCTTGCAGATTTATAGCTTTCTTGAGAAGTTAAAGTTGCGGGTGTAGCAACTCTAATTATATTACTTGCTACATCAATGTCAGCTGCATAATTTTTCATATCTAATAACGCATTAAAGGCTTTATCCCACGGAACATTATCTAACTCTGCAGAAATTGCTCCTGCAACATCATCTCCAACTAAAATATTAACGCCACCAATCTTAGCCATCAACGTCATGACTTCAGCATAATCCATATTTTGGAATCTGAAACTTACATTTTGTTTAAGAGTTGGATATTCATCAGGGATCAATAAATAATTTTTTTCTTTTACAGAAGATATTTTTTTTCTTTTTTTGAGCTTTACAACATCGGCTTCTACTGGCACAGGACCCATCTCAGCCATTTTTTCTAATTCAGCTTTACCCATTTTTTTTACATCAGTTTTTATCAATGGGGTATCATGTTTAAATCCTTTAGATCCTTTTTTACCTGTAGTAGTACAACCTGAAACAAACAAGACCAAAATAATTAAACTCAAAATTGTTTTTAAATAATTTTTAATCATTAGTTGTCTCTCTCAATAATTTGATTTTTAAAATTAATAACCACTTGAGATCCACCTTCTCTATCAAAAACGATCTCTTTTGAGCTTATTCCAACAAGAGAAACACCAGGTGCTATTTCCTCATAAGCAGCTAATGTTATAATCTCACCACTCTCATCTATTATAGATGCATAACTTTCATCAGTTCCTTCAATTATTCCAACTAATTTAAAATTAAATACACTTAAATTTCTTTTTTCCTCTTCAGTCTCTGCAATTACTTTAACTCCTCCACTAGATCCACCTAATGATCCATCGCCAACGAAAGGATCATTCAAAGGCAATGGCTCTTCACCAACTTCTGATTTTATACCTGCTTCTTTTAATGCTTGTTGTTTTTTAACTTTTTGATTTATCTCTTTAGCTTTATCAACAATGTTTTGCTGTTGATCATGATTGTCCGCTTGAACGCTATAAGCTGAAAAAATCAGAAAAATAGTAATTAGTATAATTTTAAAAAAATTCATCTGCTAATCCTACTATTGTTAATGTGCCATTTACTTTTATCGCTCCGGTTGTATCACCTCCTTTTAACACTTGTATTGACTCTTTGTCAAAATTTAACATTTTTCGAGATAGAGATACCTCTCGTTTGAACTTGATATAGCCTAAAAAGTTACCTGTTATCTCAAAATCCACAGGTATCTTATAATATGCAATATTTTCCTTTTTCTTTACATCACTCCCTTTTTTGCCCTTTTTCTTTCCGGATGCCTTTGCGATTGCCTCTGCTTTAGATGTTGCTTTAATATCCTTCTTTTCAATCTTAGAAATTATTAGATTGTTTTTTCCTGCATACACACTCAAAGTTTGATAAAGGCCCTCAACCTCTGCTTTTGAGTGAAATAATGTAGAGTACTGTTCGTATTGTGGTCTAATTTTTTTAATTTTCTTTTTCGCAATTACAATATTCTTATTGATTTCTTCCGTTTCTTTCATCTTTAAATTCATATCATCGAGTTGAACTTTCTTTTTTTCTACAATTGGGTTTAAAACACCGTAGAAAATAATTAAAAATAAAACTACAGCTCCGACAACAGAGCCAATTTTAATCCAAGTTTTCTTTTCAACATTTTTAAGTTTAGCTTGTATGTCTTCTAAAGAAATATTTTTTAAATCAATACTTTTCAAATCAATATTAAAATTCATAATTATGTCCTCTTAATTTTTACAAAAACTCTAAATCCTTTCATTGTCACGCCACTTCGAGATCTACCAGGCATTCTCATTGAAGATAACGAAGCTTGCTCAACAAGAGACTGTTTACCTAAATTTTCTATAAATTTTAAAATATCTTGGTCGCTTGCAGCTACACCTTGTATAGTTAAAAGATTTGATCCATTGTAATCCACTTTATCAAATCTTAGTCTAGTTGGTACGCTAGATGCAACTTGAGCTAATATTCTATATGTTAAAACTTTATTAGATTTTAAGGAGTTACTTAATTGTAAAGTAGTTTCCATTAATCTTAATTCTTTAGATACTTTTTTAAGTTCTCCAGTCTTTACTTGATGAGTTTTTTTAACTTCAGCATAATTTTCTAGTTTTTTGTTATATGAATAAATATTCCAAAAAGATAAAGCAAATAACAGTAGATAGACTGCAGCTATACCTCCAGCTAAGCCCTTAAATGCAAAACTTGAAATCGCTTTCATTTTCTTTTGTTGGAACATGCTTTTTCTGTTTGGAAGCAAATTGATATTTTTTGCAGCAGTTACAAATTTGTAGTATCCAAATACGTCAAGCTTTCTAAAAGCTAAACCAATAGATGTTGTAAAGTAAGATCTATTTTCTAAACTCACTCTCTCATTAATTTGTTGTGGGATCTGCAAACCTTCAATTGGGTCAAATAAATTAAATCCGACATTCATTAAAGATTGTCTGAAGAAAGATAAATATTCTTCAACATTTTTTAAATCTGAAACAACTTTGATGTTTCTTATTCTTTTTTCATATTTTGTTTCAAAATCTTGAACAGCTTGTTTAACTTGTGTAACATATCTTCTAACTAATGCTTCTTTTTCTTGAGCATCTTGAGACTCTAATAAAATTTTTCTATCTTGGCCTCTTAGAAAAATATCAGTAATTATTGGGTTATTATCATATAAAATCATTAAATAGTTTTCGTCCAAACCAAATTCTAAAACTGCAGTCAAATTTGCATCCTCAGTTTTGTTCGATATTTGATTGATTTGATCAACAGCAGATTTTAATGCAAAACACTTTACGTCAATGATTACTGGATTTAGACCACTACTTTTTACAATCGCAACATAACTATTTATATCCGCCAGTTTAGATGCAACAAATAAAATATCCATTGTATTATCTTTTTCATTTCTATTGATCACTTGATGAAAGATAGAATAATCATCTAAATTATCTGTCAGTTGCACTAAATTTTCCCATAAAGAATTTGTTTCAATTGCTTTTTGCAACTCTTCTTCTTTCATTAAAGGTGCAGTGACTACTCTAATAATTGCACTAGTCACGGGAATTGAAATGGCAACGTTTTTTACATCTACTTTTGATTTTTGTATTGCTAAATTCAATTCTGTTGTTACCTTTTCAGCATTATCTAAGACGCTAGTTTCGTCAGGTAGATCTATTGGATGTGTATAAAATTTTTCTAATACCCATTGATTTGATTTATTGGAATTTATTTGAGCTAACCTTATTTCTTTGTTAGTTAGTTCAACACCAATAACTTCTTCACCTTGAATTGAAGATTTTCCAATTTTAGATTTAAAAAAATCAACAACCTTACTGAATGGATTATCTTTATTTTTAATTGGAGACTTTGGAAGTTTAATACCTTTTAGTGATGGTTTTTTTATTTTTAAATTTTTAAATTTTCCAAATATATTTGAAATTTTATTTTTTGGTGCCGCATCAACGGTTTCTTCAGTTTTTTCAACTTCATTATTATTTAACGTTGTCTCATTAATATTTGTTGTTGTTTGAGGACTAATATTTTCTGTCTTCTCTTGTGCCTTTGTTTCTGTTGAAACAGTTTGATTTATTTTTTCTTCAGCACTTGTTGTTGCTGTAGGTTGTTCTTGAGTTGATGCCAGGTTTTTTTGTGCTTCTTCGGTAAGTTTTTTTAGTTTTTCACTTTCAGACTGTACATCATCGAACCATTTTTCTAAAATTGGTATAGCCTCATCTAAATTTTGTGTTCCAGATGATGAAATTTTTTGTTTTCCATCAATATAAAGTCTTCCTACCCAATTTTTAGATTTTAATTCTCCCTTATACTTATCTTGTCTTACATATATATGTAGTCTGCCATCTTTTTTATGTATAACTTGATGCTCAGTAGTTTGATTTTGATTATTATCGGGTGTTATGCCTGTTTCTTCCGGAGAATTTTGCGTTTCCGATACATTTTCATTTAAATTTTCGTCAACCTTTGGTTGATTCTCAATTTTTTCATCATTTTTATCATTTTCAGATTCATTTTGACTTTCTTCTAGCTTTTGATCATTAGAAGTTGTAATATTTTCATCAACCGAAGGTTGATTTTCGGTTTTTTCTAAATTTTCCTCATTTTCATTTGAGGAATTTATATTTTCATCTTTTTTATCTTCAGTCATAAGTTTTTAACGCTACAAATTTTTTTTTTGTAACGAATCTCTAACACAAATTATGAAATCTCTAACACAAAAAAATAAAAATGTCTAACACAAAACTAAAAGTTGCATGATCATTTTGGGTCAAAATACAATAAAGTCAATAAAATCAACCTTTTTAGGCATTTGATAAATTATTTTTATTTTTAAGAAAAATAATTGATTTTTAATTTACTCTAACACAATTTTAAAAAACTCTAACACAACGAAAAAATTCATGTCAACAAAAAATAAAAAAGTCAATAAAATCAACATTAATTTAACTTAAGCAAATATTTTTCCTTTTTGTGTTAGAGTAAATAATTTTTGTGTTAGAGCTAAAAGTTTTTTTAAGATTAAAAAATTTGTTAAAGATTTTTAAAAAATTTCTATCAAAAATTGATTAAAAAAATGAAAAATTTCAAAATTTTTTCCTATTTTTCTTAAATTTTAAAAAATAAATCAAAAGTTGTACCAATTTTATCAACTTTAAAGTGAAAAATAAAAAAATTTTCATTTAAAAAGTTTTTTTTTAATTTTATTTATATTTTTAAGAAAAAAATAAATAAAATTAATTTATTTTATTAATTTGGATCTCCGCGTATGTCTGTATTAAGTTCTTGATAGATTATAACTGAAAAAATTTTTAAATTATTAAGAACTCTTTGATAATCCCAAGATAAATTTACTTTATTACAATTTAATTCTTTAAAATAAAAAACTCTAGCCATAGGAATAGATGGATCAATTTCTGCTGCAAGAATATTTAACTGGTTTGTTCTTTTTTCTATTACAAAATTATACCTACAAACATTCGAAGTTGTCCAAAACATAATTGTGCTTAATATAATAAAAAAAAAAATCATAACTTTTGGAATTCCAATCATAATTAATTTCCATCTACAGCAACTATTGTTAAATCATCTCGTTGGACTCTTCCCGATTTAATTAAATCAGAAATAATTTTTGAAAGTCTTTGTGAGCCAGGTAGACTTTGATATTTTTTTATAAAATTTTGAAATCCTTCTTGTCCAAGCATTGTACCACTTGTATCTTTCATCTCAGTAATACCATCAGTAAAAATATACATTGAACTTTCTTTGAAAGAAATTAATTTTTCTGTAAACTTAAACTTAGGAGCAATACCTAATGGTGGACCTGCATCTTCAAAGTTTGAAAAATTTTCCTTGTTAGAAAAAATTAACGGAGGTTCGTGACCTGCATTCGATAATAACAATTCTTTTTTTATACTATCATAAATTCCTACTACCATTGTTACAAACATTCCTCGAGAAGCTGTCTCACATATTTCATCGTTCAGAATTTTTAAAAGTTCAGCTGCAGAAAAAATTGTTTTGCTTAAGCATCGGTAAAGACTTGAAGCTTTAGACATTAGTAAAGATGATTTAATTCCTTTACCAGAAACATCTGCAACACCAAAACCAAATTTTCCATCTCCTAAGTCAGAAAAATTATAAAAATCACCTGAAACAACTTTCGCTGGAATATTTATACCTGCTATAGGAAATGCTTCGTCTTTATTTTGTGATAATAAAGTTTTTTGAATGTCACCTACAATTTCGATTTCTTTTTGCATTCTATTTTTATCTATTAATTCCTTTGCTGTCTTTGCATTTTTAATTGCAAGTGCTGCTGGACCCGATAAAGTTTCAAGAAGTTTTCTATCGTTCTCTTCAAATAGTTTTGAATTTGTTTTTTTATTTAAACAATGTATTACACCGATACATTCACCCGAAACTAGTAAAGGTGAACATAAAACAGAATAAGTTGTAAAATTTGTTTTATTATCTAAATCAAAATAAAATTCTGCTATTTCTCTGACATCCTTTCTTACATCTCCAACTCTAATACATTTTTTACTCAGTGCTGCC
>CACDZM010000014.1 GCA_902557215.1 uncultured Pelagibacteraceae bacterium | reverse complement strand
CGTATGTTATTTGAATTACCAAAATTAGATTATTCAAAATCGGCACTAGCTCCAATAATGTCTGAGGAGACTCTTGATCTTCATTATGGCAAGCATCACCAAACTTATATAACTAATTTAAATAATTTTATTAAAGACTCTGATATGTCTAAAATGTCATTAGAGGAAATTATAATTAGTTCTTCTGAAGATAAATCTAAAGCAGGTATTTTTAATAATGCTAGTCAACATTGGAACCACATAATGTTCTGGAAATGCATGAAGCCAAATGGTGGAGGTATAATGCCTGAAAAGTTAAAAAAAAGAATTGATAAAGACTTTGGAAGTACAGATGAATTTAAAAAACAGTTTATTCAAGCAGGAATTACTCAATTTGGTTCTGGATGGTGTTGGTTATCAATCAACAACGGTAAGTTAGTAGTTAGTAAAACTCCAAACGCTGAAAACACTTTAATACAAAATATGAAACCTATTTTAGGTTGTGATGTGTGGGAACATTCTTATTACGTAGATTATAAAAACAGAAGGCCTGAGTATTTAGAGAATTTTTACGAAAAATTAATCAATTGGGAGTTTGTAGAGTCTCAACTGGACTAAATGGTACGTTCTGTTGCCATGCGCAATACCTAAAGTTTATATCATATTATTATAGAATTTTATAAGATAACTCGGATCTAGAGGGATAAAATAAAAAAAAATTTACTTATTCATCATGAATTTTGTCATACCTAGACATTTCAATTGTAATGTTTTAAATTTTAACACTCATTTCTCTAATTTTTACGAGGTATTGATGATTAATTGTTGTGAAAAATATTTATAAAATTCATTACATTGTATTTTTTTTAGCTTTATTTTTTTCTAAATCTATAGCGGAGCCAACTGTTGTGCGAAGTAAAGCAGTTGAACAAGTAACTATAAATACTGGCTACATGAATATGGCATTAACTTTTAATAACGATGGAACCAAAATGTATACATCATCTATGAAAGGAGTGAAACCAGCAGCTGAGGCAAGAGATGATAAGGTTTACGAGTATGTTTTAACAACAGCTTACAATATTTCTACTGCAACCTTACGTACCAGCTTAGATGTAGGTACATACACTGGTTCATTAACTGAAATTCATGGAGCTATGCAAGTTGTATTCAATAACGATGGTACAAAAATGTTTATAGCTGATCATCATAAAACTATTATTGAATGGACGTTGACTACACCATATGACATTGATACTGCAAGTACTACTTATAATGCAGGTCAAGGTTATGATACAAACCTTCAAGAAAAAAGACCGACCTCAGTTGCGTTTAATAATGATGGAACTAAAATGTATGTTGCTGGAAATGAAAAAAGTAATGCCAATCCTGGTGAAGTGAATGAATACACACTTGATACCCCATTTGTCATTACATCAGGAGTTACTCATATTAATACTGAAGACCTAAATTCTGATCACAGTTATATAGACGGAATTGTCTTTAATTACGACGGCACTAAAATGTATACAACTGACAGTGAAGATAATGTAATTAATCAATATAAATTAACAACAGCTTTTGATATCTCCACTCTATCACTTCAGGGAACTCTTGATTTATCTAACTACAGCGGCTTAGGAAATGCAAGAGAAACAGCATTTAATTCTGACGGAAGTAAAATGTTTGTAATTGATGAGGATGCAGAAGTTTATGAATTTGATTTAACTTGTAATTGGAGCATTATCGATGGTGCATGTGATGATCCAATAACTACTTCTGATGAGGGTAAAGATATTTTAAGCTCAATCGAGTCTCAAACTGCAACAGCAAAGCAAATTGCTATTCAAGCAAGTACTCCAGTTCTTAACCGTATGTATTGGTTAAGAAGACATAGAAATAATGATCAATTAAGCAACCAAAATATTAGATTTAACTTTTCTAATTCAATGGTGGCATCGCTTTCTAACATTATTCCTATATCAAATAAAACAAATGAAGTTTTAGACAAATTATCAGATCATTGGTCATTTTGGAGTGAGGGTAGTGTAAGTATTGGTAGAACTGGAGATACATCTACTTCATCATCTAAAAAAATTAATACCAAGGGCATTACACTTGGAATGGATAAAAAGATAAGCAAAAATAGATTATATGGTTATGCACTTAGATTTGGTAATGATGATGTTGATGTAGGCACATCTGGAACTAATTTAGATACAAAGTCTTTTAGTTTATCTGTTTATGGAACTTTTCCTCATGATGATGAAAAATTTACCGAAGGTATTCTTGGAATAAGCACTTTAAAGACTGATCATATTAGGAAAGGGGGAGGAAGTACTAGAACAGGAGAGAGAGATGGTGCACAAATATTTGGCTCACTAAATTACTTATCAACATATAAAAAAGAAAATTTTAATATTACTCCTAATTTAAGAATTGATTTAAGCTATACAGAGTTGTCCAAATATAGAGAAAAAGGTCCTGCAGCTTTAGTTTACAAAGCTCAAACAATTGAAACTGGAATGATATCTACTGGTTTTACAATAAGTGATATCTTAAATTTTAATACTTTTACTTTTAAACCAAATGGTGGATTAGAGCTTGGGGTAGATTTTAGTCCATCTTCAGACGCTACTTATCGTTACCTATCGGAAACTACAGAATATACAAAATCAATTGATCAAGATTCTAAAAATTTAATAGCAAATATTGGATTTGATTTAGTAACTGATAATGGTTTTTCTATAATGACTATCTATGAAAGAAATCAAAGTGACAATGCCCATAGTGATACTTTGTACATAGGATTTGGTTATATTCCATCAGATAACAATGAATACGCTTTGAGCTTAGATAATGATAAAGCATCTTTGAGTTATGAGAGAGATTTAAATGGTTTTGATATCAGAATGAGTTCGAATTATAGCTTGATGAGTCAAATACCTGAATATGGTGCAACCCTAGAAATTGTAAATACATTTTAGTAAATTTAACCAAAACTCTATAGGATAATACGGGATAACTAGAACTAGACTAGAACCTAGGGAGATAAAATAAAAAAAATTTACTTATTCATCTTGTTCAATTATAAATATTGGCATAAACACTCATGAAATTCATTAATGCCCTCGTGGTGAAATTGGTAGACACAAAGGACTTAAAAGACGAGGGATAGAAGCTAAAGTCAGTCCATAGTAGTCCAAGGTAGTCTAAACATCTTCTAAAATACAATAATTTTAATATAGTTTTAATTATAATTAGAAAATAAAGTTAAATTAACTATTAGTTTCTCGTACAAGCCTCGTACACAGAAAGATAATATTATAAGCTTATATTATGAAGATAACAAAAAGCAGATTTTTAATATCTCCTGGTGATTTGATTAACTTATCTTGATGAATATTAAGGTTTTGGTACTTATATAATAGATCTATGAAAATCAATAAATATGAAAATTTTTCAAAAAAGGAACTGATTGATGAAATAACTAAATTAAAAAAAAGAAAAAAATTTGGTTTAGTTTGGGAAGACAAAAAAGAAAAAGTTATTGAAGATTGTAAAATTAATTTTCCTATCCTTGATGAAATTAAGAAAAAAGAAATAATTAAAGATCAAAAATTAAATCATAATATAATTATAGAAGGAGATAACTATCATTCATTATCTGTTTTAAATTACACTCACTCTGAAAAAGTTGATTTGATTTACATTGATCCTCCATACAACACTGGCAAGAGTAAAGAATTTAAATTTAATGATAAGTGGGTAGACGCAAATGATGGTTATAGGCATAGCAAATGGCTATCATTTATGAATAAAAGGTTAGTTCTCGCAAAAAATCTACTAAAAAAAACAGGCGTTATAATTTTAAGTATTGATAATAATGAATTTTATAATCTAAAAAACTTGTGTGATCATATTTTTAAGGAAAATAATTTTGTTGGATCATTAATTTGGAGAAAAAAAGAAGGTGGAGGTCAAACTGATGATTATTTTGTTACAGAACACGAATATGTTTTGATTTATCAAAAATCAAATTTATTCAATTGGAAAGATGAAACAATTTTAGAAGATGAAAAAAAATTTACAAAAGAAGATAAATTTGGAAAGTTTGTTACTGTAAACCTTGCAAAATGGGGAGCGGGATCAAGAAAAGAAGACAGGCCTACCATGCACTACTCTATTAAATCTCCAGATGGAAAAAGAATATTTCCTATTGCTCCAGATGGAAATGATGGGAGATGGAGGGTAGGAAAAAAGAGAATGGATTATCTTAATGACAATAATTTAATTTATTGGTCTAAAAATTCAGAAAATGATTGGATAGCTAAAGAAAAAATATATTTCGATGCTGATAAAAAAATTAAAATTAAAGAAAGAAGTATTTTATATGATGTTGTTGGTGGAACCGCAGAAGGTACAAACGAACTAACAGAAATTTTTGGAAAAAAAGATATTTTTGAAAACCCTAAACCAACATCTTTGATTGAATTTTTTTTAAAACATACAACAGAGCCAAATGCAATAATATTAGATTTTTTTGCAGGATCTGGATCAACTGGTCACGCAGTTTTAAAATATAACTCTCTAGATAACGGACAAAGAAAATTTATTTTATGCACAAACAACGAAGATAATATTTGTGATAAAGTATGTTACCCACGAATATCAAAAATTATCAATGGTTATAAGTCAAAAAAAAGAAACTATAAACCATTTATAAGTAATCTTAAGTATTTTAAGACAAGTTTTATTCCTTTCTCAGATAACGATAAGAATAAATTATTATTAACTCAAAGAGTAACAGAAATGTTGTGTATTAAGGAAAATACTTTTGAAGAAGTAACTGATAATAATAAATATAAAATATTTAAACATAATAAAAATTTTACAATAATTGTTTATGATCAATTGAAAATTGATGAGGTTAAAAAAATTATAAAAAAAATAATAGGCAATATTAAAATTTATATATTTTCTTTAGGCAATGATACATTTGATGAAGAATTTGATAATTATGAAAATGTATCAGTTGAACCCGTTCCTCAACCAATAATATCAACATACAAAAGAATATTTAATCACCAAGATGATACTTAAAAACTTTCAAATTAAAGCTATTAATAAGCTGATTGAAAATACAAGAGAATTATTAAATAGTTCAACTAACTCTAATATCATTTTTAAATCACCTACTGGATCAGGTAAAACTATTATGGTTGCAGAATTTATTCACAGGATAACAAAAGATAAAATTTCAAATAGAGATATATGCTTTATTTGGGCTGGCCCACGGCGTACATTAACTGATCAAAGTAAAGAAAAATTAACTAGATACCTTAATAAATTTAAAGATTTAAAATGTTCATCTTTTTTAGAATTACAAAATAATGAAATTTCAGAAAATGAAATACTATTTTTAAATTGGGAGAGTATTAATAAAAAAAACAAAAGTACTATTGTAGTTGAAAATGAGAGAGAGTTTTTTTTAAGCAAAGTTTTGGAAAAAACAAAAGACAAACGTAGAGATATTTTTTTAATAATAGATGAGAGTCATCATCATGCTACAAGTGAAATTTCCAGAAAATTGATTGATGAAATATCTCCTAAAATTGCTATTGAAGTTTCTGCTACACCTGTTGTCTCTAATCCAGATGCAATTGTTAACGTTAAATTAGATGATGTAAAATTAGAAGGTTTAATAAAAAAGACTGTAATTTTAAATGAAAGCTTTGATAATTTGTTATCTAAAAATAAAATAACATCTTCTTTATCTGAGGGCTCTGATAAATTTATTATTGATGAAGCAATTAAAAAAAGAAAGTTATTATTATCTAAATACAAAAAAAGTAAATCAAAAGTTAACCCTTTAATTTTAATACAATTACCGGACAATATTAGAGGGCAACAAGAAGATAAAATTAGAATAGAAATTCAACAATATCTTGCATCAAAACATAAAATTAAAACAGAAAATGGAAAATTAGCAATTCGTTTATCAGAAGATAAAAAAAACTTAGAAAATATAGCCAAAAATGAGAATGAGGTAGAAGTATTAATTTTCAAACAAGCTATAGCGCTAGGATGGGATTGTCCAAGGGCACAAATTCTTGCTTTATTTAGAAACTGGAAAACACTTAGTTTTTCAATACAGACTGTCGGAAGAATAATGAGAATGCCTGAAGTTAAAAAGGGACATTACAAAGATGATATTTTGAACCACTCATATATATACACCAATCTATCTGATATTAGTTTGAGGGAAGATCAAGCTAAAGATTATTTATCCATATTCTCAAGCTTTAGCAATAAAAGTATTAAATTAATATCATATTCAAGGTTAAGACAAAGAGAGAAAACTAGACTGAGTCCTTTGTTTATTGAAATTTTTTTAAAAGAGTCAAAAAAATATAACCTAGCTAAGAAAATAAGTTTGTTAAATAAAAAAGCAAAATTATCATTTATTATAAATCAAACTTCAGACTCAATCGACAATCTTGCAAACAAGACTGTTAAAGGTCAAAAGTATCAAGTTACAAATGATAATGATTTACAAGCACTTTTTGATTCCTTTATTAGAAATAATCTCTCACCTTTTTTCCCTGAAGATCGATCCGTTGGAAGATTAAAAGAGTCTATATATAGATTTTGTAAAATTTATTTAAAGATAGATTATGAGAAAGATTTTTCAAAAATAATAAATCTAGTTTTGAATGATGATAATATAAACAAATTTGTAAATTTGATAGATATATCAAAAAACAAATATATTGAAGAAATCAAAGCTAAAGATGATCATTTTAAAAAAAATAATGAATGGAGTTTCCCTGAAGCTATAAATTTTACAGGCAACTATACAGAACTTAAAACTAAAAAATCTGTAATGAATCCCTTTTATTATGATTATAAATGGAAAACTGAAGAAAATTTCATTAAATATATAGATAAAAGTAAAGATATAAAATTTTGGTTTAAGAATGGAGATTCAGACGAAACATATTTTGCCTTACCTTATAAATTTAAAAAACAAATAAATTTATTTTATATTGATTTTATTGTTGTACTTAAAAACGGTAAAATTGGATTATTTGATACTAAAAGTGGTAGTACTATTGATGCTGCAAAAGAAAAATCTGATGGTCTTCAATCTTATATTTCAAAAAATAATCAAAAGTTTTTTGGTGGAATAGTAACAAATACAGACCCAGAAAATTTTAACGGTAGGTGGATTTATTATAATAAACCTAGTAAATTTTTAGATAGTACTGATTTAAAAAATTGGAAAACTTTAGATTTTTAAAAAAATAAACGAATTTTAAGTATCACTAGACACACCTAGGCTTTTTGAATATCGTTATAGGAAAATATAGGATAACTCGTACAAGCCTCGTACATAGAGAGATAAAATAAAAAAATTTTACTTATAGGACTTGTTCAATTATAAATATTAGCATAAATACTCATGAAATTCATTAATGCCCTCGTGGTGAAATTGGTAGACACAAAGGACTTAAAAAACATAGGTTAGAGATATTTTATAGTCTCACACAGTCTCATACAGTCTTAAATCCTATTAAATCCTATATTTCTATTAAATCATAAATAATTTTTGTTGAAAAATATGAATAATAAATTCACTCAAACTAGAAGTAAACTAGAAGTCACAGAGATAGAATACTATAATAATTATATGAAAACATCGTTAGGAAAACTTGAAAAAGTAGAGTTAAGAGATGTATGGGAAAGTGAAAGTTCAGATTTTACACCATGGTTAGCAAAAGATGAAAATATAAAAGTTTTAGGAAAAGAAATAGGGTTAGATTTAGACGTTGAGGAGGTTGAAAAAAATGTTGGAAAATTTAGAGCTGATATTTTATGTAAAGATGTAAATACAGATAATTGGGTTTTAATTGAAAACCAATTAGAAAAAACAAATCATGGTCATTTAGGACAATTACTAACTTATGCTACAGGTTTAGATGCAGTAACAATTGTTTGGATTGCAGCAAATTTTAATGAAGAGCATAAAGCAACTCTTGAGTGGTTAAATAAGATTACTGATGAAAACTATAATTTTTTTGGTCTTGAAATAGAACTTTATAAAATAGGTGACTCAAAAATAGCACCAAATTTCAAAATGATATGTCAGCCAGATAATTGGTCTCAAAGTATATCTAGAGAAGCCAAAAGAATTGAGCAAGGTGATGTTTCAGAAATTAAATTATTACAATATAAATTTTGGACTGAATTAGGTAAAAAACTTGAAATTACCGATACACCTTTGAAACTACAAAAAGTTTATCCTCAACATTGGACAAACATAGCAGTTGGAAAAACTGGTGTTCATTTAGGAGCTACATTTAACACACAAGAAGAAAGAGTGAGTGCTCAATTATATATTATTAAAAATAAAAATTGGTTTAAAGAATTGGAAAGTCAAAAAGATGAAATTGAAAAAGAATTGGGTGAACAATTAACTTGGCAGTTTTTACCAGAAAGAGCAGCCTCAAGAATTGCACTTTATAGACCAAATTCAATAATAGATAATGAAGAAAATTGGCAAGAAATGATAACTTGGCTTGTAGAAAAGCTAGAAAAATTAAGAACAGTATTTTCACCTAGACTTAAAAATTTAAAATTAGATGATGAACAAAATTGATTAAGTGAAAGTATTTAACGAATAATTATTCGCAAAGATAAAATTTTATATGTTTGATTTTCTTAAAAACAATAAGTGGATCAAATATTATGATGAAATTAAATCATATTTTAGCCCAAGATTTTTAATTGATGCAATCATTCCATCAGATATTATTGATACAGTAAAAACAATAGCAACTAACAAATCTGAAGATCAAATATTCAGATTTATAATAGGTTGTGCAGTAGTTAGAGGAATACTTATTGCAATACCTGGAGATGTGGCTGTTGGATTGTATATTGCTCAAGCTATTGATTTTGCAATGGCAGCCAATATAGCAAGATTAGTTGGTTTAGATTTTAAAAAAGAAAATATTTTTAAGCTGTTAGGAGCAGCAAGTCTTTCTGCTGTAGCTGTACTTTACGTATTTGAAAAAGTTTTAAATATTATATTTAAATTCGTAGCTAATTTACCAATTGCAGCTCCAGCTTCATTTGTATCTACTACAATTACTTCATTGTTTTTAGGTTTTTTTTGTTACTTGGCTTTTACTGAAATTAAAAATAGTGGTAACAAAAAACTTAAAATATTATCTATTGGAAAAATAGCTAAAAACGCATCTAACTTTACTTATAAAATTGGTAAAAATCTAATGACTTTGTTGTTTAAAGATATGCCAGGACTATTCAATCAAGTTAAAGAGAATGTTAAATCTTTTCTACAGCTAAATATTGATTATAAAAAAAAAATTAAGGGTGAATTCTTTTTTGCAGCAAGTATGGCTTATTTATTAGAAGGAAAGACACAAAGCTTTGATGGTCCTATAAGCCAAATGTGGCTAGATGCTTGGAGAATGTCCTATACTAATAAATTAGGGCCTGATGCTTCCATTGAAGATATTAAAAATTTAGCACAACAATATCAGCCCGAACAAATGCCTGGTGTTGAGAACTTGGTACAATCAAAATTTTACGAAATTTTGGAGGAAAACTATGAAAACATGGATGGAGATAATTGGTCAGCAAAACTTTTTACTGATCCATCTCATCCTGCTACTGATGTTAGATTTTATAATTCTGAGACTAATCAAACTTATGAAGTAAACTATAAACTAACTGATGATACAAAATATATTGAGCACCATTTAGAAAAATATCCTGACACACCAGTTATAACTTCACCTGAAACTGCTGAGAAAATGAATAATCCATTAGTTACTGGAGGACAATATGAAACTAAAGAAGTTATTAAATTATCAGATGATAATTTTATGAAATTATTAAATTCAAAACATTCACTTTATTTGCAAGAAGGAGCAGCAGCAGCAGGGGTTATTGTACTATCAATTCACTTATTTCCATTTTTTGTTCATTATTTCAAAGAAAATATTGATAAAGAACAATTTATGTTAGCTGTTAAGAAATTTGTACCAGATGTTACTACCAAAACATTAAATAGAATAATAATGCTAACACTAATGGGACCAATTTTTGGATGGTTTCTATTAGCAAGATTTTTATTAAATATATCAACCCATGAAAGTGACAACGTTAAAGATATAAAGCAATTATTTTATAAACCACTTGTATAGGACTTTATGGGATAACTAGAAGCCAACTAGAAGCCATGGAGATAAAATAAAAAAAATTTACTTATTAATCTTGTTCATTTATAAATATTAGCATAAATACTCATGAAATTCACAAATGCCCTCGTGGTGAAATTGGTAGACACAAAGGACTTAAAATCCTTGCCGCTTGCGGAGTGCCAGTTCGAGTCTGGCCGAGGGCACCACTGAAATGAAAAATATACAAATTATCTCGGATAAAAACTTAGGTTCTTTAAGGATTAAAAAATCTTTATTAAATATACTATCAAAAACCAAATCAAAAAAATTGAATACAACAATAGTGATTGGTGGAGATGGTTTTATGCTTCAAACATTAAAAAAAAACAAAAAATCTAAAAGATTATTTTATGGTGTTAACTCTGGTAACTATGGTTTTTTAATGAATAAATTTTCATCAAAGAATTTTGTTAAAAATTTTATTAAATCTAAAACAGTTTCAATTTCACCTTTAGAAATGATTGTTAAAAATTATAAGAATAATACAAAAAAACATATAGCAATAAATGAGGTATCAATTTTAAGACAAAGTAGACAAGCAGCTTCATTGTCTATCAATCATGGATCTAAACAAATCATTAAAGAATTAGTTTCAGATGGTGTACTTGTATCTACTCCTGCAGGTAGTACCGCTTATAACTTATCTGTTCATGGACCAATATTAAGTTTAAACTCAAAAAAATTATCAATTTCACCAATAAGTCCTTTTAGACCCAGAAGATGGAAGGGTAAAGTTGTGGGAGATAAATCAAAAATTGTTATAAAAAATTTAAATCCAAAAAAAAGACCAATTAGTGCAGTAGCTGATAACATTGAAGTGAGAAATGCAAAACATATTGTTATAAAGACAAATCAAAAGATAAAGTTTAATCTTTTATATGATCAAAATAGAAGTCTTCAAAAAAAAATTAAAATAGAGCAGCTAAGAAATGAGACAAGATAGAAATAAATATTATGAAAAAAAATCTTCATAAATTTTCTATCGTAATTCCAATACTAAATGAAGGAAAAAATATAGAGGGATTAGCTAAAAAAATTTCAAAAACTTTAAAAAAAATTATTTTTGAAATAATTTTCATCGATGATAATTCAAATGATAACACTTTAGAAATCTTAAAAAAAATAACGAAAAAAAAAAAATTTATTAAATACTTTATTAGAAAAAAAAACCCTGATTTATCACAGTCTTGTATATTAGGTTTCAACAAAGCAGCTTATAAAAACATAATTGTTATGGATGGAGATTTCCAACATGATCCTAAATACCTAAAAAAAATGACTGAAGTATATGAAAAAAATGATCTGGATTTTGTTGTTGGAGCTAGAGATTTTAGAAAATTTCCAATACCTGGCTTGTCTTTTTTAAGGTACTGCGCATCAAAAATTTTAATATTTATTTTCTTTTTACTGGTTGGAAAAAAAACATTAGATCCAATGAGCGGTTTTTTTGTTTTCAAAAAAAAAATTTTTGAAAAAAATAAAAAAAAACTTTTTGGCAAGGGATATAAGATTCTCTCTGACTTAGTTTACTCAAGTAAAAATAATTTAAGAGTTTTTGATTTATTTATTGCTTTTAATTTGAGAAAAAATGGCAAAAGTAAAATGAATTCAAAAGTTTTATTAAACATTATACTATTTATTGGATATAATTTTTATAGAAAATTTATCTAGTTTTTAATTTAGAATGATCAATTGACGCAAATTGTTGTAAAAAATTATTTTGTTTCTTAATTAGTAATTTGATTTTTATAGGCATAATTTTATAAAAAAATCTAAGGTCTACTTTATAAACTCTTTTTTTTTTCATATCTGCAATTTCTTTAAAAATATCCCAAAGACAAAGTTTTTTCTCTCCAATTAAATTAATTATTTTATTTGATGTATTTCTTTTAATTACATTAATAATAGTTTTATTAATGAATTTAATATCAATCGGTTGATATAAATGCCCAGGATAAATCATAGGATAAATAGGTAATTTAACACAATTTAAATAATTAAAAAATTTGACAATAGGCCCTTTTGGTTGCAAAACATTTTTTTTTCTCATTACAATTAGTGGTAATCTAATAATCGTTAAATTTTTAAATTTTCTAGATTTTTTCTCAGAAATTTTTTTGGATAATGTGTATCTGTCAATCCTGTCTTTAATTAAGCAGTTTATAGTGCTTAAATGTATTATTTTTTTTTTATATTTTTTATTTAAATTTAACAAATAATTTAAAAATTCTTCATTTAAAAAAAAATCTTTACTTGTTTTGGGGTTTAATGAGGCTGCCGAGTTGATAATTACATCTGAAGAGAAAATTTTTTTTATAGTTTTTTTATTTAAATTAGCTAAATTTTCACCTCTTAGATTTATTTTTTCAACAATATAATTTTTTGGCATATTTGCAGATAAGTAATTACCTACAAAACCACTTGTTCCAGTGATACTAATTTTCATTTTAGAAATAATTTATCTTTAAAATATTTTATCAACCACTTAGGATTTAAGTAATATTTTCTATATGCGCTTGACATAATATTATCGATATCTTTTTTTGAAAAATTAGGATGATCGAATACTAATTGCCACTGAGTAAAGTCCTCAAATTTTTTTGTAGTAATTTTATCTTTGTAATCCTTGTAAATAGGTGTGCCTGGATAGGGTGTAAAAACAGAAAATTGCGCATAAGAGGAATTAACTTTTTGTGCATAATCTAAAGTTTTAGAAAAAGATTCTTTACTGTCAGTTGGTAATCCTAAAATATACATTGCTTTAACTTTAATTCCAATTTTTTCCAAATAATTTATTTTTTCTATTTGTTTGTCATTAGCTTCAGAATGTCTTTTCGAGTCCTTACGAACGCCCTCAACGGCCGACTCTATTCCTACATATATCAGTTTTACTCCTGCTTCTTTCAGATAATTAGCTAGCTCATCATCAATATTCTTTAGATGTGTCTCTATACAAATTTTAATTTCTAGATTTGCTTCAATAATTTTATTTAATAATTTAATTGTATGTTTTCTATCTATTGAAAAGACTGGATCTCTAAATATGTAGTTTATAACCCCAAATTTTTTTTTTAAATTTCTTATTTCGTTTAATATTTTTTCAGGATCTTTTAGCCTCAACTTTCTACCTTGCTGCAAAGGATAAACGCAGTAATTAAAACATGAATACGGACAACCTCTTGAAGCATTTATATTTACAGCTGGTTCATTACCCAAAAATTTATGTTTTGGAGTATATTTTTTGAATATAATTTCCCACCCAGGATCAGCTAAATCATTAATATCTATGACTTTTAAATTTTCAATTGAATTTGGTAAATTATCTATCTCTTTTTTTGATAGATTAAATTTATGAAAAAACATTTCAGGTTCACCTCTGATTACTTTGGCACCAGCATCAATATATTTTTCAGGATTTGAGGTAACAAATGGACCTATTGCGAAGATAGTTTTGTTAAATTTTTTTAATAATTTGATAGCCTCTATCTCAGTTTCATGACAAACAATTGAAGATGTAATAATGATAAAATCGTAAGGATCTAAATTTTTGGGTATGATTTTTGCATACTCAATAACATGGTTAACGCTTTTTAATTCTCCTAAAACCTGAACTGAGTAAAGAGGAGGAAAATCAATTGATTTATTAACAAGTTTTTTTAGAAGTGTCGTAAAGATTGTTTTACCATAATTATTGGCAGTTCCATAACCACCATTTTGATCTTTTGATATTCTATAATCCACATCTGGATAAACATCTAAAAGCAATATATTCATTGTAAATTATTAATATATTGAATTTATTTTAATTTAAAGGTTAATATAAAATAACAAGATGAATAGTTATTCGGCTTCAAAAAAAATTTTTTTAACAATTTTTTGTATATCTTTGCTACTTTTTTCTACTAAATGGGTACTATCATTTATTTATTATAACAATGAGGATCTCACAATAAAGATTATTAATGATAGTATTGCTGATAGTCACACGTATTTTCATTATATAAAATCTTTAGCAAATTTAAATTTTAATGCCCTATATAACACTGAATTATCAACAATATATTATCTACCCATTCCATATGGTTCAGTAATTTTTCATACAATTTTTTATAAGCTTTTTGGAGATCTAAGTTTTATTTTGTTGGAATTAATAGGTGTTTTTTTATTTATATCAATTTTTTTCTCTATTTTCAGACTGTTAAGTTTTTCAATATTTACATCAATATTAATTTCAATTTTTTTATATGTTTTACCTGAAGTGTTATTATTTTTTAAATATTTTGGAATAGTTGAACTTAAATCATTTGCTGACAATTTTTATAATTTAAGGTTT
>CACDZM010000013.1 GCA_902557215.1 uncultured Pelagibacteraceae bacterium | reverse complement strand
ACTTTAATTTTTGATTTTATTTTTTTGTTGAAGACTCTATTCTTTTTACCATCACTTAATAATTGAAGAGTAATTGGATAAGTATAATTTCCATGTTTTAAGTAATAAATTCCTTTTTTAATTGTTTCTGCTTTCATCTTTTTTGTAAATTTTTTCCACATTAAATTCTCTAAAAATTCAGGTGCAGAACCTATCCCTAAAAAACCTTTTATTTGATTTTTAAAAAATTTAAATTGGTTTAAAGAAATCCACGCGCCCATGCTTGACCCAATAAAAAAAATCTTATTTTTTTTTACTGTTTTTTTTAGCAATAAATATGTTTCTCTAGTCCATTTAGAAATATTTCCTTTAGTAAATTTTCCGGTTGATTTCCCGTGACCGGAATATTCGAGCGCGATAAATCCAAGTTTATTTTTTTTTGCAAAATTCAAAAAAATCTTTGGCTTTTTTCCCTCTAAGTCTGACATAAATCCATGTAAAAAAACAATATAATCACTATCTTTTTGGATATGTTTTAAATATCTGATTTTTTTGGATTTACTTAATCTTAAATAATAGAATTTCGTCATTAAAGTTTATTAGTTTTATCTATTATTATATAACCTTACTTAATGTCGTCTAATATAAAAGTTTTACAGGTAATACCAAAATTGGGATATGGTGGAGCCGAAACTGGCTGTTACGATATTGCTCATTATTTACCAGAAAATAATTGTAAATCTTTTATTGTGACTAGTGGAGGCGAACTAATCAAATTTATAAATAAAGAAAAAGTAAAACTGATTAGGTTACCAGTACATAGTAAAAACCCTTTATTGATGTTTTTAAACTCAATTTTTTTAATTGGAATAATTTTGTTTTTTAATATTTCAATTGTTCATGCAAGAAGTCGTGCGCCAGCTTGGTCATGTTTGTTGGCAACAAAATTAACAAGAAGAAAATTTGTAACAACTTTTCACGGAACATATAATTTTAACGGAAAATTTAAAAAATTTTACAATTCTGTAATGGTGAGATCGGATTTAATTATTGCTGGTTCAAATTTTATTTTTTCACACATAAAAGAAAATTACTCAGAGTTTTTAAAGGCTGACAAGAAATTTTTAGTAATATTTAGAGGAATAAATTTAGATTATTTTGATCAATCTACAAAATTAGAGGATGATGAAAAAAAACTACTTCAAGAATGGGGAATAAATAAAGAAAAAAAAATTATCTTAGTTCCAGGAAGATTAACTGCCTGGAAGGGTCATGAGATGTTTATTCAGTCTTTAAATTTAGTCAAAATAGAGCTTGGTTATGAGGCTTTTCATGCTGTTATATTGGGGAATGAACAAGGTAGAGATTTGTATAAAAAAAAACTCATGCAATTGACAGAACAATATCATTTAACTAACCAAATAAAGTTTATAGATCATTGTAAAGACATGGCTTTAGCTTATAAGATTTCTGATATTGTCATTTCTCCCTCGATTGAACCAGAAGCATTTGGAAGAGTTGCCGTAGAAGCTCAGTCAATGGAAAAATTAATTATTGCTAGTAATATTGGAGGATCAAATGAAACAATCATTGATGGGAAAACTGGTCTATTATTTGAAGCAGGGGATCCGAATTCTTTAAGTAAAAGAATAATTCAAGCGGTAACATTGGATGAAAGTTCTTATAAAAGAATGGGTAAAGAGGGCAGAAAAAATATAGCAAAAAAATTTAATGTTGAAAAAATGTGTTTTTCTACTTATTCAGAGTATAAAAGACTATTAAATTAAATGCCTACAATTACTTTGCCAGATGGAAAAAATCTCAATTTTTCGAAAGAGGTTAATGGCTTAGAAATCGCTGAAAAAATTAGTAGATCTCTTCTTAAGCATGCTTTGGTGATGAGTGTTGATGGAGAATTGAAAGATTTATATTTTACAATTAAGAATGATTGCACAGTAAAAATTTTTACGTCAAAAGACCCTGAAGGACTTGAGGTGATAAGACACGATGCGGCTCATATTATGGCAATGGCTGTGCAGGAACTTTACCCGGGAACCCAAGTAACAATTGGACCAGTAATAGAGAATGGATTTTATTATGATTTTTCAAGAAAAGAACCTTTTACAAGCGATGATCTTATAAAGATTGAAAAAAGAATGTCAGAAATTATTGATAAAGATATTAAAACAAAAAGAGAAGTTTGGGATAGGGGAAAAGCGATAAGCCATTTTAATAAAATAGGTGAAAAGTATAAGGCTGAGATAATTGAAAGTATTCCAGAAAATGAGGAACTGTCGGTATATTATCACGGTGATACTTGGCATGATTTGTGTAGAGGTCCACATCTAGTATCTTCAGGAAAGATAGGTAAAGCTTTCAAGCTCACAAAAGTTTCTGGAGCATATTGGCGTGGAGACTCTAAAAACGAAATGCTCCAAAGAATTTATGGAACTGGTTGGGCCTCCCAAAAAGATCTTGAAGAATATTTAAAAAGAATTGAAGAAGCTGAAAAAAGAGATCATAGAAAATTGGGTAAAGAGATGGATTTGTTCCATTTCAGAGAAGAAAGCCCAGGTTCTGTATTTTGGCATGAAAAAGGTTGGTCATTATTTCAAAAATTAATAAATTACATGAGAGCCAAACAAGATGCTGCAGGATATAGAGAGGTAAATACTCCAGAAGTATTAGACAGACTGCTTTGGGAAAAATCTGGCCATTGGGAAAAATATGGAGAAAATATGTATACTTCTCAAACACCTGACGAAAAAGTTTTTGCAATCAAGCCAATGAATTGCCCTGGTCATATTCAAGTTTTTAATCAAGGATTAAAAAGTTATAGAGATTTACCCTTAAGAATAACAGAGTTTGGAAAAGTGCATCGTTATGAGCCCTCCGGCGCTCTACATGGACTTCTTCGAGTTCGAGCATTTACTCAAGATGATGCGCATATTTTTTGCTCAGAAGATCAAATCACAAGTGAGTGTTTAAATGTTACAAATTTAATTTTAGATATTTATAAAGATTTAGGTTTTGAGAATGTTATTCTTAAATATGCTGATAGACCTGAAATTAGGGTTGGAGACGATAAAGTATGGGATGAAGCTGAAGCATCATTGTTAGAGGCAGTTAAAGCTACAAAATTAAAATACACTATTAACAAAGGTGAGGGTGCATTTTATGGTCCGAAAGTAGAGTTTGTATTAAGAGATGCAATTGGAAGGGATTGGCAGTGTGGAACAATACAGGTTGATTTAAATTTACCAGGGAGGTTAAATGCATCCTATGTTGATAAAGATGGGACTAAAAAGGTACCAGTGATGTTGCATAGAGCATTATTTGGCTCTCTTGAAAGATTTATAGGTATTTTGATTGAACACTACGCTGGTAAATTTCCATTTTGGATTTCTCCACTTCAAACAGTTGTTATACCTATTTCTGAGGATTTTGAGGAATATGCATTAAAAGTTTCAAAAGAAATTAAAAAGACAGGCATAACTTCAGAAGTTGATTTAAAAAAACATAATTTAAATTATAAAATTAGAGATCATTCATTAGCTAAAGTCCCTCTTTTATTAATTTGTGGTAAAAAAGAAGTTGACTCTAATTCTGTAACCATTAGAAGATTGGATTCAACAAAACAAGAAAATATGGAATTAAAAACATTCTTAAAAAAATACTCTGCTTTAAACAAAGCTTTCTCAAACTAAGTGGCAGATTTCAAACAAAACTATTTTCAAAAAAGAACAAAAGATAAGGGTCCGCGTTCCAACAACAGAATTTCATCACCTGATGTTCAGGTGATTACGAGCGACGGAGAAAATTTAGGTATTTTAAGTACTAATGAGGCTATATCAATGGCAAAAAGCCAGGGACTAGATTTAATTGAAATTGCACCAAATGCAAATCCACCAGTTTGCAAGATAATGGATATGGGAAAATTTAAATATGATGCTCAAAAAAAAGCAAACTTGGCAAAAAAAAAACAAAAGATTATTTCCTTGAAAGAAATAAAAATGCGACCAGTAACAGAGACTCATGATTATGAGTTTAAAGTTAAAAATGCTAAAAAATTTATAGCCAAAGGAGATAAAGTAAAATTTACTATCAGATTCAAAGGTCGAGAACTTCAGCACTCTCATTTAGGTAATGAATTGATGACTAAAATCAAAGAAGATATGAAAGATATTGGTAAAGTTGAATTACATCCAAAATTTGATGGAAAGCAAATGATTATGGTTATCCAGCCTTTATAGGCTTTAATATAGGTTGTAAATTTTATTCATTCTTTGTATAACCTCGCTCAGTTATGCCAAAACTTAAAACAAAAAGCTCTGCAAAAAAAAGGTTCAAAATATCTGCAAGAGGCAAAGTAATAATGGCGCAAGCCGGTAAGAGGCATGGAATGATTAAGAGAACAAATTCTCAAATTAGAAAATTAAGAGGCACAACTGTAATGTCAAAACAAGACAGCAAAATTGTTAAATCTTACATGCCATACAGTTTAAGAGGATAAAATGTCTAGAGTAAAAAGGGGAGTTACTAGTAAAGCAAAACACAAGAAAGTCTTGAAAGCGGTAAAAGGCCAGTGGGGTAGGAGAAAAAATACTATTAGGGCCGCTAGACAAGCAATGGAAAAGGCAATGCAATATGCCTATAGAGATCGAAGAAATAAAAAAAGAGATTTCAAATCATTATGGATACAAAGAATTAATGCTGGTGTGAGAGCTGAGGGATTGACATATTCAAAGTTTATTAACGGACTAAACAAATCTGGTATAAAAATTGACAGGAAGATTCTAGCTGAGATAGCCTATGATAGCCCAGAAGCCTTTAAAACTATTGTCCAAAAAGCCCAATCTGCATTAAATTAATCTTCACTATTGTTTTATTTTAGTTAAGAAATAATCTGTAAGGATGTCTGATCTTAAAAAAATTAAAGATGATTTTCTTTTAAAATTAGAAAGAAAATTGAGTTTATCAGAGATAAATGAAATCAAAACCAATCTATTTGGAAAAAATGGGTTAATTTCATCACAATTTAAAAAAATAGGATCTATTTCTGAGAGCGAGAAAAAAAAATTTGCATCAGAATTAAATTTAATAAAAAATGAATTACAAAATCAGATTAATTCCAAAATAAATGAAATCCAAAATGAGGAAATAAATAAAAAATTAGAAAAAGAAAAAGTTGATATCACTTTACCAGAAAGATCTTTTGTTCAAGGAAAAATACACCCGGTCTCACAAACGATTGATGAAATTTCATCTATTTTTTCTGAAATAGGTTTTAGTGTTGAAGAGGGTCCGGATGTTGAAAATGAGTATAATAATTTTACTGCACTAAATACTCCAGATAATCATCCTGCAAGGGATTTACATGACACATTCTATTTAGATGAAAAAAAAGAAAAGTTGTTAAGAACACATACTTCTCCTGTTCAGATTAGAACTATGCTTAAAGATAAACCACCCTTTAAGATAATTGCACCTGGAAGAACTTATAGATCAGATAGCGATCAAACACATTCGCCAATGTTTCACCAAGTTGAGGGTCTTCACATAGATAAAGATATTACTATGGGTCACTTAAAAGGTTGTTTGAATTATTTTATAAAAGAATTTTTCGAGGTAAAAAAAATTAAGATGAGATTTAGACCGAGTCATTTCCCTTTTACAGAACCATCTGCAGAAGTTGACATTGGTTATGAAATAAAAGATGGAAAAATAGTTATAGGTGAAGGTGATAAATGGCTTGAGATTTTGGGATGTGGAATGGTCCATCCAAACGTTTTAAAAAATGTTAAAGTAGACACATCAAAGTACCAGGGCTATGCTTTTGGTATCGGCATAGATAGGCTGGCAATGTTGAAATATGGTATCAACGATTTAAGAGCTTTTTTTGATTGTGATTATAGATGGCTAAACCATTTTGGCTTTGACCCTTTAGATGTCCCAACAAATTATAGAGGATTAAGTAGATGAAGATTACTTTTGAATGGTTGAAAGAACATTTAAAGATTAACTTAAAAGAAAAAGATCTTTTAAAACAACTTACTAATATTGGATTAGAGGTCGAAACTGTTGAAAATTTATCATCAGGGATTGAATTATTTAAAATTGCTAAAGTAATTAGAACAGAAAAACACCCAAATGCTGATAGACTTAAAGTCTGCGATGTTGATATTGGAAAAGGGGAGTTTAAAAAAGTTGTATGTGGTGCTCCTAATGCAAGAGAGGGATTAATTACTATATATGCACCTCCGGGGGCGGTAATTCCTAAAACTCAAACAAAACTTGTTATTGCCAAAATCAGAAATGTAATTTCCTATGGAATGTTATGTTCTGAGTCAGAATTGAATTTGTCAGATGAAAGTGAGGGAATTGTTGAATTATCAACTTCTAAATATGAGAAAAAAATCGGCCATCGTTATTTTTTAGAGTCAAAAACTAATACAATTGATTTATCGATCACACCAAATAGACCAGACTGTCTTGGCGTAAGAGGAGTAGCAAGAGATTTAGCAGCCTCGGGTTTCGGAAAGTTAATAAACTTAAATGAAAAAAAAATTAAATCAAATATAAAACATTCTTTAAAGGTAAAAATTAATAAAGAAAAAAATCAAGGATGCTCTGTTTTCGGAAGTTGTTTAATTAAGAATGTAAAAAATACTGAAAGCCCGCAGTGGTTAAAAAATAAGCTTATATCGGTTGGTCAAAAACCAATCTCAGCAATAGTTGATATTACAAATTACGTAATGCTTGATATTAATCGGCCATTACATGCATATGATGCAGATAAAATTGAAAAGGGTTTGATTATAAGAAACTCAAAAAGTGGAGAGGAATTTACAGCTCTTGATAACAAAAGTTATAAATTAGAAAAAGACATGTGTGTAATCAGTGACGCAAATGGCGTTTTGGGATTGGGAGGTATTATTGGGGGAATAAGATCAGGAACTGAACTTGACACAAAAAATATACTATTAGAGTCTGCACATTTCAAAACTCGGTCAATTAGAAATACTGCAAAAAAATTAAATATTGATACAGATGCGAAATATAGATTTGAAAGAGGAATTGACCCACTCTCTATCGAAGAAGGGTTAAATAAAGCAGCATCTTTAATAAAGGAAATATGCGGTGGCGAAATTAGTAAAATAGATATTCAGAAAACTGAAAGTTATAGAATAAAGAAAATTTCATTTAATCCAAATTTATTCGAGAAAATTACAGGATTTAAAATTTCTAATAAAGAAATGATAAATATTTTAGAGAAACTAGGTTTTAAATGTAAAAAAGAAAGAAAATATTTTTCATTAATCGTCCCGTCTTGG
Organism: uncultured Pelagibacteraceae bacterium; assembly: GCA_902557215.1. GTDB lineage: Bacteria > Pseudomonadota > Alphaproteobacteria > Pelagibacterales > Pelagibacteraceae > Pelagibacter. The sequence continues at coordinate 13,437 of CACDZM010000013.1, read as the reverse complement.
AGACCAGATATAATGCAAGAGATTGACATTGTAGAAGAGTTAGTGAGAATAAGTGGTTATGAAAAAATAAAAATTGTAGATCCAATAAAGGAAAGGACAAAGTCTACTTTAACCAAATCTCAAAAGTTGTTTCATTTTTTACAAAGATCTATTGCGTCAAAGGGATACTTAGAGGCAATCACATGGTCATTTTCGGACTCAAATTATAATGATCATTTTAAAGGTAAATGTGAAGATATAAGAATTATAAACCCAATAAGTTCAGAATTAGATGTATTAAGAAACTCAATATATTCAAATTTAATTATGTATATGAGAAAAAATTTAGATAGAGGTTTTAAAGATTTGTCTATATTTGAAATTGGCCCTATTTTTACTGGCCCTAACCCTGGTGAACAAAATACCGTGGTTTGTGGTTTATCAGCAGGGAAAAAATCTAGACTTTCTTGGATTGATGAGGAGAGAGATATAGATGTATTTGATATAAAACGAGATGTAATTCAAACTTTAATTGAAGCAGGATATAGTTCAGACAAATTTTTTATAGATGAAAATACACCTAATTATTATCATCCAGGAAAATCAGGTAGATTATTTTTAAATCAAGATAAACATCAACCTATAGCTTATTTTGGTGAAATTCATCCTAACATTTTAAAAAAGATAGATTTAAAAACAGAGTCTTTAGTTGGTTTTGAAATCTTCATGGATAATTTAAAACTTACGGATAAAACTTTAAATAACCAAAAAAGAAAATTTGATGTCTCTGATTTTCAGAAATCTGAAAGAGATTTTGCATTTATAGTAAGTAAAGATTTAAAAGCTCAAGATCTTATTAATGTAATTTCAAACATAGATCAAAAACTTATTAGTAATATACGAGTATTTGATGTTTACCAAGGTGAAAATATTCCAGAAAATCAAAAATCTATAGCAATTAACATTACTATTCAGTCTAATGAAAAAACTTTGAATGATAATGATTTAGAAAAAATTAATAATTTAATCATTAAAACAGTTGAAAATAAAACTGGTGCTAAAATTCGATCTTAAAAATTCTAATGAGCTCTATTGATAATATAAGAAATTTTGCAATTATTGCTCACATTGATCATGGCAAATCAACAATAGCAGATAGAATTATTCATAATTGTGGTGGTTTAACAGAACGAGAAATGAAAGCACAAGTTCTTGACTCAATGGATATAGAAAGAGAGAGAGGTATCACTATTAAAGCTCAAACTGTAAAACTAAACTATAAAGCTAAGGATGGAAAAAATTATGTTTTAAATATAATTGACACTCCCGGACATGTAGATTTTAGTTACGAAGTAAGTAGATCATTATATGCATGTGAAGGATCAATATTGATAGTCGATAGCACACAAGGTGTCGAAGCTCAGACTTTAGCCAATGTTTACCAAGCATTAGAGATTAATCATGAAATAATACCTGTACTAAATAAAATAGATTTACCAGCTTCAGATTTAGATAAAACAAAAAAACAAATTGAGGATGTAATTGGAATTGACACAGAAAATGCAGTTTCATGTTCAGGAAAAACAGGCGAGGGTATTGAGGAAATTTTAGAACAAATAATTAATCACTTGCCAGGACCAAAAGGTGATGAAAATGAAAATTTAAAATGTTTATTAGTCGATAGTTGGTACGATACTTATTTGGGAGTAGTAATCTTAGTGAGAGTAATAAATGGTAGGATTACAAAAAACATGAAAATTAAAATGCTATCTACTAACCAAGATTATATCGTTGAAAAAGTTGGTGTATTTACTCCTAAACCAAATGACATAAATGAGTTAAAAACTGGTGAAATCGGTTTCATTACCACGGGCATAAAAGTATTATCAGACACAAAAGTTGGTGACACAATTTGTGATGCTTCAAAACCTAACGTTGAAGCTCTACCAGGTTTTAAACCAAGTAAACCTGTGGTCTTTTGTGGGTTATTTCCAGTTGACAGCTCAGAATATCAAAAATTAAAAGATGGACTTGCTAAATTACAATTAAATGATGCAAGCTTTTCTTTCGAGGCTGAGTCATCGTCAGCACTTGGGCTAGGTTTTAGATGTGGATTTTTAGGTTTACTTCATCTTGAAATTATTACTGAGAGATTAGAAAGAGAATTTGATGTTAACTTGCTTACGACAACTCCTGGGGTAGTTTATAAGGTTAATTTAAATAACGGCGATATAATTGATTTACAAAATCCATCAAGCTTACCAGATCCAACTTTAATAAAATATATAGAGGAACCTTGGATCAAAGCTACGATTATTACTCCAGATGAGTATTTGGGATCAATTATCAAACTTTGTCAGGACAAAAGAGGCATTCAAGTTAATCTTAGTTATTCTGGTAATAGAGCAGTCTTAAATTACGAACTTCCTTTAAATGAAGTTGTATTTGATTTTAATGATAGAATAAAATCAATGACTAGTGGATATGCGAGCTTTGATTATGAAATAATTGAGCATAGAGAGGGAAATTTAGTAAAACTTGGAATTTTAGTAAATAGTGAGCCTGTCGACGCACTTGCAATGATGATACACAAAGACTTTGCTCAAAGGACAGGAAGAGAAGTTTGTGAAAAACTAAAAGATTTAATACCAAGGCATAATTTTATGATACCAGTTCAAGCTGCTATAGGTGGTAAGATAATTGCTCGTGAAACTATCAAAGGGTTTAAAAAAGATGTCTTGACTAAAATTCATGGTGGAGGAGCTACAGATCGAAAACGAAAATTATTAGAGAAGCAAAAAAAAGGTAAGGCCAGATCTAAACAATTTGGAAAAGTTGAAATACCTCAAGAAGCATTTATTGGGGTATTAAAAATTAATAAAGAAAAATAGAATGAAAATTTACGATTGTTTTTCCTATTTAGATGAAGATGTTTTACTAGATTTAAGACTAAATATTTTAAATAAATTTGTTGATTATTTTGTAATTGTTGAAGGTAATAAAACTTGGCAAAATAATTATAAGGATCATAATTTTGATATTTCAAAATTTCAAAAATTTAAAGATAAGATTATTTATTTAAAAATAACTGATATGCCTGATGGAGATAATCCTTATTTAAGAGAAAATTATCAAAGAAATTGTATCTCAAAAGGAATAGATAAAGCTGATAATGATGACTTGATTATCATTTCTGATCTTGATGAGATACCAAATCCTGACAAAATTAAAGAATTTAGAAAAAATATGAAATATGCAGTTTTTAAGCAAATGCATTTTTATTATAAAATAAATTTACAAAGCCAAGTAAACCCATTTTGGTTTGGTAGCAGAATATGTGTGAAGAAATATTTAAAATCTCCACAGTGGTTAAGAGATTTAAAATTTAAAAAAAGACCGTTTTGGAGGTTAGATAAATATAGATTAAACAATATAATTGAGGATGGGGGTTGGCATTTTTGCAATTTAAAAAGCCCTGAACAACTTTTATATAAATACAAAAATCTATGCGAAACCAATGACCCTTATGTATTTAACGAGAAAATTGATAGTAAATTTTTAGATTTGGAAGAGATTAAAAAAAGAGTTGATTATGGATTTGACATTATTGGAAGGAATGAAAATTACAAACCAATTCCTTTAGATAAAAAGTTTCCAAACTATATTTTAGAGAAAAGACTTCAGTTAAAAAAATGGATTATAAATTAAATAAAAATTTTCTAGTTTGTTATTTACTCTCGACAAACTATATTTATTTAATAAAACTAATCTTTAGTGTAAATATTATTAAGTCATATGAAATTAGAAAATGTTAATATCAGAGGCCTAAAAATTATTAAGTCAAAAATTTATAAAGATAAAAGAGGTTTTCTTCGAGAAGTTTACAAAAATAAACTTTTAAAAGACAAATTTCAGTTTGACGTAATGTCTTATTCAAAAAGAAATGTTCTAAGAGGTTTGCATATACAGACTCAAAATTCACAGGCTAAGATTATTACAGTTACGCACGGTAAAATCTTAGATGTGGTAGTTGATCTAAGAAAAAGATCTAAAACTTTTGGAAAATATTTTTCGATAATAATTTCTCATGAATCTGATTTTTCATTTTATATACCCAAGGGTTTTGCTCATGGTTTTTTATGTTTATCTGAAAATTGTACTGTAAATTATAGATGTTCAGAATATAGAAACAAAAAAAGTGAGACTACACTACAATGGAATGATAAAGATGTGAATATTAAGTGGAATATTAAAAAGCCTATCTTATCCGTAAAAGATAAAAATGGGAAAAGTTTAAATTATTTTAAGTAATTAAGCATGAAGAAAAGAATTGTTGTTACTGGTGGAACAGGCAGATTTGGAAATTGTTTAAAAAGCATTAAAACTAGTCATAAAATTTTTTTTCCAACCAAAAAAACTTTTAATATTTTAAACGCAAATAATTTAAAAAAATATTTGAAAGCTGTGAAAGCTGATATAGTTATTCATTTAGCTGGATTATCAAGGCCAATGTCAATTCATGATAAAGATATTAATAAAAGTATTGAATTGAATATTATTGGAACTGCGAACATAACGAAAATTTGTTCTGATCTTAAAATAAAGCTAATATATTTTTCTACTAATTACGTTTATCCAGGGATCAGAGGTAATCATTCTGAGCTTGATAGCTTATTGCCAGTAAATAATTATGCCTGGTCAAAACTAGGTGGAGAATGCTCTGTTCAACTCTATAAAAATTCATTGATCGTAAGAGTGTGTATGACTGAAAGACCTTTTTTACATAAAAAAGCATTTGTTAACGTAAAAACGAGTTTTATTTACCATGATGAGGTAGCTAAGATATTATTTAAATTACTCAATAAAAAAGGAATAATTAATGTTGGTGGTAAATCTCAGTATATTTATGATTTTGCAAAAAAAGAAAATAAAAATGTTAAAAAAATATTTTTGAAAAAAAAAAATAATTTTGGAATACCAAAAGACTCATCTTTGAATTTAAAAAAATTGTACAAAATTCTTAAGAAATAATGTTAGTCTAAATTATTTGATCGATAGATTTGTACCAACATCTTGGAAGTTTAATATCTTTTTTGTTCAATACATTTGGTTGGTCTAGCTTTGAGGGAAAAAATAAGTCTTTATTTACTATATTACCTCTGTCTTTTCTCAAAAAACTAAATTCTAAGACAGGAGGTATTATAATATTTTTATCTTTAAATATATAGTCGACGTCGTTATTTGGGTGTATATGAGTGCAATTAAAAAGCTTTGTTATTTTTTTAAATGTTTTATTAATCTTTTCAAAAATAAAATCATCAAATAGGTAGTGTAACTGATGAAATTCAATGAGGACAATTCTAAACTTTTTAAGAATTTTATCATCTAAGGAATTAATTACCTCGTACTCATCCCCTTCAATATCCATTTGTAACAATAAATCATTATTGTTCTCATAATCTATTTTATTTTCAATCCACTCACCTAATTTCAAAAAATTTTCATACGAGGATGTACCAATAAATTTTTTTTCAAAATCTATTAGATCATTTTTAAATCTAGGATTTACACTGTAATCAGCCAAAAAACATTTGATATTTTTTTTTGTAATTTCATCTTCAAATCTAGAAATAGAACCAACACCAGGTGAAAAACAGTATTTTATTCCATGAAAATCATTTGGAACTATATAGCCACCTTCATTATCGCCCCCAATTCTAATATTTTCTATATCTAAAGATTTAGGTCTTACCATATTAAGGAAATTTACAATTTTAGTAGTGTCAGTTTTTTTTGATGTAAAAATCCCTTTTTTTAATAAATATTCACAAATTTTTGTTTTTAGTTTTTTTCTAATTCCCATATACTAAACAAGGTATATACTTTATATGGCAAAATTAAAAATATTTTGTGTGACTGATAAACAAGTACCTGCTCTAGAAAAATCAAATTTTATACTGAGTGGAGTTGGAAACTTTAACTTTAATGATAATTATATCAAATCAAACTATAAAGATAATATTTTTCATAAAGAAAAATATTATTCTGAATTAACATTCCATTATTGGTATTGGAAAAATCTTCTTAAAGAAGAGGACGCAGAATGGGTAGGTTTTTGTCAAAGAAGAAGATTATGGCTTCAGAATGTTGAAGATATAAATAAAATTGATCATGATAATATCTCTAATTTTATTCTTAAAAAACCTGTCGATAACTGGCATAATTATGACTCTATTCTTTGTGAGCCAATTAAAGTTTCAGGATCAAAAAAAACAAAAATGATTAAAAGAGGTTGGCGAAGTCTTTTAAAAAACCCAAAAATTTTTTTTAATACAAATTTTGAAACTATAAATTTTCATTTTGATATGCATCACGGGTATGGAAATTTAAAAAAAGCTATTAGCGTTATGGATGGTATCGACAAGATAGATTTCTTAAATTTTGTTACTACTAAAAATAGTTTTAATCCTCATATTATGTTTATTACAAAAAAAAAATTTGTAAAAAAGTGGTTCGATACACTATTTCCCTGGTTAGAAAGATGCGAAAAAATATTTGGTTTTAAAAAGCTCGAGGGTTACGATACAACGAGATTGTATGCATATTTGGCAGAACGATATTTATCTTTTTGGTTTCAAAAAAATACAAAGTATAGATATCATCCTTGGAAATTCATGGAAAAATTTTAAAGGGAGAGATGGCCGAGCGGTTTAAGGCGCACGCTTGGAAAGTGTGTGTATCTTTACGGGTACCGTGGGTTCGAATCCCACTCTCTCCGCCATTAAATAATGCCCAATTTTAAAGCTATATTTGACTTAACTATGAGGATTAAAAAATTTTAATTAAACAAATTTTATTAAAAAGTGATATCATTTATTTTTCCAATATTTTAAAAAATAATGAAAAATAATACACCATATAAAGCAGACTCTATTAAAGTTTTGAAGGGACTTGATGCAGTAAGAAAAAGACCCGGAATGTATATTGGTGATACCGATGATGGAACTGGCTTACACCACATGGTTTATGAGGTAATTGATAATTCAATTGATGAAGCTCTCGCCGGTTATTGTAAAAATATAAATGTTAAAATAAACTCTGATGAAACTATCACAATCAGGGATGATGGCAGGGGTATACCTGTCGATATGCACAAAGGTGAGAAAAAATCAGCTGCTGAAGTGATTATGACACAATTGCATGCAGGTGGAAAATTTGATCATGACTCATATAAGGTTTCTGGAGGCTTACATGGAGTTGGAGTATCTGTTGTAAATGCTCTTTCAGAAAAACTTAAACTTGAAATAAATAGAGATGGAAAAAAATATTTTATTGAATTTAATAATGGTGTAGCGAAAGCAGCTCTTAAAATAGTAGGTAAATCTAAAGAAACTGGCACGGAAATAACTTTTTTGCCCTCTAAGGAAATTTTTACATCAACAAAGTTTAATGGAAATATTATAGTTAAAAGAATAAGAGAGTTAGCATTTTTAAATAAGGGAATAAAAATATCCTTTAACGATTTAAATAAAAAAAATGAGAAAGAATTAGAATTTAAATACGAGGGTGGGATCATAGAATTTGTAGAGTTTCTCAATGAAAAAAAGGAAAAACTTAAAAATAAAAATGGCAATGATCTTTTTAAAAGAGCAATTTTCATAGAAGGAAAAAAAGAAAATATTGAAATAGAATGTTCTTTAAAATGGAATGCAAGTTATTCTGAGGACTTATTAGCTTACACAAATAATATTAGCCAAAAAGATGGTGGAACCCATGTATTAGGTTTTAGGAGTGCGTTAACTAGAGTAATCAATAAATATGCAAACGAACACAATCTATTAAAGAAAAATAAATTTGCAATTTCTGGTGACGATATTAAAGAAGGATTGTCATGTGTTTTGTCCATTAAGATACCTGATCCTAAATTTTCTTCTCAGACAAAAGATAAATTAGTTTCCTCTGAGGTAAGAACTATTGTAGAAACAGTCATTAACGAAAAGTTATCTATTTGGTTTGATCAAAATCCCTCAATTGCAAAAATTATTTTAGCAAAAATAATTCAAGCTGCCTTAGCTAGAGATGTTGCAAGAAAAGCAAGGGAAAATGTTAGAAGAAAAGGCGCTCTAGAATTAAGTGGCTTACCTGGAAAATTAGCAGACTGTCAGATTGGTAAGCAAGAGGGCACAGAGTTGTTTATTGTTGAGGGAGATTCTGCTGGAGGATCGGCGAAACAAGGAAGAGACAGAAGCAATCAGGCAGTGCTACCTCTCAGGGGGAAAATCTTGAATACTTATGTTGAGGAACTAAGCATTAAACAAAATGGTAATAAAGTAACAGATCAAAGAACTAAAGCTTTATCAAAAATGATTTCATCAAACGAGATTGTAACACTAATTAATGCTCTAGGTTTGGATCCAAAATCGCAAGAGATAGATTTAAAAGATTTAAGATATGGAAAAATTATAATTATGACTGATGCAGACGTTGATGGTTCTCATATAAGAGCTCTTTTGTTAACTTTTTTTAATAACAAACCATTTAATAAATTAATCGAGAATGGCTATGTTTATCTTGCACAGCCACCATTATTCAAGATTAATAAAGGTTCAAAAAGTGTTTATATAAAAGATGAAAAAGAATTAGAAAATTTTATTTTACAAAATAATAAAGATTTAAAAAAATTAAAAAAAGGATCTAAAGATTTTCAAAAATTATTCGATTTGATAAAATCCCAAATTAATATTCAAAGATTTAAAGGCTTAGGTGAAATGAACCCAGAGGAGTTGTGGAACACAACTCTGGATCCAGAAACAAGAAATCTTCTCCAGGTAAAATATTCAAAGGATTTAAAAAAAGACCAAAATTTAATACATACTTTAATGGGAAATGATGTTGCTTTACGAAAAGATTTTATCACATCAAATGCGATTAACGTAAAAAATCTTGATATTTAAAAGATGAAGTTTTTTGAGACTTCTAAATATTTTTCTTTAAAAAAATCAACTTATATTTCACTTAGGTGGATAGCTATCATTGGTCAATTATTGTCAATATACATTGTATATTTTTTCCTAAAGTTCGAATTCAACTTTTTATTATCCAATTTGATTGTGATTTTAGGGGCGATTAGTAATCTATACCTGGTCTTTTTTTACAAAAAAACTCAATTATCTGAAAGATCAGCTTTAATTTTTTTAATCATTGATATATTTCAGTTGGCTTGCTTAATCTATTTAACTGGCGGTATATCAAATCCGTTCATAGTATTTTTAATAATACCAAGTGTGTTTGCGTCGTCAAATTTGGGTTTTAGGACGAATTTGTTATTGGTAATTATCACCACTATAATAATTATTTTTCTAACTTTTTATTCAGAGGAGTTGCCAGCTCCGCTAAATCAGCATTTTCATGTTGATGAATATTACTATTATTCTATTCCATTAGCTTTAATAATAGCTCTTATTTTCCTAAATTACTTTGCAATTATTTTTGGTTCAGAGTCTAGACTTAGAAAGGAAGCTTTAAATAAAATGGAAGAAGTTATGGCACAAGAACATGAAATGCTTTCACTTGGTGGTCAGGCAGCTGCCGCAGCTCATTCGCTAGGCACACCTCTTTCAACTATAAAAATTATTACTCAAGAACTTTTAAAACAATTAAAAAATAATAAGGATGTTATTCAAGATATAGAGTTGCTCGAAAGTCAAGTTGAGAGGTGCAATCAAATTTTAAGAAAATTATCTTTAAATCCAATTCAAGAGGATGATTTTATAGATGAGGATCTCTCAATTAAAGAATATTTAAAGGAAATTATTTTTTCTTTTCAGGAAACAAGTTCAAAAAATTTTATTTTGAATCTTGATCAAGATTCTAATTCAAAAAAAATCACAAAGTCAATAGAAATAGTTTATGGATTACGAAATTTTATAGGCAACGCAAATAAGTTTAGTAAAAATAAAATATTTATTACTCTTAAAAGCAATAATGAGTTTACCGAAATAATAATAGAAGATGATGGTCCTGGTTATCCAAATGACATAATATCAAAAATAGGTGAACCATATCTAAAATCATTTAGCTTAGTTGAGAAAAATAAAATCGGACTTGGTTTAGGATTATTTATAGGGAAAACCTTACTTGAAAAAAATTTTGCGTCTCTTCAATTTAGAAATTCAAAAACTAGGGGAGGTGCCGAAGTTTTGATAAAATGGAAGAACAAAGATTTATTTAACGTTTAGTGAAATTTTTTTTTAGTTGCAAATAATGAACTCAATTGTGTAATCATCACATCGCCTAATTCATTTACATCAGTAATTTTAATTGCTTTATTATAATATCTTGATACGTCATGGCCAATTCCAATAGCTAAAATTTCAATTTCGGACTTTTCCTCAATTAATTTTACAACCTTCTTCAAATGTTTCTCTAAAAAATCGCCAGCATTAACAGATAAAGTGGAGTCGTCTACAGGTGCACCATCAGATATTACCATTAAAATTTTTCTTTCTTCTTTTCTTTTTTTCAATCGATTGTAAGCCCAGGTGATAGCTTCTCCGTCTATATTTTCTTTTAATAAGCCCTCTTTTAACATTAGCCCTAAATTATTTTTTGCTTGCCTCCAATGAGTATCACCTCCTTTGTAAATTATATGTCTTAAATCATTTAACCTACCAGGTGTTTTAGGCTTGTTGTCTTTATTCCATTTTTCTCTACTTTGACCACCCTTCCAGTTTTTTGTTGTAAAGCCTAAAATCTCCACTTTAACAGAACATCTCTCTAATGTTCTTGATAAAATATCAGCACATATTGCGGCGATAGTTATGGGCCTTCCTCTCATCGAGCCAGAGTTATCAATTAACAATGTAACTATCGTATCTTTAAAATCTAAATCTTTTTCTTTTTTAAAAGATAATGAATTGTATGGATCCATGATAATTCTAGTTAGTTTTGAACTGTCAAGCAATCCCTCTTCTAAGTCAAAATTCCAAGATCTATTTTGTTTTGCTAAAAGTTGTCTTTGAAGTTTATTTGCAAGTTTTGTTACGATATCATGAAATCCCACAAGCTGTTGATCAAGATTTTTTCTAAGTTTTAATGAGTCCTCCTCATTTTCTAAATTTTCAGCTTTAATTATTTCATCGAATTTGTTTGTAAAAATTTTATAATCAAGATTAAGCTCTTTAATTGATTTCTTAACAATCTGCTCAGAATTCTCTTCACCTAAATTTATATCATCAAGTTGGTTATCTAAATTATATTCATCATTATTATAGTCAGTATCCATTATTGACTCTGCTTCATCTTCAAGGCTAGAGTCTTTTTTTTCTTCCTGATCTGATTTATCATCCTCATTTGAAGATGTATCCTTAGCTTCATTATTTGGCTCCTCTTTATTCTCGTCAATTTCTTCAATGTCAAAAATATCCATATTTTGAAGAATTTCAGAAAATTTAGAGCTGTATATTTTTTGATTTTCTAAGTTTTGATAAAGAAAGTCGATGTGTTCTTTTATTGATTTGTCGAAATCTTTTTCCCAAAAACTTAATTTTTTTTCTGAGAAAGAATTTAATTTAATTTTTTGAAAATTTTTAAGCAAGTAAAGCTCAAAAGCCTCTGAAACTACAACATCTTCCTTAGTATTGATTTTTTGCTCTTTTTTTGCATTTATCATCTGATGATAATTCTGAGCTAAATTTTTTTCTATTCCTTTTAACATATGACAACCTAACAATTCGTATCTTGTTTTTTCGGCTAATTTGTAAAGTATTTTACACGAGGGATTTTTTGGGAGATTGTCTTCAAATATTTCCTTATTTGAAAATTTTTTTTCTAAAGCAGAGGAGTCAAATTCAGCTCTTAATCTTATAAAATCCTCAGGACCTGATAAATTATCTACTTTCAACACTTCTGGTTGATTATCATTTGTATTAATTTTTTTTTTTTTATTAATCCTGAAATCTTCGGAAATTACCCTATTGGTCGAGATTAATGCTTGTCTCATTTTTTCTTTAAGAGAGGAAATTTTTATAGTCATTTAAATTTGAATATTAATCAAGGATTCTGGCAGTTCTTCTCCAAAACATCTTTGATAATATTCAGCAATAGTATTTTTTTCTAAATCATCACACTTATTTAAAAAAGTTACTCTAAAAGCATAACCAGTATCTTTAAATATCTCTGTATTTTCGGCCCAATGTAAAACTGTTCTTGGACTCATTACTGTAGAGATATCTCCTGCTATAAAACCTTTTCTTGTCAAAGAAGCAACTTTAATCATGTTGGCCACACTTTCTTTACCTTTTGGATTATCAAAATTTTTATTCTTTCCCAATATTATCTCCATTTCCTTTTCAAGGCTCAAATAATTGAGCGTCGAAACTATATTCCACCTATCCATTTGACCTTGATTAATTTGCTGTGTTCCATGATACAAGCCACTTGTATCTCCTAATCCAACAGTATTTGAAGTTGCAAATAATCTGAAAAATTTATTTTGCTTAATTACTTTATTTTTATCCAGAAGAGTAAAGCTGCCTTCAGACTCCAAAACTCTTTGAATTACAAACATCACATCTGGTCTTCCGGCATCATATTCATCAAAAACTAAAGCAACAGGATTTTGAATAGACCAAGGCAATATCCCCTCATTAAACTGAGTAACTTGCTTTCCATCTTTTAAAACAATTGCGTCTTTACCAATTAAATCTATTCTAGATATGTGACTATCTAGATTAACTCTAATACATGGCCAATTTAATCTTGCAGCAATTTGTTCTATATGTGTTGATTTACCTGTTCCATGATATCCTTGAATTAAAACTCTTTTATTAAAAGAAAAGCCAGAGATAATTGCTAAAGTAGTGTCTTTGTCAAATATGTAATTTTTATCAATTTCTGGAACATATTCTGTTTTTTTTGAAAAAGCATTAACTTCTATCTCAGAATCAATTCCAAATGTTTGTTTTAAAGATAGTTTAATGTCTGGTTTTATGTCTAAATTAGGTGTCAATTTTTTCTCTATATGTGTTTTTTAGCTGTGTATAGGCTAAAGTGATTAATTTAAGTTTTTCCTCATATTTTTTATTTCCAGAATTCATATCAGGGTGAAATTTTTTAACAAGTATTTTGAACTTATCTTGAATCTTTGACCATTTAATACCAACAGAAACACCTAAAATACTAAATGCTTTTATGTCTTTATGATCAAATTTAAATTGACGCATATGATTGTATTCACTTTTAAATCTATTACTATCTGACTCATCTTTTAGAGTGTTATTCCATAAAACCTTAAAAAAATTATCTGATGAATTAAAACTTTGAGTGGGTTTATGCCAAATCATATCTGATTTAAGAAAATTAATCACTTGTTGGTCATTCATCCCTGAAAAGTAATTCCAATTTTTATTAAATTCTTTGACATGCTCTAGACAAAGTAGTCTAAATTTTTTACTATTA
>CACDZM010000012.1 GCA_902557215.1 uncultured Pelagibacteraceae bacterium | reverse complement strand
GAGATTTTTTTCCCATCGGTCCTTCAATATTTAAAATGTTACCTGACATAACAACTTTGACTTTCTCTGGAATTGAAATATTTATTTTACCAATTTTAGACATTAAAACACCTTACAAATAATTTCCCCACCAACATGTTGCTTTCTAGCATCAAGATCTGTCATCACACCTTTGGGGGTTGATATAATAGCTATTCCTAAACCATTATTTATTTTAGGCAATCCGTCTGCACTAGAAAAAATTCTCCTTCCTGGCTTTGAAACTCTTTCAAAAGTATTAATCACAGGATTACCTGAATGATACTTAAGTTCTAAAGATAGCAAATTTTTATTATTTTCAGAGTTAACTTTAAAATCTTTAACAAACCCCTCATTTTTTAATATTTCAGCTATTTTTACTTTAAAATTGGATGATGGTAATTCTACCTTTTTATGATTTCTTGATTGAGCATTCTTAACTCTAGCTATCATATCTCCTATTGGATCACTTAAACTCATAATTTTCCTTTCTACCAACTAGATTTAACTAAACCTGGAATTTTACCCTGCAAACCAAGTTGCCTTAAAGCAATTCTTGATATTTTTAATTTTCTGTAAACACCATGTGGTCTTCCTGTTATTTGACACCTATTCATGACTCTGCTTTTAGCTGAGTTTCTTGGTAATTTTGATAATTTTTGTTGAGCTTTAAATCTTTCTTCTAATGGTAACTTTTTGTTCATAATAATCTTTTTTAATTTATCTCTTTTTTTATAAAATTTGTTAGAAAGTTTTATTCTTCTATTGTTTTTATTTATCGAACTCATTTTAGCCATTTTAATTGTCTCCTTTTTTTGTAAATGGGAAATTAAATTTCTCTAATAAAGCATAACTATGCTCAGGATTTTTAGAAGATATAACTATAGTTATATCAAGACCTCTAACTTTATCAGCTCTATCAAAACTTACTTCTGGAAAAATAATATGTTCTTTTACTCCAAAAGTGTAATTACCAAACTTATCAAAACCTTTAGATGATAAACCTCTAAAATCTTTTATTCGAGGCAGTGCTATATTGACCAGTCTATCTATAAATTCATACATTTTGTCTTTTCTCAAAGTAACCTTTAATCCTGCATTAGTTCCTTTTCTAGTTTTAAAATTTGCAACAGATTTTTTAAACTTTGTCACAATTGGTTTTTGACCAGTTATTTTTGCTAGATCCTCTTCGCAAGATTTAAGTAATTTACTATCATTGGCATCCACACCCAAACCCATATTTAGAATAACCTTTTTGATTTTAGGGCCCATATAAATATTTTTATATCCAAATTGTGTCTTTAAAGCTGGTTGAATTTCTTTTAAATAAATATCTTTTAATCTTGGTGTCATTATTTTTTAACCTCTTTCTTGTCTTTATTTTTTTTATCCAACAACTTTAAGTTTGATAAATTAATGAAGCTTTCTCTTGAAAAAATCCCACCTTTTTTTTTCTTTTGTAGTTTTTACGTGTTTTTTTACCATATTAACATCTTTAACCTTAGCTCTATTATTTTTTCTATCTAGTTCAATCACTTCACCTTCTTTTTTTTTTATCCCTGCCTGAGAGAACTAAAACTTTTAATCCTTTTTTAATCATTTAAAGCACCTCTGGGGCCAAAGATATTATTTTCATCTGACCTCTAGTTCTTAATTCTCTCGTAACAGGACCAAAAATTCTTGTACCAACTGGCTCTCCTTTGTCATCAACTAATACAGCAGCATTGTTATCGAATTTAACTTTAGATCCATCATCTCTGTGTATTCCTTTTTTAACTCTTACCACAACAGCTTTGTGCACAGATCCTTTTTTTACTTTTCCTTTAGGAATAGCTTCTTTCACAGCGATAACAATTGTATCACCAATACTAGCATATCTTCTCTTTGACCCTCCTAAAACTTTAATACACTCAATTTTTTTCGCACCAGTATTATCAGCAACTTGTAATTCTGTTTGAACTTGTATCATGATTTTATATTCTCCATTACTTCAAATTTTTTGTTTTTAGAATATGGTTTGCTTTCAATAATTGAAACCTTGTCTCCGTTTTTGTACTTATTGTTTTCATCATGTGCATTATACTTTTTTCTTACTTTAACAACTTTTTTTAGAACTGGATGTGAATATTTTCTTTCTACCATTACTGTTATAGTTTTGTTTGGCTTATCACTTACTACTATTCCTGTTAAAACTTTTTTTAGGCATTTATTTTTACTTTTAAAATTGTTTTCAATCTTGCAATTATTTTTTTTTGTTTGCCCAATTTGTGCTGGGTTAGTAACTTGTGAGCTAGTTTTTTGAAATCTAAGATTAAATAAATCTTTCTTATATTTATCAATATTTTTTAGCAATTCTGATTTTGTTAATTTCTTTATCTCTTGTTTTTTCATTTTAAACAAACCTTTTTATTGTCTTTGTTTTAATCGGTAATTTTGCAGAAGCTTTATATAAAGCTTCTTTTGCTATTTGTTCAGAAACACCATCAACTTCAAATAGAATTCTTCCAGGTTTTACTCTGCAAGCGTAAAACTCGGGACTTCCCTTGCCTTTACCCATCCTAACCTCAATAGGTTTTTTTGATACGGGAATATTTGGAAACACTCTTGTCCATACTCTTCCCTGTCTTTTCATATGCCTTGTCAGTGCAACTCTGGCTGCCTCTATTTGTTTACCTGTAACTCTATCAGGAGTTAGTGCTTTTAAGGCATATGCACCATAATTTATAAAATTTGCTCTAGAGGCATTACCATGTATTCTACCCTTGTGAGCTTTTCTCCATTTAGTTCTTACTGGTTGCAACATTATACTTTTGTCTCTTTAACTGTTGTTTTGTTTGTTTCCTGGCTAAATTCTTTAGCAAAAACCTCACCTTTATATATCCAAACTTTGATACCAATAATTCCATAAGTTGTTAGCGCTTCAGCTTCGGCATAATCAATATCAGCTCTCAATGTATGTGAGGGTATACTCCCATCTCTTAACCATTCTGTTCTTGCAATTTCATTACCACCCAATCTTCCACTAATCGATACTTTAATTCCCTTGGCACCTAATCTTAGACAAGACTGCATTGATCTTTTCATAGCTCTTCTATATGAAATTCTTTTGACTAATTGTTGAGCAATATTTTCTGCAACTAAATATGCATTAGTCTCAGGTTTTTTAACTTCTTTTATATTTAATGTTACTTCGTTACTTGTAAATTTTGATAAGTTATTTTTTATTTTATCTATATCGCTGCCTTTTTTTCCAATTACAAATCCTGGTCGTGAGGTATAAATTGTAACATAACATTTGTTAGACGTTCTCTCTATCATGACTTTAGAGACTCCAGAATTGATAACATTTTTTTTTATGTATTCTCTAATTTTAAAATCTTCTATCAAATAATTACCAAAATCTTTTTTCTTAGCGTACCAAACAGAGTCCCAACCTCTGTTTACTCCCAATCTAAAACCTACTGGATTAACTTTTTGACCCATGACTCTCCATTTTTTTTGCCTCTGTTAAAATTATTGTGACACTAGAATAAGGCTTTAATATTGGCGCAGCTCTTCCTTTTGCTCTAGGTCGAAATCTTTTCATTGTAATCTTTTTTCCACAATATGCCTCCTTCACTATTAATTTATCGATATCATATTGAAAATTATTTTCAGCATTGGCTACTGCGGAATCAATAGTTTTTTTAATATCTTTAGTTATCCTTTTCTCAGAAAACTCCAAATTTCTTCTAGCTACTTCAACTTTTTTTCCAACGATATTTTTAAGGATTGGATTAAGTTTTCTTACACTAGATCTAATATTATTATTGATAGATCTCACAATTTTCTCTTTGTTTTTACTAATTTTTTTCTTTTTACTCATAATTATTTTTTATCACCTTCATCTGCTGGTTTCGCTTTTTTATCGGCTGGTGTATGACCAAAAAAACTTCTAGTAGGTGAAAACTCACCCAATTTATGTCCAACCATATCTTCTGAAACAGTGATAGGAATAAATTTTTTTCCATTGTAAATTAAGAAACTTACGCCAACGAAATCTGGTATAATTGTAGATTTTCTTGACCATGTTTTAATAGGAATTTTTTTTGGATCTGTTTTGTATTTATCTACTTTTTTCATAAGACTTTCCTCTACAAACGGACCTTTCCATACTGCTCTTGCCATTACTTGCTATCCTTCCTCTTATTTCTTCTTTGAACAATAAATTTGTCTGTTCTTTTATTATCTCGAGTTTTTAAACCTTTTGCAGATTGACCTGTTGGTGAAACTGGATGTCTACCTCCAGCGGACTTACCTTCTCCACCACCGTGCGGGTGATCAACTGGATTTTTAACAACTCCTCTAGTATGAGGTTTTCTTCCTAACCATCTTGATCTTCCAGCTTTTCCAATTTTGATATTTTTTTGATCTGGATTACTCAAAACCCCAATCGTCGCCATAGATCTTGAATCAATTTTTCTTAGCTCTCCAGAAGCTAATTTAATCAAACTATAATTCCCATCTAATCCACTTATTGTTACTGAAGCACCAGCAGACCTTGCAATTTTTCCACCAGCTCCTGGTTGAATTTCAACATTGTGAATATCAATACCAACTGGAATATCTTGTAATGGCATACAGTTACCTATTTTAATTTCTTTTTTTGTGCCATTTTCAATTTTATCACCAACTTTAATTTTTTGAGGTGCTAAATAATAGGCGTAAGAATTGTCCTCAAATTTTACAAGCATTATGTAACATGATCTATTTGGGTCGTACTCTATTCGCTCAACCAATGCAGGCATATCAAATTTCTTTCTATAAAAATCTATGTGTCTGTACATTTTTTTATGACCTCCAGATCTATTTATAGAGGTAATATGACCATTATTATTTCTGCCTTTCATAGCATTCTTTTTTGATACTAAAGATTTAAATGGCTTCCCTTTCCAAAGACCTGCTCTGTCAACTAAAATTGTTCCTCTAGTAGATTTTGTATAAGGTTTGAAAGTTTTTAATGCCATATTAAACTCCAGTTGTAAGATCTATACTTTGACCTTTTTTAAGTGTCACAATTGCTTTTTTAAATCCAGAAACTTTTACCTTTCTGCCTCTTGTTAATTTAACTCTGTTCTTTTTATTAATCACATTAATTTTTGTTACATTTACTTTGAATATTTTTTCTATGTTAGTCTTTAAATTTTTTTTATTTGCGTTAAATGGTACTCTAAATACAATTTTATTTTGCTCTGAAAGATTAGTAGATTTTTCAGTCACCAAAGGAGACAAAATTTTATCAAATAAATGTAATTTATTCATTTAAGAATACCTCTTTTCAAGTTCTTTTACTGAACTTTCTGTAAAAATAACTTTTTTAAATTTAACCAAATCGTATGCACTGAAATGATTAATATCAGTAACTTTAATGTTTGGAATATTTCTTATTGATTTTTCAATTTTTTCTTTAGAATTTTTGTCTAAAATAATTAAAGAATGCGTTATTTCAAATTTTTTAAAAATAAGAAACATCTCTTTAGTTTTTTTTATTTCAGAATTAAAATCACTAAATATTAGTAAATCTTTATTTTTAACTTTTTCACTCATTAAAGAAGCAATGCTTTGTTTTTTTTCACTTTTATTAAGTTTTCTTTTTTTGTAAGCTAATTCTCCTTTAGGTCCGTGTGCTACTCCACCACCAACAAAAATTGGAGCCTTTTTACTTGCGTGTCTAGCATTACCTGTTCCTTTTTGAGCATAGATTTTTGATGTAGGCCCCGAAACTTCATTTTGTTGCTTAGTTTTCGCATGACGTTTCTTATAATTAGCATTAGTTTTGTATAAAACTGAACTAACTAATTTCTTATTTATCTTCGCAGAAAATACTTTATCTGCAACTTCAATGAACCCCTTTTTTCCATCTAATTTTAATGTTTCAACTTTCATTATTTTTTCTTTTTATCTGGGGTTTTTTTTGCTTTTTCAGCCAAATCTATTTTTTCTAGAATGGTTAATTTATTAATATTTTTTACAGATTTTTTTACAAAAACCTCAGAATTTTTACAGCCTGGTATTGAACCTTTTAAGTATAATAGTGCATTGTCTAGATCTGTTTTAATGATTTCAATGTTTTGCATTGTTCTAATTTTATCACCCATATGACCAGCCATTTTTTTTCCCTTAAAAACTTTACCAGGGTCTTGTCTTTGTCCAGTTGAGCCATGAGACCTATGAGAGATTGATACACCATGAGATGCTCTTAAACCGCCAAAATTATGTCTTTTCATCGCACCAGCAAAACCTTTTCCAATAGTTTTAGATTTAGTGTCAACAAATTTTACGTCTTGAAAAATTTCAAGACCAAACTCATTTCCTTCTTTATAGTTTTCTATATTAGATACTCTGTACTCTTTTAGCTTTTTTTTAGCTTCTGTGTTCTTTTTTGCAAAATAACCCTTCATAGATTTTGTAATTTTTGAGTTCTTTATTTTCCCATATCCAAGTTGAACTGCTTTGTAGCCTCTTTTACTTTCTTCTATAATTTGAATTACTCTAGCTTTTTCCATTTTCAGCACTGTAACAGGTACAAGCTGCCCAGTTTTATAAAACTCTCTAGTCATACCAATTTTTTTTCCAATTAAAGCTATTTCACTCATAATTAAATCTTTATCTCCACATCAACTCCTGAAGCTAAATCTAGTTTCATCAAAGCCTCTACAGTTTGAGGAGTCGGTTCAATTATATCTATTAATCTTTTGTGAGTTCTTGACTCGAACTGTTCTCTACTTTTCTTATCTATATGAGGAGATCTTAATACAGTATATCTTTCTATCCTTGTAGGCAAAGGTATAGGTCCTTTTATTGTTGCCCCAGTTCTTTTAACGGTGTTTACAATTTCCTCTGTAGATGCATCCAAAATTTTGTTATCGTAAGCTCTAAGTTTGATTCTAATATTTTGTTTTTCCATATTAGCCTGCAATCTTCTTTGTTACTTCATCTTGAACATTTTGAGGAACTTTAGAATAATGATCAAAAAACATTGAATACTGAGCTCTTCCTTGAGACATTGATCTAAGATTATTTATGTACCCAAACATATTTGCTAAAGGAACCATTGCTGTGATTACGGTAGCATTTCCTCTTTGTTCTTGTGTATTAATCTGACCTCTTCTACTATTTAAATCACCTATCACATCTCCCATATAATCTTCTGGCGTTACTACTTCGACTCTCATTACTGGCTCTAATAATTTTAAATTACCTTTCGTACAAGCTTCCTTAAAACAAGCACGACTAGCTAGTTCAAATGCCAAAACACTTGAGTCAACATCATGATGAAGTCCATCTAAAATTGTTACTTTGTAGTCGATCATTGGAAATCCAGCTAAAATACCACCATCTGACACTGTCTCTATTCCTTTTTCTACGCCAGGTATAAATTCTTTTGGAATAGCTCCACCTTTAATTTTACTTTCTACCAGCCTTCCAGAACCAGGTTTTTGAGGTTCTACCAAAAGCTTAACTTTTGCAAATTGACCTGCTCCACCACTTTGTTTTTTGTGAGTATATTCTACCTCAGAAGCATTTTCTAATGTTTCTCTATATGCTACTTGTGGAGCTCCAACATTTGCCTCAACTTTAAATTCTCTTTTCATCCGATCCACTATAATATCTAAATGAAGCTCTCCCATTCCCTTTATGATTGTTTGGCCCGACTCTTCATCTGAGGTTACTCTAAAAGATGGGTCTTCTTTAGCAAGTCTTCCTAAAGCTTCACCCATTTTTTCTTGGTCTGCTTTTGTTTTAGGCTCAACTGCGATTTCTATAACAGGATCTGGAAATTCCATAGGTTCAAGCAAAACAGCATTATCTTCGTCGCATAAAGTATGACCTGTAATTGTATTTTTCAAACCTGCTAAGGCTACAATATCTCCTGCGTTAGCCTCTTTAATGTCTTCTCTTGAATTTGCGTGCATTAGTAACATCCTACCTACTCGTTCTTCTTTTTCTTTTGAGGAATTAAAAACAGCTGTACCTGTTTTAATTGTACCAGAATAAACCCTGATGAAAGTTAAAGATCCCACAAAAGGGTCATTAGCGACCTTAAATGCTAGTGCAGAAAAAGGAACATTATCCTCAAATTTCATCTCTAATTCTTCCTCAACACCTAATTTTGTACCTTTAATTGATCCAATGTCTACTGGGCTTGGTAAATAATTCACAACTGCATCCAGTAACGGTTGTACTCCTTTATTTTTAAAGGCTGATCCAGTTAAAACTGGAACAAAACTAAAGTCTAACGTACCTTTTCTTATGCACTTTATTAAATCTTCCTCTTTTATTTCATCGCCATTAAGATACGACTCCATCAGTTTTTCATCTTGCTCAACAGCTAGTTCGACTAATTCAGTCCTATATTTTTGCGTAATTTCTTTTAAATCTTCCGGTATATCCTTATATTCCCACTCAGCTCCTAAAGCTTCATTTTTCCAAACTTGCGCTTTCATTTTTACTAAATCTACAACACCTGATAGTGAAGATTCAATTCCAATAGGAACTTGTAAGACTAATGGCTTAGCACCTAGTCTATCTTTAATCATATCTACACACCTAAAAAAATCTGCTCCTGTTCTATCAAGTTTGTTTACAAAGCAAATTCTAGGCACTTTATATTTATCTGCTTGTCTCCATACTGTTTCTGATTGTGGTTCGACGCCTGCAACACCATCAAATACAGCTATAGCACCATCTAAAACTTTTAATGATCTTTCCACTTCAATTGTAAAATCTACGTGGCCAGGTGTGTCAATTATATTTATCCTGTGATCTTGCCAAAAACATGTAGTTGCTGCTGATGTAATTGTAATTCCTCTTTCTTGCTCTTGCTCCATCCAATCCATAGTTGCAGCTCCGTCGTGAACTTCACCAATTTTATGGCTCTTTCCAGTGTAGTATAAAACTCTTTCAGTAGTGGTTGTTTTGCCAGCATCTATATGTGCCATTATACCAATATTTCTATATTTATGTAAAGTATGTGTTCTAGCCATAATTTCTTACCATCTAAAATGTGCAAATGCCTTATTTGATTCTGCCATTTTATGTACATCCTCTCTTTTTTTTACTGCAGAGCCTTTTTTTTCATATGCATCATAAAGCTCATTAAAAATTTTGTCAGACATGTGTTTGTCTTTTCTTTTCCTTGCAGAGTCAACCAACCATCTAATAGCTAATGCTTGAGCTCTTTTACTTTTTACTTCTACTGGTACTTGATAAGTCGCACCACCAACTCTTCTAGATCTTACTTCAACTGTTGGTTTTATATTATTGATTGCCTCGTTAAAAATATTTATTGGTTCGTCTTTGGTTTTAGTTTTAATCTTTTCAATTGCATCATAAACAATTTTTTCAGCAACTCCTCTTTTACCATCATACATTATATTATTTATTAATTTTGGAATAATTGTTGAGTTAAACTTAGGATCAGGAACAATGTTTTTTTTGGGTTGAGTTTTTTTTCTAGACATTTTTTTATTTACCTTTTTTTGTTCCGTAAAGAGATCTTCTTTTTTTTCTATTAGCTACTCCTTGAGTATCTAAATTACCTCTTAAGATGTGATATCTTACACCAGGCAAATCCTTTACTCGACCACCCCTAATCAATACGACAGAGTGTTCTTGTAGATTATGACCTTCTCCAGGAATATAAGCAGTAACCTCAAAACCATTTGACAGTCTCACCCTTGCCACTTTTCTTAAAGCTGAATTAGGTTTTTTTGGTGTAGTTGTGTAAACTTTAACACAAACACCTCTTTTCAGAGGTTGTTTCTGAAGAGCAGGAACTTTATTCCTATTTATTTGCTTAACTCTTTTTTTCCTTAATAACTGGTTTATCGTTGGCATAACTAATTTTAATTTATTAAAATTTTTGAATGAAATAACTGACAGGTTATTTGTGGCAGCGTTTAGTACAAAAAAGCACTACATTCCAACCAAAAATATCGCCAAATTACTTAATAATTGATTTTTGTCAAACTAAAACTACTGATTTTAGTGGTTTTTTTTATTGATTTGCTTGGGAATCTACGGGTTCGATTTTTTCTTGCTCAGATAAGAATTTATTATCATCCTCTATGGCCTTTTTATTCCAATTATTTTTGATATTTCCAGTTCCCGCAGGTACCAATCTACCCACAATAACATTTTCTTTCAGACCATTTAAAGGATCAATTTTTCCCTTGATCGCTGCATCAGTTAAAACTCTTGTAGTTTCTTGGAAAGAAGCTGCTGAAATAAATGACTCAGTCTGTAATGACGCCTTGGTAATACCCATTAATATTCTTTCTCCTGTTGCTGGAGTTTTACCTTCAGCCTTCAATTTATCGTTATTTATTTCAAATTTAATTCTATCAACTATTTCACCAGGTAAATAACTTGAGTCTCCTGTTGTTTTTACTTCAACTTTTTTTAACATCTGTCTTAAAATTGTTTCAATATGTTTGTCATTAATGATAACACCTTGCAATCTGTAAACTTCTTGGACCTGGTTAACAAAATATTCTGTTAAATCTTTAATACCCATAATACGTAAAATATCATGTGGTAGTGGTTGTCCATCAAGAAGATATTCACCTTTTTTGATTGTTTCTCCTTGGTTAAAATTTATATGTTTGCCTTTAGGAATTAAATAGTTTGATGGTTCAGCTCCATCCGTTGGGACAATTGAAACTCTTTGTTTTCCCCTAACTTCTTTTCCAAAAACTACCTGGCCATCATTTTCAGCGATTATAGCACTATCTTTAGCTTTTCTTGCCTCAAACAGTTCTGCAACTCTAGGTAAACCACCTGTAATATCTTTTGTTTTAGTTGTCTCTTTAGGTAATCGAGCAATTACATCTCCTGCTGAAACTTTTTGTCCATCTTTAACAGACAAGATTGAGTCTGGAACTAGATAGTATCTTGCTTCATTATCGTCAGCTTTTTTAATTACGTTTCCTTTTTCATCTCTTAAAGTTATCCTAGGTTTTAAATCAGAACTTTTTGATTGTGATCTCCAATCAATGACTGATTTAGAAGAAATACCTGTTGCATCATCAGTTGTTTCTTGAATCGAAACTCCATCGATTAAATCTACAAAGCCTGCGATACCACTTTTTTCAGCAATTACCGGAGTTGTATAAGGATCCCATTCACAAATTTTTGTATTAGCTTTTATTTTATCACCGTTATTAAAAAATAATCTTGAACCATAAGCTACTTTATAGACTGCAATCTGAACTCCATTATCGTCCTCTATTGAAAGTTGGGTATTTCTTCCCATGACAATCAAATTTTTCTTAGAGTCTTCTAAAATATTCGAGTTAATAATTTTTAGAGTACCTTCACCTTTACTTATAATTTGAGAGTCTTGTTTCACTGAAGCAGTTCCTCCTACGTGAAATGTTCTCATTGTCAATTGAGTACCAGGTTCACCAATTGATTGAGCAGAAATCATTCCAATCGCTTCACCAACATGAACCATTTGACCCCTTGAAAGATCTCTTCCATAGCATGTAGCACAAACACCTTCTTTTGAACTACAAGTCATCACTGAATAAACTTTT
This sequence comes from uncultured Pelagibacteraceae bacterium, assembly GCA_902557215.1. Lineage (GTDB taxonomy): Bacteria > Pseudomonadota > Alphaproteobacteria > Pelagibacterales > Pelagibacteraceae > Pelagibacter. The sequence continues at coordinate 14,883 of CACDZM010000012.1, read as the reverse complement.
AAAGACTTAATGCCAGCAGCATCAATTTTATCACAACCAGCTTCATCAATCATAGATGCTTTTTTTATAATTACTTCTCCAGTAATTGGATGTTTTGCATCAGAGGAGACAACTCTCCCTAAAGCTCTTTCTGATAAACTAACAACAACATTCCCCCCTTCCAAAATTTCAGATAGTTCAATGAATCCCGGGTTTTCACAATTTTTCTTGGTGATTGTCAAATCTTGTGCCACATCACATAGCCGTCTTGTTAAATAGCCGGAGCTTGCTGTTTTCAGTGCGGTATCCGCTAATCCTTTTCTAGCACCATGCGTTGAATTAAAGTACTCAAGTGCTGTTAGTCCTTCTTTAAAGTTTGAAGTAATTGGACTTTCAATAATTTCACCTGAAGGTTTTGCAATTAATCCTCTCATGCCAGCTAATTGTTTCATTTGAGCAGCAGATCCTCTTGCGCCGCTGTCTGCCATCATAAATACTGAATTAATTTTTAATCCCTCTGATGTTTTTTCTGTAGCAGAAATACCTTTCATCATTTCTCCAGCAACTTTATCAGTACACTTAGACCAAGCATCTACAACTTTATTATATTTTTCACCTCTAGTAATTAATCCTTCAGTATATTGGGTTTCATAATCTGCTATTAATTTTTTTGTATCATCAATTAATTGAGTTTTATTTTGTGGAATAACTAAATCATCTTTTCCAAAAGAAATTCCTGCTTTAAATGCATGCTTAAAACCTAAATCTTTAAGTTTATCACAAAATATCACAGTCGTTTTTTGACCACAAAATCTAAAAACAATATCAATAATTTCTGAGACAGTTTTTTTGGGAAGTAATCTATCTATTAAAGAAAACTTAATATTAAAATTTTTCGGTAATAAATTTGCCAATAAAAATCTTCCTGCTGTAGATGTATATTTTTCAAATTTTTTATTTCCATTATTATCAACTGTTTCAAATCTAGAAATAATTGTACTGTGCACTTTAATCTGACCTGATGATAAAGCAAAATCAATTTGATCAGCATCTACAAAGTATCCTGCTGGTTTATCAGTGAGTGGTTCTTGTGATAAGTAATAAATTCCCAAGATCATATCCTGACTTGGTACAATTATTGGTTTGCCATTTGATGGAGATAAAATATTATTTGTTGATAGCATCAATATTCTAGCTTCTAACTGTGCTTCTAAACTTAAAGGAACATGAACTGCCATTTGATCACCATCAAAGTCAGCATTAAATGCTGCACAAGTTAGAGGATGTAGTTCAATTGCATCACCCTCGATTAATTTTGGTTCAAATGCTTGAACACCAAGCCTATGAAGTGTAGGAGCCCTATTTAATAACACAGGGTGTTCTCTTACAATTAATTCTAAAGCATCCCAAACAGCATTAGTTTCTTTTTCAACAAGTTTTTTGGCTTGTTTAATTGTTGAGGCTAATCCTAATTTGTTAAGTCTTGCATATAAAAAAGGTTTAAATAATTCCAGCGCCATTTTTTTTGGCAATCCACATTCGTGTAATTTTAAGTCAGGACCAACAACGATTACTGATCGACCAGAATAATCAACTCTTTTTCCTAATAAATTTTGTCTAAATCTTCCCTGTTTTCCTTTTAACATTTCAGCTAAAGATTTTAATGGTCTCTTTCCGGTTCCAGTTATTACTCTTCCACGTCTTCCATTATCAAACAATGCATCAACAGACTCTTGAAGCATACGTTTTTCATTTCTTACAATAATATCTGGAGCTTTGAGATCCATTAATCTCTTTAAACGATTATTTCTATTTATTACTCTTCTATAAAGATCGTTAAGATCTGATGTAGCAAATCTTCCACCATCAAGTGGAACTAAAGGTCTTAATTCAGGCGGTATTACAGGAACAACAGTCATAATCATCCATTCTGGTTTTTGGCCAGTTTCAATAAAGGACTCGATTAATTTCAATCTTTTGATTGCTCTTTCTTCGTTAACTTTTGATTTTGTTTCTTTAATGTAACTTACTAAATTTTTTCTCTCTAAATCTAAATCTAGAGATTTTAGCATTTCTAATACTGCCTCTGCTCCAATACCCGCAGAAAATGCTTCCTCACCAAATTCATCTTGATACTTGGCAAGTTCTTCTTCATTTAAAAGTTGATTTTTCTTTAATCCAGTTAATCCTGGTTCAATCACAATAAAATTTTCAAAATATAAAACTCGTTCAACCTCTTTTAGTTTCATATCAACAGCTAAGGCTATTCTGCTAGGTAATGATTTTAGAAACCAAATATGAGCAACTGGTGTAGCCAAATTAATATGACCCATTCTTTCTCTTCTCACATTAGACTTAGTGACTTCGACACCACATTTTTCACATATAATTCCTCTAAACTTCATTCTTTTGTATTTACCACATAGACATTCATAATCCTTGATTGGGCCAAATATTCTTGAACAAAACAAACCATCTTTCTCTGGTCTAAAAGTTCTATAATTAATTGTTTCGGGTTTTTTTATTTCTCCATAAGTCCAAGATTTTATTTTTTCAGGACTTGCTAAAGATATTTTAATGCTGTTAAAATTTTGTGCTTCTGAAATTTCTGAATTCTTAAATAAATCTGTTAATTCTTTTTTCATTAGTTTAATTCCACGTTCAATGCTAGAGATTTTATTTCTTTTACTAACACGTTAAATGACTCTGGTATACCTGACTCAAAATTTTCTTCTCCTTTAACAATAGTCTCATAAACTTTCACTCTTCCCGCAACATCATCAGACTTTACTGTTAAAATCTCTTGTAATGTATAAGATGCACCATAAGCCTCGAGAGCCCATACTTCCATTTCTCCAAATCTTTGTCCTCCCAATTGTGCTTTTCCACCTAAAGGTTGTTGGGTGACTAAACTATATGGTCCAGTTGATCTAGCATGAATCTTGTCTTCAACGAGGTGGTGTAATTTTAACATATAAATTATTCCGACTGTAACTGGTCTGTCAAATTTTTCTCCTGTTCTTCCATCCCAAAGATATGTCTGACCTGAGCCTGGAAGATTTGCTAACTCTAGCATTTCAGTCACATTTTTTTCTTTGGCGCCATCAAAAACTGGTGTTGATATGGCAACACCATTTTGAAGATTTTCACATAAGTCTTTAAATTCTGTCTTGCTTAACTTTTCTACTTTTTCATTATAAATCTCATCGCCATAAACAGATTTTAGAAATTTTGTAATTTTTTCAGTTTTTTCTATTTTTTTCTGATTTTCGTTTACTAATTTTTTTATTTCTTCACCAAATTCTTTACAAGCCCACCCTAAGTGAGTTTCTAAAATTTGGCCAACATTCATCCTACTTGGGACACCAAGAGGATTGAGAACTATATCTACAGGTCTACCATCTTCTCTATAAGGCATATCTTCTACTGGAACTATTTTACTGACTACTCCCTTGTTACCATGTCTGCCCGACATTTTATCACCTGGTCTTAACCTTCTTTTAATTGCAACAAAAACTTTTACCATTTTCATTACACTTGGAAGTAGGTCATCCCCACTTCTAATCTTTAAAACTTTATCTTCGAATCTTTCAGTTATATCTTGCTTTGCTTGAGTGTATTGCTCTTTTAATTGGGCTAACGTCGACTCGTGATTTGTATTTCCATTCGTAATTTTGAAGATATCGTTTATTCCTAAATTATTTATTACATCTAAATTTAGCTCTACTCCCTGATCTAAGTCTTTTAATTTTTTGCTTAGTTTAGAGCCAGATAAAATTTGTGATGCTCTTTGCTTTATGCTTCTTTCTAAAATTTCCTCTTCAACAATCTTATCTTGTTGTACTTGATCTATCTCAGCTCTTTCTATTGTTATTGATCTTTCGTCTTTTTCAATCCCGTGTCTATTAAAAACTCTAACATCTACAACCGTTCCACTACTGCCTCTTGACATTCTCAAAGAAGTATCAGTCACGTCTATAGCCTTTTCTCCAAAAATAGATCTTAAAAGTTTTTCTTCAGGTCCAGAGGCTGAGTCTCCTTTGGGAGTCACTTTTCCAACTAATATATCACCTGCATTAACCTCTGCTCCAATATAAACAACACCTGACTCATCAAGATTTTTTAATGCTTCTTCATTTACATTCGGTATATCTCTAGTAATTTCCTCTTCACCAAGTTTTGTGTCTCTAGCCATAATTTCATATTCAACAATATGAACAGATGTAAAAACATCGTCAGTTACACATCTTTCTGAAATCAATATTGAATCTTCGAAATTATATCCTTGCCACGGCATAAACGCTACAGTAACATTTTTACCTAAGGCTAATTCACCTAATTTTGTTGATGGTCCATCAGCTATTATATCACCCACTTTAACTTTATCACCTACCCTTACTAAAGGTCTTTGATTAATACACGTATTTTGGTTTGATCTTTTGAATTTTTGCAAGTTATAAATATCAACACCTGATTTACTAAAATCTGTTTCTTCAGTTGCCTTGATTACAATTCTTTTACCATCAATTTTATCTACAATACCTTCTCTTTTTGCAACGATCGTAACACCAGAATCTAAAGCAACATCACTCTCGATTCCTGTCCCGACTAATGGAGATTCTGGTTTTAATAAAGGAACTGCTTGTCTCATCATGTTAGAACCCATCAAAGCTCTATTTGCATCATCATTCTCTAAAAATGGTATAAGTGATGCTGCTACTGAAACTAATTGTTTTGGAGAAACGTCTATGTAATCAATAGTTTCAGGTTTTGATAATAAAAAATTTAAATTTTGACGGCAAGAAACAAGTTCCTCTACTATTTTTCCATTTTTATCTAGTTTTGTATTAGCTTGAGCTATTGTATATTTAGTTTCTTCCATTGCTGATAAATATTCAACCTTATTTTGGACTACACCATCTTTTACTCTTTTATAAGGACTTTCAATAAATCCATATTTATTAATCTTAGCGTAAGTAGATAAACTATTTATCAATCCAATATTTGGGCCTTCAGGAGTTTCAATTGGACAAATTCTTCCATAATGAGTTGGGTGGACATCCCTTACTTCAAAACCAGCTCTTTCTCGAGTTAGACCACCCGGACCTAAAGCTGAAACTCTTCTTTTATGAGTAATTTCAGATAACGGATTAGTTTGATCCATAAATTGAGATAATTGTGAGCTCGCAAAAAAATCTTTTAAAGAAACTGTTAAAGGTTTCGCATTTATCAAATCTTGTGGCATTGCTGACTCCACATCTAAAGTTGTCATCTTCTCTTTGATTGCTCTTTCCATTCTGTAAACACCGATTCTTGCTTGGTTTTCAACAAGTTCACCAACAGATCTCACTCTTCGATTGCCTAAATGATCAATATCATCAACATCGTCTTTACCATCTCTAAGATCTAGCATTTTATGGATTATTGAAATTATATCATCGTTTCTGAGAATTGTGATTTTATCTGAACACTCTAAATTTAATCTTGAATTCATTTTAACTCGTCCAACATCTGAAAGATCATACCTATCTGAACTAAAGAATAAATTATTAAAAATCTGTGTTGCAATTTCAATAGTTGGCGGCTCGCCTGGTCTTAACATTTTGTAAATTTCTGTTATAGCTTCATCTTTATTATCATTTTTATCATTCAAAATTGTATTTAATAAGTAAGGACCTTTGTTGATAGAATTTGTACTAGCAATTTTAATTGTATTTATTTTTGCATCTAAAATCTTTTGGATTATTGTATCATTAATTTCAGTACCTATCCTCAACACTCCATCTTCTTCCTCGTTAACTTTTAAGTCCTCATGTAAAAATTTACCTAACAAAGAGTCTTGAGTGATCAATATATCTTTTAAGCCATCATTAGCTAATTTTTTAGCATTTAGAAAATTAATTTTATCGCCAGAATTTATTATAACTTTGCCTGTTTTGGCATCTACCACTTCTTCAGAAAAATTTTTTGTTTTATAGCTATCTGGATTAAATTTAGTTTTCCACTTACCACTATTGTTATCAAAAATATAATTTTCACTATCATAAAATTCTTTTGCGATTTCTGATTTTGTATAACCTAGAGCTAATAATAATGTAGATGCTAAAATTTTCTTTTTTCTATCTATTTTAAAATATAAAAGATCTTTTACATCAAACTCAAAGTCAAGCCACGAGCCCCTATTGGGTATTACCCTGCAATTAAATAAAAGTTTTCCACTCGCATGTGTTTTGCCTTTATCGTGATCAAAAAAAACACCTGGGCTTCTATGCATTTGATTAACCACAACTCTTTGAACACCATTGGTAATAAACGTTCCGCTGTTAGTCATCATTGGAACATCACCCATATAAACCTCTTGTTCTTTTGCTGATAAAATATCTTTAGTGTTGTTTTCTTGATCTATTTCATAGACTACTAATCTAAGTGTACATTTTAAAGCTGAGGAATAAGTTAAGCCTCTCGCTATACACTCCTCAACATCAAATTTAGGTTTTTCTAGTCTGTAAGATACATACTCTAAAGTAGCTTTATCATTTAAATCCTCTATGGGAAAAATACTCTTAAAAACTCTATCAAAACCTTTAGTAAGATTACCTTCCTGAATATTAATTTCTGTGAGTTCCTTATATGAGTTTTTTTGTACTTCAATTAAATTTGGTATAGAAAGACCTTCTTTTAATTTACCAAAACTTTTTCTTATATTTTTCTTTTCAGTAAAAGATAATTGCATCTATTTCTAATAGTGCTGATTAACTAAAACCAACACTTAAATAATTCCTTGTTTATTTACTTAAGTTCTACTTTTGCGCCAGCAGCTTCTAACTTAGCCTTAATTTCTTCAGCTTCTTTTTTTGGTACTCCAGCTTTAACCTCTTTGGGTGCTCCTTCCACCAAATCTTTTGCTTCCTTTAATCCTAGTGAAGTAGCTGCCCTTACTTCTTTAATAACATTAATTTTTTTATCTCCTGCTGACACAAGCATGATTGAAAAATCATCTTTATCTTCAGCCGCAGCGGCTGCGCCACCTGCTGCTGCTGGAGCTGCGGCCGCTATTGGCGTAACTCCCCATTTTTCCTCTAATTGTTTTGATAAATCTGCAGCTTCAGCAACAGTTAATTTGGATAAATCTTCTATAATTTTGTTTAGGTCAGGCATAATCTACTCTTTGGGTTTTGTTTCAGAATTTTCTGGTGGTAAATTACTCATTTTTTCCGATCGTGCAAGTAAAATACTAACTAATTTTGACGCTGAAGCACTAAGAATAGCTATAATATTTGCTCTAGCCTCATCAAGAGTTGGTAAATTTGCTACATTTTGAACACCGGCTTGATCTAAAATTTCATTTTCCATTATTCCGCCGATTAGCTTTAAATTTTCATTATCTTTGGCAAATTTAGAAAGTATTCTTGCTGACATTATTGCATCTTCTCCGAAAGCAACTGCCGTTGGTCCACTAAAATACTTGGATAAATCCTTGCACTTAGTTTTTTCTAAAGCCAATTTAGTAATTCTATTTTTCGTAATTTTAAAAATGATACCGTGTTCTCTCATTTTAGACCTTAATTCATCTAATTGTGGCATAGTAAGACCTTGATAGTGTGTGACCATCACAGCTTTACTATTTTCAAACTGTTTAGTCATTTCATCAATATAATTTTTTTTTTGTTCTTTATTCATCATAACTAAATATTTTTTTCCAGCTTAAGTTTATATGAAACACCCATTGTGGAGGTAATAAAAGCAGATTTGATTAAATCACCATTAAGAGTATTGTTTGACTTTTCTTTTTCTAAAGTGTCCAAAACAGCTTTAAAATTTTTAATTAACTGATCGTCATTAAAAGATTTTTTTCCTATACTTATACCAATATTTCCATCTTTATCGTTTCTAATTTCAGCTTGACCCGACTTAGCATCTGATACTGCTTTTTTTAAATCATCTGTGACTGATCCAAGTTTTGGATTTGGCATTAAACCTTTTGGTCCTAAGACTTTTCCAAGTTTTGATAATTTTATCATCATATTAGGGGTACAAATCAACTTTTCAAAATTCATTTCTCCATTTTTAATTTTTTCAATAAAATCGTCACCTCCTACAAGATCAGCTCCTGCACTTTTTGCCTCTGAAGCTTTTATATCTTCACAAACAACAGCTACTTTTACCTTTCTTCCTGTCCCACCTGGGAGATTAACAACCGTTCTTATATTAATTTCACCTTTTTTTTGCTTATTATTAATTTGAAAACTTAAATCAACTGACTCATCAAATTTTGTAGTGCAGTTTTTTTTAATTGAAGGTAGTAATTTTTCAATAGTTTCTGAATTTAAATCTTTTGTTTTTTCAGGAAGTTTTTTGAATCTTTTTGATTTCATTATTCTTTAACCTCAATACCCATTGATCTGGCTGAGCCAGCAATTATCTTCACTGCTTGTTCAAGATCTAGAGCGTTTAAATCTTTCATTTTTTGTTTAGCTATCTCCTCAGCTTGTTTTTTTGTAATAGAAGCAACTATATTTCTTCCAGGCTCTTGTGATCCACCTTTCAACTTAGCAGCTTCTTTAATATAGAAAGACGCAGGAGGAGATTTAATCTTAAAATCAAATTTCTTATCCTTATAAACTGTAATCTCAACAGGAACAGGTTTGCCAGCTAAAGATTTGGTTTTATCATTGAAAGCTTTACAAAATTCCATGATGTTTACACCTCGTTGACCTAAAGCTGGACCAACAGGTGGTGCCGGATTAGCTTGTCCACCTTTAATTTGTAATTTTATAAAACCACTTATTTCTTTTTTTGCTGCCATTTAACTTACTTTCTCTACTTGGTTATATTCTAAATCAACAGGTGTTGGCCGACCAAATATTGAAACTGACACTTTAAGTCTAGATTTCTCCTCATCAATACCTTCTACCAGTCCGCTAAAAGAAGCAAATGGACCATCAACAACCTGAACTTTTTCACCAACACTATATTCTATACCAGACTTTGGCTGTGCTACACCATCTTTTATTTGACCTAGAATTTTCTCTATTTCTTTATCTGAAACCGGTACAGGCATGCCTTTAGTTCCTAAGAAACCACTGACTCTTTTTAGATTTTTAATCATGTGATAAATATCATTATTCATCTCACTTTTAATTAAAACATATCCAGGGAAGTATTTTTTTTTTCTTTGTACTCTTTTGCCCCTTTTAACCTCTGTAACGTCATGTGTTGGAACTATAATTTCCTCAAATTTCTCTGCTATTTTGGCTTTTTCAGCCTCCTCTTTGATTAGTCCTGCAACTTTATTTTCAAAACTTGAATGTGACTGAACAATGTACCAATTTTTCATTATAAACTCACTTTCAAAAGTATATCTAGAAAAAACTTTAGCACTTGGTCAATCAACAAGAAAAATAAGGACATAGCTAAAGCCATTAAAAAAACCATTATAGCGCCTTGTAAGGTTTCTTTTCCAGTCGGCCAAGAAACTTTAAAAGCCTCCTGTTTAACCTCTTGTATAAATTTAATTGGGTTTTTCATATCAATTTTAATTTCAATTGGCAGGAGCGGAGGGACTCGAACCCTCAGCCTCCGGTTTTGGAGACCGGCGCTCTACCAATTGAGCTACACTCCTATATAGAGTTTACTCTATAATTTTAGTTACTACTCCAGCTCCTACAGTTCTACCACCCTCACGAATCGCAAAATTCAATTTTTCTGACATTGCAATTGGTGTGATTAATTTTACTGTAAATTTTGCATCATCTCCTGGCATAACCATTTCAGTTCCAGCAGGAAGCTCCACTTCGCCAGTAACATCTGTTGTTCTAAAGTAAAACTGTGGTCTGTACTTTGTGAAGAATGGTGTATGTCTTCCACCCTCCTCTTTTTTAAGCACATATGCCTGAGCTTCAAATTTAGTATGTGGGGTAACAGATCCTGGTTTACAAAGAACCTGACCTCTTTCAATATCAGTTCTTTCTACACCTCTTAAAAGCACACCAACATTATCTCCAGCTTCACCAGAGTCTAAAAGTTTTCTAAACATTTCAACACCCGTACAAACTGACTTTTTTGTTTCTCTAATTCCAACTATCTCGATTTCATCTCCTGTTTTAAGCACACCTGACTCTACTCTGCCAGTAGCAACAGTACCTCTTCCTGAAATTGAAAAAACATCCTCAACAGGCATCAAAAAGTCTTTATCTTTTGGTCTATCAGGTTGTGGTATAAACTCATCAACATTTTTCATTAATTCTAAAATTGAATTTTTTCCAATTTCATCATCTCTTCCTTCAACCGCAGCAAGAGCTGAGCCCTTAGCTATTGGAGTTTTGTCTCCAGGAAATTTATAAGAAGTTAATAATTCTTTTATCTCCTCTTCAACAAGGTCTATCATTTCTTTGTCATCTACTTGGTCAACTTTATTTAAATAAACACAAATCGCTGGTACACCTACCTGCCTTGCAAGAAGAATATGTTCTCTAGTTTGTGGCATTGGGCCATCTGCAGCATTAACAACTAAAATTGCGCCATCCATTTGTGCTGCACCTGTTATCATGTTTTTAACATAATCGGCGTGACCAGGACAATCGACGTGAGCATAATGTCTTTTTTCAGTTTCATATTCAACATGAGCAGTTGAAATAGTAATTCCTCTTTCTTTCTCCTCTGGAGCTTTATCAATTTGATCATAAGCTACTGCTTGTGCTCCACCAGTCTCAGATAATACTTTTGTAATAGCTGCGGTTAGAGTTGTTTTTCCATGATCGACATGCCCAATTGTACCAATATTACAATGTGGTTTATTTCTAATAAATTTTTCTTTTGACATTATATATATTCCTCACATTCTTATTTAATAATTTTTTTATTCTTGGAGCGGGTAAAGGGAATCGAACCCTTACATCCAGCTTGGAAGGCTAGCGTTCTACCATTGAACTACACCCGCACAACCCCAAGAGTATCACTCCAGTATCATTTGAAATTTTATTGAGTGGTGGAGGGGGAAAGATTCGAACTTTCGAAGACCGAAGTCAACGGGTTTACAGCCCGCCCCATTTGACCGCTCTGGAACCCCTCCCTTGGGGAAGTGTCCCCTTGTTCAATAAAGCTTCAAACAACATGCGTTTTATATATTTTATTTGTGCAAATGCAATACGTGATTTATTAGGAAAATTACGAAAAAAACGTGTAAAATTAAGACAATTTTATGAACAAATCCTCTTTTTTTATTATTGGTCAACATGCTGTAATTGAGGCTCTGCGTAACCCAAAAAGAAGGGTTTTAAGAGTATTCTTAACAGAAGAAAGTAAAAAAAAAATTCATAAAAAAAATCCAAATAAAAACTTACTTAACGATGTCAAAGTATTTTATAAAACAAAAAAGGAGCTTGATAAATATAGTACAAAAGAAAATTTACAACATCAGGGGTATGTTGCAGAAGTTGAGCATTTACAAAAACCAATTTTAAAAGATTACATTAAAGAAGAAAAAAATATAACGTTAATTTGCCTTGATGGTGTTACTGATCCAAGAAACATTGGTTCTTTAATCAGAAGTGCTATTTCATTTAATATTGAAGGAGTTATCATTAGGGAAAGAAGTTTTCCTAGAGAAAGTAAGCTCATGTATAAAGCAGCAAGTGGAGCAATAGAATATATGAAAATATTTGAAGTCCCGAATATCAACTCAACACTAAAAAATTTAAAAGAAAAAAACTTCTGGGTATATGGTTTTGATGGAGAAGCAGAAAAAAATTTTACTGATCTTAGTTGGAATGGAAAAAATATATTATTATTTGGATCTGAGGGTCTGGGGATGCATAAACATACTTCAAAATATGCGGATTTTTTGGTTAAGATAGAGACAAATAAAAAAGTTGAAAGTTTAAATATATCAAATAGTGCAGCAATCGTATTTCATCATTTAGATTATCTGAAAAAAAGAAATGAATAATTTTTTAAAAAGATTGTTCTGAATTTAAAAGTTTGCTATCAATATTGTATATATAGTAAAGAATAAATTTTATTTAGGCCCTTGTAGCTCAGCTGGTAGAGCAATTGATTTGTAATCAATAGGTCCGCGGTTCGAGTCCGTGCGGGGGCACCATCACTCAATAAAATTAATGGTAACTTTTTTTGCAAAGTTAAAAGGATCTCAAGATTATTGTTATAGACAAATGTTTATTTAAACTTTAGAATTGTTTAGTCTATGGTTCTAATCCGTTTCGGGACAATAATAAAGTACAGATTAAAATGAAAAGAAATAGAAGAAAATTCTTTAAATATTCATTAGGTTTTTTTTCATTATTATTATCAAAAAATTACTTAGCAATTGAATATAATTTAAAAAAAAAAATTAAAATCTACAAAAAAAAATATGCAAAGATCTGGATATTAGATGTAAATGATAGTTGAAAATTTAAGTGAATTAAAAAAAAATAATTTTTTTGCTATAATTATAGGAAGCGGTCCTGCTGGAATGACAACTGCACTTGAATTGGAAAGAAAAAAAATCAAAACTTTAATTATTGAAGCTGGCGACATTGAACCCAATCAAAATAATCAAAAATTTTTAAAGGGGGAGGTTATTGGTGATGATTATAATGATCTTTCTGTTACCAGGCTGAGACAGTTTGGGGGCACTTCCAATTTATGGGGTGGAAATTGCAATCCCATGAATAATGAAGATTTTAATTTATGGCCTATAAAAAAAAAAGATTTAGATGAATATGAAGATGTTGCAAAAGAAATTTTAAGTCTTGATAAAAAAGAAAGTTTCTATTTAGAAAATTTTAGTAAAAATTTAAATATTTATAACATAGTTTGGTCAAATGTTAATTTTGGTGAAAAATATTTAAATCATGTTAAAAAATCAAAATATATTTTTCTTTCACTCAATACAGTATTTTTAAATTTTAACGATAATTTTAGATCAATTACATCTATTGATTGTTTTAAAAACAATCAAAAAATTAATCTTAATTCTAAATTTTTTATATTATCTTGTGGTGGTATCGAAAACTCAAGAATACTTTTATGGGCACAAGCTAAAAATAAAAAAATTTTTGATAGTAAATTGCCTATAGGTAAATATTATATGGATCATCCCTATCATAATATTGGAGAGGGTTTAGTTTTATATGACAAATTTATCTCTTATTTTAAAAAGATTAATTCTAATAATATACCTTTTTTAACGTGTAATAATTCTATTTTTTTATCCGCAAAAAATAATTTTATTAAAAATAAAAATATTATGAATGCTGGTCTATATTTTGCATTCCAAACTATTAATGAAAAAAATGATCTATTCAAACAAATAAGATGTATTGCTCCTAACTTCATTAAAAATATTTATGAAAATTTAAATGTTAAAGAGAAATATAAAGTTTCAATTAGTATTCAACAAGAGCAAGAGGCAAATATTGAGAATAAAATTTCTTTAAGTGATCAAAAAGATCCATTTAATATGCCTTACCCAATAGTTTATTGGAAAAAATCAGCTTTAGAAAAAAAAAGTGCAAGATTAATTGCTGAAGAACTATCAAAAATTTTTATTGATCATGATATTGGCAGAATATCTCTGAAAGAATATTTATATAATGACGATAAATATGAAGTTACAGCAGGAAATCATCAGCTAGGCGGAACAAGAATGGGTGAAAGCTCGATCGACTCAGTTGTGGATAAAAATCTAAAAGTTCATGGTAAAAAAAATCTTTTTATAAATGGTAGCTCAGTTTTTAGAACAGCAGGCCACTCTCATCCTACGTATACAATAGTAAAATTAGCTGCGAGATTAGCTGATCATTTATCTAAAACTAGAGTTTAATCACAAAATTTTTTCAAAAAATATAAATCTACTTTTTTACCGACATATTTTTTACAATAGCTATTATTATCTATATCTATTTTATTAAATAATAAATAATTTTTATTATTTATGATTATATCTGGAGCATAACTTTTATCTAAAACAGTTGATTTAAATTTATTTAGTAATCTATTTAACTCATAATTTGGAATTGCAAATTGGTGTGAGTAATATGGTGATGAAGTAAGAATAAAATCTAAAACTTCTTTATCAAAATCATTAGATTTATTATATCTATGAAATGAATTTGCAGTATATTTTTGCCAAAAAAAACTTTTTAAAATTGGATTATTGTATCTGTATCCGATTTTTTTATTTGAAATAAAACTTTCAAAGTCTTCTTCTTTTAGTTTATAAAATTTAAAGGCATTAATTAAATCGTTTTCTATTATTGAACTATCTCTTGAGGTGTAAGTTCCATCAACTACTAATAAATTTCTATTTCCCTTCAAGATCGACCATGTCATAATTGATCTATCAAAAGTAAGTATTTTTGCGGTATTTAAATCTACCATTCTGTTATTGGTAATTAAATTAATAATTTCATTTTTTTCTACTCTTAAATCACTAATTTTAAACCTTTTGTACTCATTAAAATTACGAAAGAAAAGTATTACAAAAATAGTTAATATAAAAAAATTAATATTTTTAATTTTTATGTCAATTTTATTTAAAAAAAAGTTAATATTGATTAAAGTTAATACCAAAAATAATAAAACGACACAGATAACAACTGTATTATTAAAATGATATAAAAATGCAATCTTTTTACTTAGCAAAATAAAAACTATTGGCGTAATTAAAGAAGAAATAAATAATATATAAAATATGTATATATATTTAAGATTATCTTTATTAAATTTTTTCATAAAAAAATATGAACCAATTAGCAATGCATAAACCGCTAAAAGTTTTAGTCGAAAAATTTTACTTATATAATGTTTTATCAAATAAACTTTATCTGAAGAGGAAATCTCTATAACTCCCATCCTTTCCATATAATCTGGGTTAGCATTAAAAATTATGAAAATAAAAGG
>CACDZM010000011.1 GCA_902557215.1 uncultured Pelagibacteraceae bacterium | reverse complement strand
GAATTGAACAAATATTTAGATTAGCAAAGAAAAATAGAAAAATTTTTTTTCATATTTATGGTGAAAAAAAGTACTTAAAGTCAACAAAAAATGAAAATAATGTTCAAGTTTTTAATTACGTCAATTATTCAAAAATACCTGAAATTTTATCAAGATATCAAGTTGCATTGATGCCTTATCAGCATAAAATAAGGGGCAGAGGTTCAATTTTATTACAAAAGTACATGTCACCATTAAAGATGTTTGATTATTTAGCGGCTAAAATGATCATAGTTGCGTCTAACCTAAAAGTTTATCAACACATACTTAAAAATAATTTTAATTGTTTATTAGTTGAAACTAATGATGATAATAAATGGTCTAAAGCAATTAAATCAGCACTACAAACAAAGAAGAAAAATAAATATTTAAGAATTAATGCTTATCAAACAGCAAAAAAATATACATGGGATAAACGATGCCGAAATATTCTATATTTTTTTAAATAAAAATAAATTATTTTAAAAAAATTTTACGATTAATAATAGATTTTTATTTAATCAAAAATTTTTTTATTTTCTAAAAACCAATTGCAGGTATTCTTAACTCCCAAATAATAACTGGTAAACTTTATATCTTTTTTTAAAAAATTTTTAATTTTTTTATTATCTCCATAAGTTTTATAAACATCAGCTCTATCTCGTCTTTTTTTCTTAATTAGTGGTTTTTTTGAGTATTTATTTATGTCTTTTAAAATTTTAGTTATAAGTATTGGCTTAGATGAACATATATTAAAAATATCAAATTTTTTTATAATTTTTTTGTTTAGCAAGGAAATACAAATATTAATTGCATCATCAATATAAGTAAAATCTCTGAAGTGATTTCCATTATTAAATAGTGGAAAACCTACTCCTTTATAAGCCGAAATCAGGTATTTAATAATCATCATATCTGGTCTACCCCATGGACCATAGATAGTAAAAAATCTTAACCCAATCATTTTAGTATTTGTTGTTTTACTTACTGAATTTGCAAATTGTTCATTAGATGCTTTAGAGAGTGAATATAAATTTATTGGATTTATTTCAGAACTCTCTTTTTTGGGGTATGTTTTCTGATCTCCATAAACTGAACTAGAAGATGCGAAAAAAAATTTATCTATTTTAAAGTTTTTAATCATTTCAATTAAGTTTATAAAGCCTATAATATTAGAGTTAGTGTAAGATTTTGGATCTTTGAATGAATATCTTACTCCAGCCTGTGCAGCAAGATTGAAAACTATGTCAAATTTATGTTTTTTAAACAAGTTAAAAAGTTTACTTTTTTCAATCAAATCAATTTTGTAAAACTTAAAGTTTTTATGTTTCAAAAGAGTTAATCTCTTATATTTGAGCTTTTTAATATAATAAGAGTTTAAGTTGTCAATACCGATCACGTTATAATTATTAGACTCAATAATTTTTTTGGCCAAAGAAAAGCCTATAAAGCCAGCAACACCAGTAATTAATATTTTTTTTTTCTTTTTAATAACCATTCAAAATATTCGATAATTTTTTTGAGTTATAGAAACAAGTATAAATTTTAGATTTTTTTTTTGCATTGATAAGCTTTTTTTCAATTTCATTCTTTGAAGAATTAGTAAAGTTATCTAATGCCTTTCTAAAACTATCCTCATCATTCGATTTAAATATAAATCCATTTTCATTTTTACCTATAAATTCTTTTGGTCCACTCGGACAATCAGAAGATATTATCGGGGTGCCGACATAAGCACTTTCCACCATAACAAATCCAGGATCCTCCCATAAAGAGCATGAGATTACACATTTTGCATTATATATATATTTAAAAATATTTTTCTTATAACCTAAAATTTCAACTTTATTACTTAATTTTTTATCTTTTATAATTTCGTTATAAGATCTCTCTAACTCTCCATGGCCAATTATGAATAACTTATGGTTTTCTAAATAATGTGGGTTTTTCGAAAAAAAATTTAGTAAAAAAATATGGTTTTTTTGTTTTGTAAATCTTCCTATACATAAAAAAAAGGGTTTTATAATATGTCTTTCTAATTTTTCTCTTTTTAAAAAATTAATTTTTCTAATAGTTAATATTGGATCAGGAATAAAAATTAGTTGATTTTGTCTGAAAATCTTTTTTTTTAATAAAAAGTTTTTTGTCTCTTCAGAAGGGCAAATAACATATTTAATTTTAGTCGAAGCTATTTTCCAAAGTAAAAATCTCAAAGGATTAAGTTTTGGATATCCAGAAATTCTTAAAATTAATACGGTTTTAAATTTATTGAAGATAAATAATAGAATTGGTATGGAAGTAATTAAATGGATAACTAGATAGTCTGGTTTATGCTTGTTTAAAATTTTTTTTAAAGGAAAATAAGATAATAGAAAAATTAAAAAATACAAATATCTTGAATTAAAAAAGCCTTTAAATTTTCGTTTTTTTAAACTTCTATTATTGATCAAATTGATTTTCTCAATTAACCCAAGATTAAAGTTATCCCATTCACCAAAAACATTTATTAAAAAATTTTTTCTGTCTTTTCTATATTTGGCTAATGAATTTATTGAATTTAAAACTGATTTTAATGTTGCTACTTGTGGATCAATATGTGGAGACCAAAAATAAATTTTTTTCATTGTTATATAATTCTTGGATAAGGGATATGGGTAATAAATTTTCCAGAATTCATGTAAAAAGATTTTTCTTTTTTTAAAATTTCTTTATAAAAATTCCAGGCTCCTAAGAAAACATAGGTCTTATTATCTCTTAATTTTTTATACTTTAAAACATTTATTCTAGTCCCGGGCAAAAATTTGCCTATTTTTTGTTGTGTTGTGTCGTAAAAAAAATCAAAATAATTCTCTTTTAAATTACAATAATTTAAAATCGTCACTGCTTTTGCTGATGCGCCATAACCTATAATTTTTTGATTATTTTCTTTTATCTTTTTCAGCAATTTAATTAATTCTTTTTTGGATTTTTGAACTCTTTTTGAAAATTTCTTATAACATGCAAATGTGTTTATTCCAAATCTTTTTTCCAAATTCAAATTTTTTTTAAACCTAAGTGAAATTTTAATTTTTTTATTTTTTTTTTTTTTAATATAATAACGATTAGAACCACCATGAACTTTTATATTTTCGACATCGTAAATTTCTAATTTGTTTTTTTTTAAAATATTTTGTAAAGCTATTGTTGAAAAAACATAAATATGCTCATTATAAAATTGATCATATGAATTTTTTTTTATTGTTTCTAATAAAGATGGTTCTTCAATGATAAACGTTCCATGATCAGCAAGAATTTGTGTTATATTTGCAAAAACAGAATTAAGATCTGATATATGCGTTATAGTATTTGCAGAAAATATTAAGTCAAATTTTTGATGGTTTTTTAATAATAATTTTATTAATAAATCGTCAAAATAATTAACATACACTCTCAAACCTTTTTTTTTTGCCTCCTTTGCAACATCACTACAAGGTTCAACACATACAACTTTTTCTTTATTAAAATTAGACGCGAACGATCCGTCATTGCAACCTATTTCCAAAATATTTTCAGGATTTAATTTTTTTTTAATTTTTTTTGATAATTCTTTGAATAATTCTCTAACTAATTTTGATTTAGAAGATCTATATGGGTAAGATTTATTAAACATTCTTTCCTTTTCCATATGTTTGTTTATCATCACTAATTTTGACTTCGTATCAAATTTAAGTTTAAGTCTAAATATTGGCGGAATATATTTTTTGCTAAAATTATTTGCAAGCGGTTGATTTCCAAGATCTAAAAATATTTTTTTCATTTAATATTTCTATATACTATAGTATTCAATTTATAATAAGCAGTTTATGACTAATAAAAAATTTTCATCGTTAGAAACATTCAGAGGTTTTGCAGCACTAATGATTGCCGCCATTCACTTTGATGTAAATTCACCAATAGTAGATCATAATTTAGCCCATGGGCATTTTGTTCACTTTTTTTTTACTTTGAGTGGTTTTGTTATTTTTTATAATTATAACGACAAATTATACAATTTAGATCTTTTTAAAGTGTTTGTCATAAAGAGGTTTTTAAGATTATATCCTTTACATCTTTTTTTCTTAATCATTTTTTTGTTTATAGAAATTTTTAAATATTACATTAAAATTTACTATGATCTTGACGCAAATAATCAAGCTTTTAGTAAAAATGATTTAAGTGCATTAATCTATAATGTTTTTCTAATTCATACTTTTCTAACTGAATATACCTTTAATACTCCTAGTTGGTCTATCTCTGCTGAATTTTTAACCTACATTTTATTTGCTTTGATTCTAATGAAATCATCAAAAATGATCTATTCAATTCTTATTTTATTAATAATTTTTTTTATTAGAGTTAACGATGATATTTACTTTGGTGCTTCACATAGTGGTTACAAATCGTTGTTAGACTGTATTTATGGTTTTTACTTTGGTGTCATTTTCTGTAAGATTTATTTTAAGGTAAGAAAATTACCATTTTACCAAAAAAATAAGAGTCTTTTTTCAATAATCTTCGTAATAATCTCAATCATTTCTTTTAATTTTTTATCTAAGGAATTACAAATTTTATTTCCATTAATATTTGGATTAACTATTTTATTTTCATGTGAGTTAGATAACGGGACTCTGATTGGAAAAATCTTGACGTTTAAATTTTTTGTTTACTTAGGAAAAATTAGTTATTCAATTTATATGAGTCATCTTTTCATATTTTGGTTATTAACACAAATATTAAGATTTTTTTTAGGATTTCATACTTATATTGAAGAAGATACAAATTTTGTTAAACTGGATTTAAGTTTAACAGAGGCTAATCTTTTGGTAATAAGTTCTTACACACTAACAATAGTATTTTCAGCCATTTTATATAAATATATTGAAAATAATAAATTTTATTTACGATCAAAATCTAAAAAGATTTAATGTATTAATTTATATCTTAAAATAATATGCTAACTTTTTGATTTTTAAACTTATCTATACAAAATAATTATTGCACGGATTAGTTTAATATACTTTCTTTCAAAACTAATGAATTTTTAAAGAAATTTTTTTTAGCAGGATATATTTATTTATTTTTTACATTGAATTTTCGATTTTTTAAAATCTTATTTAATGATATTCATTAAGTATTATTGATGAATAAAAATGATTTAAGCTATAAAAATGTTTATCTTCCAATTGAAAAGTCTTTGTGGGGAGGGAATAGAGCTAAAAATCAAAGGAGAAATAATTTTTTATTTACTATCATAACAGTGGTTTTGAATGATAAAAATAACATTGAAGAAACAATAAAATCGGTAATAAATCAAAAAAAAAATTTAGAATATATAATTATTGATGGCGGTTCAAAGGATGGAACTATTGATGTAATTAAAGAATATGAAGAATATATTGATTTATGGGTTTCAGAAAATGATGCTGGCATTTATGAGGCTATGAATAAAGGTTTAACATATGCATCAGGCAAATATGTCGGACTTATTAATAGCGGAGATCTTTATAATGAAAATGCATTAAATATAATTGAAAAATATTTTGCTAAAAAAAATGATATTGATTTCGTTTTTGGTACAGTAAAAAAAAAGAAAATTAAACATGGTTTTTACCCAAGAAAAATTTTATGGTCTTTTGATTTTTATCCAAGTCATTCTTCGGGTTTTTTTATAAAAAATGAAGCACAAAAAAAATTAGGCTTATATGATACTTCATTTAAATTATCCGCTGACCATGACTTATTTTACAGGATGTTAAAAAGTAAATTTAGAGGAGTGTCGACTAAAAAAGATGAATTAATAGGTATTTTCAGAAAAGTCAATGTTTCGTATTCAAGTACTTTTTCGGCAGAGGATCATCTTAGTGAGGAGATAAATATTCGTTTGAATCATTTACAGAATAAATTATTAATTACAATTATTTTAATAAATAATTTTTTAAGAAAGTTTTTTAAAAAGAGAAAATATCGAATTTCTATGAAATTTTTAGTAAATAAGATTTTTTATGTCTTAAAATAATTCAATTTTTTCTAAAATTATACTTAATTTCTATCTAAATCGATTGCATCATCAAACTCATTCCAATTTTTCAAAATTTGTTTGCTCTCCAGAATGTATCCATTTTTAATTAATAAGTTAAAAAAATTTGTCATATCAATTTTATAAAATCTCTGAGGATTTTTTTTTAATTCCTTGAAAAAAAAATTTCTTATATCATTTAAGACACTCTTTTTTATTTTGGTAACTCCTACATACCTGGCATCTATATCTTTAATAGATTTAGTTTTTTTTCCTAATTCTGTTATCCTGTTATGCTTTATTTTTAATGTTTCTGAGTCGCTTTCTAATTTATTTTTTTTTTTCCAAATACTAATCCATTTTTTATCCACTAATGTGACAAAACCTTTATTTTCATCCTTTAAATTTACAATATTTTTATAATCATACATCAAATCTGCATAACTTAAGATTATATCCTCATCTAAATTCTTAATAGAATTCATTAATGTATAAACCATATTTGAGGATCCAAATTTTTTGTTAAAAATATATTTTGGTCCACTGCCGATTTCTTTTTTAATTAAATTATGCTTATAACCTGTTGCTAAAATAATGTCATTTTTTTTGAATCCACTTTTCTTAAAATTTAAAAAAATATTTTTTAACAAACTTTTATTATTATTTATTTTAATTAATGATTTTGGATAATTGATCAACATTCTAGTGCCTTTACCAGCACACAAAATAATAGCTTTCATGAGTTTTAAACTTTACGATCTTCCCAATTAAAAATTGTCTCTTTACCTTTTTTTGATGCAAACCTCCCTTGATAATAATCTCTGTTTAAAAGTTCAGTTTCCGTTAATTCTCTAGTTTCAAAACCCTTCATTATTTCAAATTCTTTTACATTTTCAGAGACATATGAGCCTAAATCCTCTAAATCCATTTTACATAAATCTGAAATTTCCTTTAATTGTATAGGATCTGCAGAAACAACGCCGTCTTTAGTTTTATCCTTATCAAGTATTGTAAAATGCTTCTCGACGATTGAGGCTCCTAATAAAATGGAGGCAGCAATTATTTTATATCTATATATTTCTGGGTTTGAATGATCACTTATTCCAACCGATTTTGATAATTTCGATAGAAATTTAATTCTGTTCAAATTTGCGACATCTGGAGTGGTTGGATAAATTGAGATGCAATGAAGAAGTGAAAAATCTAAATTATTTTTTTTCATAATTTTTACTGTTTCAAAAATTTCCCTATCATATGTTGCTCCTGTCGAAATAATAAATTTTTCAATATTTAATTCTTTCAGTTCATCAATTAATTTGTGAGATGCACAATCAAAACTTGAAATTTTAAGACAATCAATATTCATCTTTTTTACAAGTTTAATTTTACTTCTAGTAAATAATGTGGTCATTGGTTTTATTTGATATTTTTTACATAATTTGTGAAAATTTAATTGAAACTCCTCGGTCAAATCTAAATTTTTTAAACGATCATATTCTTTTTGATAAGGTCTTTTAATCACTTTTATTTTTCCACCTTCAATCAATCCATTTTCAAATCTATCTCTGAATGTTAATTCAGATGAATCTATTGATTGAATTTTTGCATAATCCGCCCCAGATTCGGCAGCCGCTTGAACCATTTCTTCAACGATTTTTTCATCACCATTATGATTTTGACAAAGTTCAGCAATTAATAATGCCATTATTAAGACTCAATTGATTTTTTTACTTTTTTATACTCTTTATAAGTATGAATATCCATACAATTAGTAAAGAAGACACCAATTTTTGTGCTTAGCGTTTTTTGAAATGCAGCTTTGTAAGTCATAATTCTAAATGAAGCATTTTGAATATTGTCTTTTCCTACTGAAATTAATTCTTTAATTGGATAACTTGGAAATAATTTCTTATCGAAAAAATTTAAAGCATTTTCAATATCTTTTATTTTTATTTGTGGTGAATTTGCCTGACAAGAAATTACTATTTTTGGTTTAACATTTATTTTTCTCAATTTTTTTAAACAATTGACTATAACTGCTTGTTTTTCAACATCAGGTTTAGAGAGGTAATATGGTCTTTTTATAAAGTCAATTTTATATTTTTTACATATTTTTACTATCTTTTTACTTTCTGTTGACACATAAAATTTATCTATCTTTTTTGATTTTTTTACTTTCATCAATGTATAAACAAACATTGGTAATCGCTTTATTGGCAAAATATTTTTATTTCTAAGTCGTGAAGACTTAAATTTTACAGGCATAATCAAAACTGTTTTAATCTTCATAAAAAAATTTAATTATACTTTTTAATTCTTTGTAATTTTTATTTCTTTCAGGATGCCACATAAAAAATAAATTTTTTTTTTTATATGAATAAAGCTCAACAAAATTTTTATAGTCTTTTGCAATTATCTCAAAATTTTTTTTCTTTTTTTCTTTAATTGCATATGTATGAAAACTATTAACTTTTTCTTTATTTTTATAATTTAAAAATTTTTTTTTAAACTTAACATAATGATTTGTTTTCATATGTTTTTTTACTTTTATCAGATCAAAGCCGTTTATTTTTGAGAATAATTGGGCCCCCCTACAAATACCCAGAATAGGTATTCTTTTTTTTAAAGCTAATTTTATTAATTTTTTCTCTAAATTATCTCTTATAATAGACTCATAAGATTTTTTTCCGACATCAGAACCACCTGTTAAAATTAATAATTTTTTTTTATCATTAAAAGTATTAAATAATTTTTGTGAATTTTTAATATCAGAATTTAATGATACATATTCTATATTATTTTTTTTGAAAAAATTAACCCAATAGTGATCTAAAAAATCAATATAAGTTTTATAATATTTTTTTATGTTAGGAGTAATAAATATTTTCATTGATTTAAAAAATTAATTTTTTGCAATTTACAATCAATTTCCAAAATTTTTTCATTTTTGATACTTTCAAACAATTCATCGCCAACCCCTATTATTGCTGGTATTTGTTTTTCTTCACATCTAATTGACATATGTGAATTTACACCACCAAACTTTGTTATCAAACCACTTATTTTATGAGAAAAAATCCAATCATATCCAGGATCCGCGTTTTCAATTAAAATAATTTTATTTTTTAGCTCTTTAAAAATTTTTTTGTTTTGACCTAAATCTAAAATCTTTGATTTTATTTTCTTTTGAGTGATAAAGTTAGGTTTTGTCATCAGAATTGATGAAACAAAGAAATCTTTATTAGACTGTATTAAGTATGATAGTTTTGATGATCTATTTTCTCTGGTAAAAAATCGTTTATTCTCAATACTTTTAAAGTTTCGATTACTTTTTAACAAACTAATTAAAAGATGAAAGTTGATATTTTCTTTATTAATTTTTTTTTTAAATTTTATTTTCTTAATTAGTTCAATAATGTCACTCAAAGTTCGAGTAAAAATAAATTTTGAATTCTCTCTCAATCTCATAGAATTAGTTATAAATTCTAAAAAAGTATCTGATTTGATAATTGAAATTTTATTACCCATAGATCTTTCAATTCTTTTTAGATCAGCTGAATAAATAATTTTTGTAGCATCCTTTTTTTTTAAATCTAAGATTTTGTCAATTTTAAAACCTAAGTTATAGGCATTTATTTTTGAATTATATCTTCGTGATGTAATGTCGTAAGATCCAGGTCTAAGATGGTAATAAAGATTGTCAAATTCGATTTGATTTATTTTTTTTAATTTTAAATTTTTTTTATCTTGGACGTAATCATTACTAATTGTATTAATATTACTAAGGATTGTATTATAAGTATTTATTGAAATTATTTTCTCTTTTAACATAGAGATAAGTATTTTCTTTCCTATAAAAGCATATCTTGCAAACTTTGCAAAAGGAATAATGCCTAGTGTCTCCAACTTATCAGATAATATCTTTAAATTTTTTTTTATATTTTTTTGACTTAATTTTCTTTTTTGAAGTTTAGTTCTCAATAACTCAAGCTCTTTTAGTTTATAATTAAGAATTCTAGCTTCTTTCTCAAAATTATAGATTAAAGATTTTGTATGATATAAAAATATATCATATAGTTGTTTTTTTTCTTTTTTTGATAAAACTTTATATGTATTTATTTTTTTTTTTATTCCAAAATAAAAACAATTTAATACAACATCAAATTCTATTTTGTCATGTAAAAATGGCTTTTGTTTAATTTCTTGTAACCAACAAGATACTAATTTATTTCTCAAATTTTTTTCAACACGTGAAGGTATCAATGAGTCAAAGCTTAGATTTAAGTTGATGTAAGGTTTACCCAAAAAATTTTCCATTAAGCCCTTTGGCTCTCCAAAGCCATAGCCCATTTCCTTTCTTGCATTAAACCATGCTTTATTCGTTATGAAATAATCATATAAAGAATAAGATAAATATTCAGGTTGCACTCCTATCATCTCAGCTGGATTCCAGTCTGACATACACGAAAATATCAAATCTTTTTGATTTTTTGTTTTTCTTTTAATTTGATCATATTTAACCTCGTTTTTTTTTAAATTTTTTTCAAATTTTTTTTCATCAAATGAAAGCCATTTAATTTTTTCACTGATAGGTCTGATTTGAAGTATTTTTATCTTATTCTTTTTACTAATAGAAAATTCAATATCTAATCCAATTTTAGAGTAAATTTTCTCTATTTCCTTAAATGAATAAATAAGCTTTTTAAAATTGTTATTCCTTATTTTTTCAACGTTACTTTTATTTACAAACAAAACTCTATAACTGTTTTTATTACCTGATGTCACACTTTCAGTAGATTTTGAAATATCATCATAATTTATAGTGTAATATGGCGAACCATCATTGATACAATAATTAGTCATAACCCCACTACATATGTTATCAATAACAAAGTTTTGAACTAATATCTCATGCTTATCTAAATCTTTTTTTTTAAATTTTTTATACTGTTGAATTAATAAATTGACATATTTGATTATATTTTTTTTATCATTTTTAATTTTTATGTAACTATCAAATTTTCCAGCAAGGGAATTCTTTAATGTATCTTCTCCTATAAAAGACGACCTTATGCATAAAAATCTTGATAAACTTGATTTAATTTCACTAATTATTTTTTTTTTATTTTTTTTCCATTTAGAAACTGAAAAAAAATAAAAATTTGGTATATCGAAACTTTTTAAATTTCTTCTTTTTAAATTATCTAAATTATGAGCTTTAGAAATAAATTTAATTTCTTTCATGTTTTTAGCTTTGATTTAATATTTACTAAATTTTTAAATTAACTAATTCTAAATAACCTATTTTTAATAATAATTATATTATTCAAAAAAATTTTTTTTTACTTTTTTTAAGACTCAAAAGTATATATTTGATATTATTAAGAAATTCCTTTTTACTGCCATTATTTTCAAGTATAAAATCAACCTTCTCTGGTTTTTGATATTTAATATCAACTCCTACAACATTTTTAATTTTTCCTTTTAAAGCATTTTTATATAGACCCTTGTAATCTCTTTTAATCAAATTTTTTAAATTTGCGCTTATATGTATTTCGATAAAATTTTTTAATTTTTTTCTAGCAATTAATCTGTACTTGTTTGATGTAATATTTGCACTTATTATTAAGTTAATTTTTTGATCAGATAAATACTTTACTAATGATATAAATCTTTCAGCATTTTTATTCCTATCTTTTAAAGTGTACTTAAGATTATTCTGGAAGACAGATCTTATTTCATCACCATCTAGGTAGAGTGATTTTTTATATTTTTTTTTAAATTTTCTATAAAGCTGTTTAGCAATAGTTGTTTTGCCTGTTCCAGAAATTCCAGTTATCCATAAAATCATTACTATTTGGTTAAATTTTTTTACAAATATATAAAGGTGATCTTTTGATTATTTTAAAATATCCATTTTTTTTTAGTTCTTCATCATAAATCTTTTTATACTCATCCCAAAAATTATCTACTAACTTTATTCCTCTTGGTTCAACTCCTGAAGCCACAAAGCCCATCAAAATATTCCAGTCTGTTACTCTCAGTTCTTCCTCTTCAATTTTTTTTTCTAATTTGAAATGTTTTGGCAACATTTGATCAGCTATTTCCTCAGTAAAAGAGTCGATTATTCTATCTGTAGGAAAATTTTTATCTAAATTTCTACCAATTTCATAAACATTTAACATATGTTTTTCGCTATTCGTCGTTATGCTACAAAAAGATGAAGGCTTGTCATTTAAACAATCTTTGAGATTCTTTATTGAATTATCTTTGTTCTCTGCATGGTAAAGTACGTTATGACAAAAAACTATGTCGAATTGACCCCTGTATTTTTCCAAATTATCTATGTCAGCTATTTCAAAAGTTTTTTTTGCATTTAATTCTTCAGTGTTAATTTTTTCCTTCTCAACCATTGCAGGTGTGGCATCTGTAAAAGTAATATCGAGATTATAGTTTTTAAAATTATTGACATTCTTTTTCCAAAAAACTCCAGTTCCACAACCAACATCTAAAATTTTTATTTTATCATTATTTTTTTTAAATTCAGAAAGATCATATTGACTAAATATCCATTCATGAAAACCTACTTTATTTTTTGTAAATTGATGAATTTTTATTCTGGCTTCAAGATATTGAGTTGTTTTGTACTGTTTTTCTTTTAAATATTTTTTGTTAATTTCTTCTCTCATATCTAAATTGTAAAAACTTTTTCTATACCCGTTATATCTCTTTTGAAATCTATAATTTTATTTTTTTCATTAAATTCTAGAAAATATATATCTGGCATACTAATATTTTTCCAGTCATTAAATGTAAATTTTGTATTTAAAAAATACTTTAAAATAATGCCTATAGAATTTCCATGTGATACCAATACTAAATTGTAATCGCTCTTATAAAAATTTTCTAAAATTTCAGTAATATCTTTTTTGATTTTTTTGACATGCTCTGATTGGGATGATCCATTTTCTACCTTAAAATGCTCATCGCTCCACATTTTTTCTATTATTTGATGTTTGGATAACTGCTTATCTTTTCCAATGTTTATTTCCTCCAAAGCATCGCTTTTTTCTATATTTGCACCGAAATCCAAAGACAGTTTTTCTATAGTTTGTAGCGCTCTTTTAAAAGGACTGGAAATTATTCTAACTTTTTTACCCTCAAATAGATCTTTAATTTTTTTGCATAGTGAGGTTGCTTGAATAATACCATCGGCATCTAAAACTCTTTCTCTATCTGACCCCTCCATTGCTGCTTTTCCATGTCTTATAAATGTAATTTTTTTCATAATTAAATTTTAATGAAGTTATATGATTTTTTTTAAAATATTCAATATTTATAAACTTTTAATCAAAATTTCTTTTTAATTTTTTGTTATAAAAAATGATAAAGAACAAAGGAATTAAACATATCTTAAATATAATAAAATAATAAAACTAAATATCAAAGTATACATACTCTTTAAGATTTTTATTAATGTAATTTATTTCTTTCTTTGATAATCTTTTTTTATAATTAAATAAATTTTTTTCTGTTTTTATAAAATCAAATTTTGTTTTTTATATTTTTAATTTTCAAATATTTATTAATCTTTTTTTTTACTGTATGATGATTAGTTATAAATTGCTCAAATTTAATTTTTAAAGTTTTTTTTCCTTGTATTTTTCTCTCAATTAACTTTGTTTCCTTAAACCATTTAACAAATAATTTTATATTATTTCCTGGGTATGAAAGTGACTTTCTGGTTTTCATACTTGAAAATACACCTTTAGGATCTCTTATTACCTGAATTACCTTTGAGTTATCGAAATATTTATTAACACTTTCAGGATTCCAAAAATTCGCCCCTTGATCAATCACTATGTTTTTTTTTTGAGATGGATTGTTTACATTTATTATCTTTTTTAGAAAAAATTTTGTATGAATTAAAAATTCTTTTTCTGAAACTGGAATTACCATATTATAAAAATTTGTATCTTGGGCAAATTTTTGATTATTAAAATTTTGTATTCTCCATTTAATTCTATCCATTTTTTTCATTTGAATTCTGAAATGTTGCGGCAATCCATAATATGATAATTTAATGATTTTTTTTGTATATTTTGATAATTCTAAAAAAAAGTTATTGTTGTAAATTTTTTCGTTAGTTTTTACATCTTTTAAATTTTTAAGATTTTTTGTATAAAGACAAAATTGATGAAAAGCATAAGCAGCGTTATTAACACTAAAATTTTTATAAAAACTGTTGTATAAGTGATCAATTCCAAAAGGATCGTGTAAAATTCTAAATTCATAGTCTTGTTTATAATCAACTTTTTTTTTAAACGGACTAACAAAATCCTCCCTAGATAATAAATAATCAGATATAGCACCAGCACCACTTAAACCTGCACTTGTTATTATAGCTATTTTCATTTCATTAATATATTTCTTAAAAAATTTTTAATTGAAAAATTTCTCAATTTAATTTTTCTTTTTTTATTTAATCCAGAGTCCGAAATTTTTTTTATTTTGCATAAACCTGACAATGTAAAATCAAAATTAACTGAAATGTTGTTATTGTTTGAATTTAAAATATTCAATATTTCAAAAAATGTTTCGTAATTATTTATTTCTGAATTGAAATTATCTCTCACATTATTTTTGCTATAAAGAATCCAGCTTATATCATCTACAAAAATGAAGCCATTTTTCTTTAAATTATTAAAATAAAGATAAATTATTTTACTTACATGTTTAGCATTATGAAAACTATCAATATAAATTAAATCAAATTTCACATTTTTATCTTGAATAATTTTTTCATAGTCATCATCTCTGCAATGAATAAATTTCCAATTTTTAGATGAGGCAACATTTGAGCAATCATCTATGTCAACTGATAAAAGTTTTCCATCATTTTGATCACAATATTCTAAAAAAAAATTTGTGGATACTCCATATCTCACTCCTAATTCTAATATATTTGGTTTGGAAATATTTTTTAAGATAGGTGAAATATTATTTTTTAACTTTGATAAATAATCTACCTTATTTGTCATTAATACTCTCATAGCAATAAACATCTGGATAAATCTCAGATATTTTAATCTTGTCTTTATTTAAATCCAAAATATCCATAATTTCTCGAGATCTTTTTTTAATATTGGATATGTTTGTGTTTGGGTTTTTTTGTAAAAGCAATCTATATGCGTTATCTTTTTTTAATTTTTTAAGTTCTACTGTGAATAAATTAATAATAAACCTCTTTAACCTAAAATATAAAAGAAAAAAAGAATTAGAATATCTATCTTTATCTAGTTTACTAAAGTTTAAATACTCATCTTTAATAAACTCAATAATATTTGAAACATAATCACTATCAATATTTTCTATATTATTTTTTAATTCTTTTATGTTTAATAACTTTTTATCCTGTGTTTTGTTATTTTCGATTAGGAATTTTTCTAAGTCAATAATATTATCAAAATTTTTATTAATTAAGTTGGGAAGCTCAAAATCATGCTGACTTAATGGAACATAATTCAAATGATCAATATCAAAAAATTTTGCTTCAATCGCTGTCGTACAATTAAATGATATAACATTTTTCGCTGCTATCATCCAACTTATTGAGGGATTTCCATCTCTAATTATAATTACATTTCTATTTTTAACATTATTCCAAAAATCTGGAGTTTCGCTTTGATGTGGTCGAATAATAAACTTTATCTTTGGATGTTTTATTTCGAATAAATCCAATAAATCTTTTAAATCTTGTCTTCTTTTTATTTGAGACTCTAAAATATATTTATAGAAAATTTTTTCTTTGTCGGATAAATTCCAAGCTTTTGATAGACCATCTACTATTGAAAAATTTTTATTTTGCATTATATAATTTGCGTATCCAAATTTGGTATTTACTAGAATAAATTCACCATATCTTTTTTTAATTTCCTCCGCACCTTTAATATATATTTGATTAAGAGGTTTTTTCAAAAGTTCAATTCGAGCATTACCAGTAATCTTAATTTTTTGTTTTTGTGACGGAAAAAAAGATTTTATTGCTTCCGCATCATTTTTTCCCCATGCAAAAAAATATTTTATTTGATTAAAACATTCTAAAGGTAATCTTCTCTTACAATATTTTTCTGAGTCATGAAAAAGTAATCCTTCCTCATCAAAGCTACAAACTACATGACCGTCTTTTTTTAGAGTAGAGATAAATTTTATATTTTTTTTTCCTATACTTTTTAAAATAACAACTCCTTTTGTAAGATATTTTGATTTAGAATAAAGATAAGCTTTCTTACAAAATACAGTTGAATAACCCAGCTGCGAAGCTTTAATTGCAAACGCAATTCTTGCGTCCAATTCTCGATGTTGTACTTCTAAAACCATATAAATTCTTTTTTTGTTCATTTTTAATTACTGTGTTGTTTGAGGATGTCTAAAGCTATTTCTTTTGAACCTGTATTAGTAAATTTTTTTCCATCGAATGTTTTTTTAATTTTTTTCATTTTATGCTTATTAAAACTATAAAGTTTTTTTTTGAAATTTTTTCCCCAATCTTTTCTCATTAATAAATCACATAAATTTAAATTAAATACAGTATTTAAATTATAATTTATTTCTGGATTATCTTTCTCTTCAAAAAGAAGAGATGGTTTATTCAACACTAAACACTCCGATATAGTGTTATAACCACCTCTTGCAACTAAAAAATCACATTCTAAAATTTTTGAGTGGGTATTTTTTAGACCAAATACCGGTATCAAATTATCAGACTCCATTATCTCTTTTTGTGATTTTTTATCAAGTAAATCGGTTCTTATAATAAATTCAATATTTTTTATTTTTTTTAAATATGGAATAGTTTTTACTATTAATGATCTTAAAGTAGAATTTCCATTATCCATTATTAAACATTTTTTTAATTTTTTTTTTTTTTTTACCTTTTTTTTAAAATCAAAATCAGAAAGAATAAAATTAACTAATCTTACTTTATCTTTATATTTTTTTAAATTATCTTTCGAGGTTAATGGTGGAAAATATATTTTAGATGCTTTACCAATGTAAAATTTTAATTTCTTAAGTACTTTATTTTCACCTCTTAAAATTCTCTCATAAAACCAATCCCAAGTAAAATGACAAACACCATAGCATTTTATATTTAATTTTTCTCCCAAAATAAAAGCCTCAGGTACAAAATCTGAAACAAAAAAATCATAACTTTTTGACAATTTTTTTTCTTCACTTATCCATTTCGATGAGTAATTAAACCAATCTAAAAACATTTTTTTTGTTTTGATTAAATCAAGTGATCCATCCTTTTTTTTAAAAGTTTCTATATTATTGTATTTAATTCTGTAATTTATTAGATTTCCAAATTTTTCTTTTAACAAAGAAATTTTACTTGAAGTTACTACTGTAATTTTAACTTTTTTTTTTAAAAATTCTGAGATCAAAGCTCTTTGTCTAATAGTATGTCCAAATCCTTCATCAGAAATAAATAAGCAAGCTTTTAAATTTTTCATTTATAACTAAGATTTTAAAATGGCAAATAGGTATTTTTTTATCATTGATAATAAAAAAAAATTGATTAAAAGTTAACTTAAAAGCATTTAATTAATTATCAAGGTATTTATCAATAAATAAATGTATTTTAAAAATTTTTCTGTAAAAAAAAAAAATCTTATTCCATTTTTGACCCCTACAAGTAAGGGCACTAATTGGTATGACTCTCCACCCTCAAATAAAATAACAAAAAGACAAATTGGGAGGATAATTTTACAATTTCACCAAGTTGCAAGTGCAATTAAAGAGTTTACTAACAATAGTAAGATTGACTTTCTTGACATAGGAACAGGTAATGGTCTATTACCTTTTTTAGTCTCAAAATATCTAAATTGTAATTCTAGTACAGGAATTGATCCATACGAAGATGGAGAACATCAAACTTCGTGGCCAATCGGAACTAAAAATAGGCTTAAAAGTGAAATCAAAAAAATATTGGAAAAAAAAGTACTAGATATACAAAATTATAAACATTTAATTTCACATGAGGCAATTTCTTTTGAACCAAAAAAAATAAATCTCTATAAAAAAAAATCAAATTGGATCTTTTTAAAAAAATTTGTTCATGAGATAAAAAACAAAAAAAAATATAATTTTATTTTTGCAAAAAGTATTGATCATATTCCAAACTGGAAAAATTTATTTCTGAATGTTTCAAAAATTTCGTCAAAAAATGCCACTTTATTTATCAAACATAATTCTTTTTTTTCTTATAATGGAGCACATAGGTATGCCTCTACTTTTATCCCATGGGGACATGTAATTTTAAAAGAAAAAGAATATGAAAGTTATGCAAAAAAAATTCATCCTAAAAGATATAAAGAAATGGTAAATTTTTATTACAATGGATTATCTTATCCAAGAAACACTCTAGATGATCTATTTGATATTTTGTCAAAAAATAATTGGAAAATTATTCACTTAGAACAATCCAACAAAAAAAAATATCTTGAACAAATAAAATTAGCTGGAGGAGTGAAAAAACTTTTAAATGATACAAAAAAAAATTTTTCAAACATATCTTTAAGTGAATTAATTTCTGATAGGATTATAATTATCGCTAAAAAAATTTAGATATATAATGTGTGGGTTCTTTGTTACAAATAAAAAATTGAATGCAGCAGAACTTGATGTGATTTTTTCTAGAATTCAAACTAGAGGACCTGATGATGTAAAAATCAGAATTGGGGAACTAGGATCATATGTTTTTTCTCGTTTAGCATGTACAGGAAGAAAATTTTCATCTATGCAACCATTACATTTAACAGAATACTCATACGATGATTTTTTTGTATTTAATGGTGAAATATATAATTACAAAGAACTTAATAAAAAATTTAAATTAAAATTAAGAAATAAGAATTTATCAGATACTGAAGTAATTCACCGAATGATAAAGAAGTTTGGTTTTGTTGATGCACTAAAAAAGTTTAATGGTGCATTTGCGATAGGCTACACTAAAAAAAATTTTGAAAATTGCATTTTAACAAAAGATATTTATGGTCAAAAAAGCTTATATTTTTCTTTTAATAAAAAAAATTGGTTTTATGGAAATGATCCTTATAGTGTTGCATATTGCTCAAACAGATCTATTTCTGAAGAAAATTTAAAAAAATACCTGGGATCAAATGAAGAGTTTGGAACAAGAGGTTTGCTAAATCCAAATTTATCATTTTTTAAAAATGTTTTTGCAGTTAAAGCTGGTGATGTAATTTTTCTTAATAATAAAGGATTTAAATTTATTAAAGAGAATATTTCAACAACTTTAGTCAAAAATGATAAAAAACAGTCATTAAAAAACTCAATAAATTATTTTAATAAATTATTAGATAAAAAAATAAAAGAACATGTTGATAAAAATAATGACGTTTGTTTTGAATTTTCTGGAGGAATAGATTCAACACTTCTAATGATTTCTAACTTCAAAAATAAAAGAGATCATCGTTATTATATCAAAATCGCTGAGGGAATAGACAATATAGCTCAGAAATCCATAAAAAAACTCAAAAAATTAAAATTAGATTATAAGATTGTGTATGTAAGTAAAAATGAATACCTAAATGACACATTAGATTTTATTAGATACACAGGTCTTCCTCCAAGGTGGGGCACAGCACCTTCGATGATGCCTTTATATAAACAAATGATGAAAGATAAAATGAAGATATGCCTAGGAGGAGCTGGTGCAGATGAAATTTTTTATGGGTATCCAAACTATACAGAAATTTTAAATTTTGATTTTGAAAAATTAAAAAAATTAAATTCAATAGAATTAGTTAAAAAATTTAGTTTTTCTGGTTGGAGATCAGATTTTTCTAAAGACTTAAAAGTTTATATTGCATTAATTAAAAAATTAACCAAAAAATATATTTTAGAAAATCCTAATTATAAGAAAAATGCATATACCATTTGTGACTTAATCAGATATGTTGATTTAAACGTTTTCATGACAGAAATATCTGACCCTCAAGCAGATTTGACGGCAATTATGACATCCATAGAACTAAGGTCACCTTTTTTAGATAAAGAGATTGTAAATTATGCAACAAAAAAAATTAATCATAGGTTTATAATTAATGAAAATTCCAAAAAAATATCAAAATTCTTTCTAAAAAAATGTTTAGAACAAAGATGTATAGAATTAAGGCTTGATCCAAAGTTTTTTATTGAAAAAGAGAAAGAAGGGACTAGAAATTTTGCCATACAATTTTTTAAAAAATTAAGTATAAAAAGTATACCAAAAAAAATATTAAATGATTTGAAAATTAAAGACAAAAATATATCACCAAAAATGAAGTTTAAAATTTTTTTTGTAGTAATTTTTTATATGATTTTTAAATTAAAATTATCTAACAAAGAGATATCAAAAGTGATTTTAAAAAATGCTAAATAAAACAAAAACAAAGATTTATAAATTACCATATAACTTTTTAATAAAAGATGATTTTTTCACCGAAAAAAACTTATCAAATCTTTTGATTTTGAGAAATGAGCTTTATAGTTCTAGTGAAGATGTAAGAAAATCCCTAAAAAATAAAGCATTATCAAAAAAAAGGAAGGTAATTAGATTTGTAAATCATAATAAATTAACCGTAAATAAAAGAAATAAAAATTATATAATTTTAAAAAATATACATAATTCAATTAAAAAGAAGATTAATAAAAAGCTTTTTTCAGAACTTCAAATCAATACAGATTTGATGAATAAAGGTTTTTTAAATTTAACACTTACTTGGGATAATAAAGGTTATGAAATAAAAGCACATACTGACACTGATAGAAAGATATGGAGTGGTATTTTATACTTGTATGATGGAACAAAAAAAAGTGGCACCAAAATATTAAAACTTAAAAAAAATAACAAATTATCAACCTTTAAGATAGTTAAACCCAAAAAGAACAGACTTTTTGCATTTAAAAGATCTGAAAATAGCTATCATTCTGTTGCAAAAAGCCGAGAACGAAGATTTATAATATTATTAAATTTTAATTATAAAAATAAGTATTATGAGAAATAAAGTTGGTGATAATATTTCTATGGTTACTAGCGGTTGGACTTTTAATGATATTGATAAAAAATTTGATCGACACATTATCAAATCTGTTCCTTTTTATTTAGAACTACATAAAATTGCACTAAAATTGTCAGAATTTTTTATATCTGACAAAACAAAAATATTAGATATAGGTTGTTCAACAGGAACTTTGCTTATTGATTTATCAAAAAAATATCCAAAAAAAAATTATAATTTAGAATTTTTAGGTATTGACCCAGTGCAATCAATGATCAAAAACGCAAAAATAAAAAATAAAGATAAAAGAATAAAATTTTCAAAAAAGTCAGTCTTTGATATTAAATCCTCAGGTTTTAATTTCATAACTGCTATACTTACAATACAATTTATTCATCCTTCAAAAAGGCAGAAGGCATATAATATAATCTATAAATCATTAAATGTTGGTGGAGGTTTTTTTATATTTGAAAAAACTAGAGCCGAGTATGCCAAAAATGAGGAAATAAATGTAGGTGTTTATAATGATTTTAAACGTGAAAATGGTTTTTCTGAAAAAGAAATTAATCAGAAAGCACTATCTCTTAGAGGTAAGATGGAATGTAACTCACCTTACGAAAATACATTATTATTAAAAAATGCAGGATTTAAAAAAATATTTAAGATTTTTAAGTGGTTTGGCTTTGAAGGAGTCCTTTGTATCAAATAATTTGTTTGATATTGTTTTTAAACTTTGGGTGCTGAAAGTTAATTAAGTATTTCAGTCTTTTAGCCAAAAACAACCATTTATTCCAACTTACTGATAATTGCTCAGGTAATTCCAGTATATCGGAAATTTTCTTTTTATTTCCTAAATTAAATTTTTTGATACTTAAATATTCTCCCTCGAATTCACTTGATCTGAAAAAATGATCAAAATATAGAAAAGTTTTAGGCAAGAAATTAATATGATGTTTACCTAAAACCTTAAAAGAATTATTTGTTATAGTATAATTTCTTGTGTCAAAAATTATTAATCCTATTGGTTTATTCAAAAAATTATTTTTTAATAAGTTTGAATAATTTGAAATAGTAATATTCTTAAATTTTCTAACCTTATTGTTGTTTGTCAAATTTTTGAATAAATCTTTTCTATCTTTTATACTATTACTTGAGTTAAATATTTTATGGGAAATATTAAAATAACTTAAATATATTTCGATAGGTAAAATTTTTTCTATTATCTTTTTATGCTCTAATAAATCAATAATGCTTGTTTGATCATAAAATCCAATTTCTATAATAGAAATTTTTTTAATATTTAATTGATAAGCTTGATTACTAGCTAATAACATTCCTAGACCATATTGTGGTCTTGGAATCGAACCTGATCTAATAATATCAATATATTTATTTAAAGAAATATTATTTAAAAAATTTTTAAAATGTAATTTTTGCTTTTGTGTAAGATAAGAAATTGAATTTTTAGAGAACATATATATTTTTTTAAAGCACATATTATTAATAAACTTTAATAATTAAAAAATAAACCTAAATTACTAAAATTAATTTTTTTTAATTTCAATAAATTCATCAGCGTAATTTTTTATATGCTCCCTATGACTCACAAATATAATAGTTAATTCACTTTTTAATTCTTTTAAATCTTCTAGAAATTTTCTTTCAGTCTCATAATCTAGACCATTAGTTGACTCATCTAAAAGTAAAATTTTTGGTTTTCTATATAATGCCCTAGCTACCCCAATTCTTTGGAGCTGCCCTCCCGAAATTTTAGAACCTTTTTCTCCAACTTCAAAATTTAATAAATTGTTTTCATCTATGAATTTATCTAACTTAGCAAACTTAATAGCATTCATAAGATCATCTTTTTTAAATTCTTTAGTTGTTTCACCAAATGCTATATTTTTCGATAAGTTTTCATCTAAAAGATAAATTTGCTGTGGAACGTAACTTACAATGTTTCTCCACTCCTCAAGGTTATCATGAAGATTTTGGTTACCATCTATCACAATTTTTCCAGATGAAGGCTTGATAAGACCCATGAATAAATTTAAAAATGTTGTTTTACCAGCCCCACTTTCTCCATAAATAAATAAAAATTTGTTTTTTGTTAATTTGAAATTAAAAGTATCAAAAATTTTTTTTTCTCCATATCTAAATGATACATCTTTAAAACTTATATAATTTGAAAACAAATTACTGTTCTTTTTTTTTCTTTTATTTATAAGAAATATTTCATCACTATCAAAAGTAGTTAATTCATTAAAAATAATCTTAAAAGATACTGACCTAAATTTTAAACTCTGAAATGAAACTATTATACGAGAGATTGCGGGTAATAATCTTAAACATACAACCGAAAAAAATCCAAGAGTAGTTATTGCAATAGAAAAGCTAGTATTTGATTTAATTGAATATATTATAAAAGATATAATCACAGTTATAATTATAATTTCCATCAGTTGTCTAGGAAACGAATTAATTACTGCAAAATTTTTCGAATTATTAAAATATTTATTTTTTAAAAAATCATGAATTTGATGGAAAAATAAAGATTTATTCATTAGTTTTATGTCATTAATCGTGTTGAAAGTATCAACAAGATTTTTATTGTATTGTTTATCAATATTTGCTCTATTTTTAGATAAAAAAGAGATACGATTACTAGTAATAATAATTATAAATAATCCTGAAAATCCAATAATTAGAAATGATACTATTGTTACATAGGGAGAAATATATAAAAGTATCCCAGTCAAAGTTAGCAGAATTGTTATTTCAACTATCATTACAAATAAAGCAGAAAGTGATTTAGAAATATTTTTTATTTCCACACTCATATTACGAATTAAAGTTCCTGAATGAGTTGTCAAATGGAACATCATTTCTTTATTTAGATAGTTTTTAAATAATCTTGATGCGATGTAACGCTCAATATTTAAAGTAAATATATTTTGCCAAATTTGATTAAAAATTAAAAATAAATTTTTAAGAATGAAAATTCCAAAAATTGCTGAAATAAGCAAATATTCATAACTTAATATTGTAATGTTTGAGAATACTTTTAAAATAAAATCTGTTTTTCCTTGAAAAAGACTTCCAGAGTCCGTCACAAGAATATTTAAGGCTGGTATTAATGATGCTAAGCTTAAAGTTTCAAACGTAATAGCTAAAAGAGTAAATACCAGAAATAATAAGAATTTAATTTTAAATTTAGGATAAATTAGTTTTAAAAATTTAAATATGTAACCCATTGATCGATAAGTATTTAATTAAACATAAAAATTCCGTTTTTTTTATCGTAAATTTTATTATCATGTTTACAAAATAATTTATTTTTACCTAATTTTAAAATATTTTTACAATCAGGACAAATAAATTCAAATTTATCACCATTATTCTCCTTATTAGTTTTTTCTAAAATAATTATTTCAGCTGAATTTGTGTAGGAACTTAGTCTATCAATATTCCTATAGATAATATTGGCATTGAATTTTTTAAAAAAAATATCAGATAATTTAATATAACCTTTTTTGAAAATTTTGTTTTTTGTAGCTATTGATCCATATTGAAATGATGGTTCAATCAAAACAACATAATTTTTACTAACTCTTATCATCTCTTTAACTATTTTCTCTGCTAAATGAGGAACTTGCTCTAAACAATGGACTGAGTATGAAAGATCAACAGAATTATTTGATAAGGGAATTTTTTCTGCATTGCCACATAAATAATAATCTATCTTAAATTTATTATCTTCTAAAAATTTTTTTCCTTTAAACAATCTTTTAAAGGAGAGATCAAGTGCAATCATGTTTCTAAAATTATTCTTACTTTTTTTATATATATCTAAAAAATTTGTTAATTCTCCTGCCCCTATTTCCATAAATGATTTTGAATTCGTTTTTTTTAAAATATTTGACAAATAAGATGTTGTATAGTTTTTTGAATTCCCTTTAAGTTTAAAAACTTTTTTTCCATAACCAAAGTCACACAAATATGTTTTCTTTTCAGAATTTAAATAAATGTCAATATATGAACCAGCAATTTTTTCATACTTATCCTCAACAGTATCTAGTTTTCTTGACTCCACTAAAATTAAATTTTTTTTAAAGATAAAATTTATGAAAAGATATAAAATTTTTTTTATTAATCTTTTTATCTTAAAAAAAATTGAGACAGAGTATTTCTTAAGTAAAATTTTATGCTCAATTTGATCTAACTCATTAATTATTTCATAATCATAATTTCTATAATCTAAAATTTTTATAAGTTCTTTTTGTAAAGTCATATATTTAATGTAT
Organism: uncultured Pelagibacteraceae bacterium; assembly: GCA_902557215.1. GTDB lineage: Bacteria > Pseudomonadota > Alphaproteobacteria > Pelagibacterales > Pelagibacteraceae > Pelagibacter. Next base: position 2,354 of record CACDZM010000011.1, on the reverse strand, counting down.
AATTAATAAACTAACAGTAAATTCAAAACGTAAAATTTCATGAAAAACAAAAAAATTCAACTTAAAATCCTTAACGCATCTGATGTCTCAATAAAATATCTTAAATGGTTGAATAATTCAAACATTATGAAGTTTACTGCCCAAGCTGGTAAAAGACATTCTTTAAGCAGTGTAAAAAAATTTGTAAAAGAAAAAAGGGACTCTAAAATTGAATACTTGTATGGAATTTATATTTTTAATGACATAAAAAAAATTAAAGAGCATATAGGAAATATAAAATTAGGGCCTATAAATAAACGCAATTTAACTGCAGACGTCTCTTACATAATTGGTGAAAAAAAATATTGGAATAAAGGTTACGCTACACAAGCAGTAAAAGAAATTACAATTTTAGCAAAAAAAAAGTTTAAATTAAAAAAATTACAGGCTGGTCACCAGAAAATTAATTCAGCATCAAGTAAAGTTTTAACAAGAAATAAGTTTAAACTAGAAGGAATTTTTAAATCTCAAATAAAAATTGGAAAAAATAAAAGGACTGATAGATATGTGTATGGCTTAATTTTATGATTACCCTTAATAAATACAATTTAAAAAATTAAAAATCTTGATTTGAAATTAATTTTTTTAAATCAGACGAAGATAAAAATTTTTTATTATTTCCAGAATTATAAGAAAAACCATTTTTCACTTTTTTTACATTATTTTTTTTTTTGAAATATCTTAAAATTTTATTTTGCTGATATTTTCTTGAGGGCATAATTATATAGTATCTTCCAATATCTATTGTATTAAAACCGTCATTGTAGCTTATCATTTCTTCATTAATTTTTTCTCCAGGTCTTATGCCTACAACCTTAACTTTTTTTTTTGCATCAATTGCTTTACAAATATCAGGAATTTTATATGAGGGTAATTTTGGTACAAAAATTTCTCCCCCTTGTTGCGTTTTTAGTGCAAAAAGAACTGTGTCTATACTTTGGTCGAGCGTTATATTAAATCTTGTCATTTTTTTATCTGTAATAGGAAATGGTTTATTAGATGATTTTGCTATTTTTTGAAAAAATGGTATTACAGACCCTCTGGAACCCATTACGTTGCCATATCTAACAACAGAAAAACTAAAATTTGAGACACCTGCGTAGTAATTAGCAGCAACAAAAAGTTTATCACTACATAATTTTGTAGCTCCATAAAGGTTTATTGGACTTGCGGCTTTATCAGTTGATAACGCAACTACTCTTTTTATTTTAAGTTCTATGCATGCCTCTATTACATTTTGAGCACCATTTATGTTAGTTTTTATAAACTCCATAGGATTGTATTCTGCTGCTGGAACTTGTTTTAAAGCAGCTGCATGAATTACAACATCGATATTATCAAGAGCCCTTTTTAATCTGTCATAATCTCTTACATCGCCAAGAAAAAAACGAATTTTATCTGATTTTTTTTTGAATGGTTCCATGTTTGACATATCAAATTGTTTAAGCTCATCTCTGCTGAAGATTACTAGCCTTTTAATTTTTTCATATTTTTTTAATATTCTAGTAGCAAATGCTTTACCAAAAGAACCTGTTCCACCTGTTATCAATATTGATTTACCATTTAGCATAAATTTATATTATTATTTTCATATTTATAAATAACTTCATAAAGTAGTCTATTTTTTTTATTTATATTTTTTAACCTCATAGAATATTTGACTTTCAATTGTTGGCATTTTAACCTTTAAATGTTTTTCAAATTTTTGTGTATTCATGCACATAAACCTTGGCCTTTTTGTGGTAAACAGGCTTTTTGCATCAATCAGTTGATAATTTTTTTTATAAATATTACATAATTTTGCAAATTTGATTGCAAAATTTTTTTTACTAATGCAGTCTCTAGAGCCAACATTAAAAATTCCTTTAGTTACCTCAATTTTTTCTATGATTTTTTTTATCATTTTGCTTAAAGTTAATAAATTTAAGGGTGAAAAGTAAACATCATTTAATAAATAAAATTCCTCACCAGATCTAAATGATTTGTATATCCAATCAGAAAAGCTATTGTTTTTTGAATTAGACTTACCAAAAAAATTAGTTCTAATCACAACTAAATTATTTTTAATACAGATTTGTTCTGCGAGTTTTTTAGTCTTACAATAATAATTCGGAATACAATTTATGTTCTCTTTATTAAATTTCTTTAATTTATTATTATAAAACTGATCTGTTGAAATTTGTATGATTTTAGACTCAAATTTATTTTTTTTTAATACATCAACAGTATTTTTTAAAATTTTATAATTTACATTAAAAGCAGTTTTTTTATCTTTTTCACAAGCATCTATACTTGTTAGGGCTGCGCAATTGATT
>CACDZM010000010.1 GCA_902557215.1 uncultured Pelagibacteraceae bacterium | reverse complement strand
AGTCAATCCCGAGGCATCTTTTTTATCAAAAGAAGATGTCACTGAGGTAATAGTCCCTGCATTTGAGGGTGAAATGGGAATACTTAAAGATCATATTTCTATAATTTCTTTTTTAAAACCAGGTATATTAACAATTTATAGTAAGTCTGGAGAGCACAAATTCTACGTAGAGGATGGAATATTTGAATTTAAAAACAACAACTTATCCGTATTAACAAGCTCAATCTTTGATTTAAAAAAAATAGAAAAAAGTAGGTTAGTGAATTTAATTAAAATAGCAGAGGAAGAGGCTAGTAAACAAGAAATTGATGATCAATCGAGATTTTTAATTGATCAAAAAATTGAAGTCTTAAAATCGCTTAATTAATTATTTTTTTAACTTTATCTTTAATTTCCTCATATACGTGACTTTTAAAGTCTACTGCTACATCAGTTATCATATCAAGATCAATCCATTTCCATTCTAAAAATTCAGGTTTTTTTGTTTTAATATTTATATCTTTGTCATCACCTAAATATCTCATTAAAAACCATTTTTGTTTTTGACCTTTATATCTTCCTTTCCAAATTATACCTAGTAAATGATCAGGGAGTTCATATGTCATTGTGCCATCAATTTCTTTAATGAGTTTTACATTTTTTATACTTGTTTCTTCCTCAAGCTCTCTATAAGCGGCGGTTAAAAAATCTTCACCCTTATCGACTCCACCTTGAGGCATTTGCCAATAATTTTTAGGATTATCTATTCTTTTTGCCACAAAAACTTTGTTTTTATTATTTAAAACAACAATACCTACTCCATTTCTTAAAGGTAAATTTTTAAATTTTTCTTTCACCTTAACCGTTGAATAGTTTTATAGCGTAGTTTAATTGGTTATCTGTTTCTGTTTTAATTCTAAATTCATCAGTTTCCTCTGCAATTTCAATATCTGGAGAAACACCTACTTCTGAAATAGATTTTCCTGAGGGAAGGTAATATTTAGCTATTGTTAACCTAATAGCTCCATCATTTTTTAAAGGTATAATTGATTGCACCGATCCTTTTCCAAAACTATTTTCACCTAAAAGAATTGCTCTTTTATGATCCTTTAAAGCACCTGCTACAATTTCAGAAGCTGAGGCTGAACCATAATTTATTAATACAATTAACAATTTTCCATTTGTTAAATCACCTTTTTTAGCAAACCATTTTCTATTTTCAGAGGCTTTTCTACTTTTTGTTGATACTATTTCTCCATTATCTAAAAAAAAGTCAGAGATTCTAATTGCTTGAGATAGAAGGCCACCCGGGTTGTTTCTTAAATCTAAAATATATCCTTTTAAATTTTTATTTTTTTCTAATTCTTTTATTTGTTTTTCTACTTGGGTATCACTATTTTCATTAAAAGAAGTTAATCTTATATATCCAATATTTTTTTCTAACAAGTCTGCTTTTACAGATTGGATTTGTATTATTTCTCTCACAATTTTAAATGTAAGAGCTTTTCTCTCACCCCTTCTCCTAATTGTTAGTTCAATTGCAGAACCAACTGGGCCCCTCATTAAATCTACTGCCTCACTCAAAGATTTTCCTTGAACTTGAATTTCATTTATTTTGACAATATAGTCTCCTGCTTTAATACCAGCTTTAGAGGCTGGTGTGTCGTCAATAGGTGATATAACTTTTACAACACCAGACTCCATACTTACTTCGATACCAAGTCCACCAAATTTTCCACTTGTTTCAGTCTGCATTTCATCAAAAACTTCAGGTGACATATAAGCAGAATATGGATCTAAAGACTGGAGGAGACCATTTATTGCAGAGTCCATACTTTCGGACTGATTAATTTCATCAACATATTCTTTATTAATTTTTTCAAGAACTTCTCCAAATAAGTCAATTTTTTCATAAATGTTTTGCTCAGATGAATTTACAAGTGGGAAAAAAAATAAATTCAATAGAATAATTATTATAAAAAATTTTTTTTTCATTATATTATTAATTTTTCTTTCGGGATTAATTCTGCCCACATTTTTTCTAGCTCGTAAAATTTTCTTTTTTCAGGATGAAAAATATGAATTACTAGATCAATACCATCTACTAATTTCCATTCGTTACTATCTTTGCCTTCAATTTTGGAGTCCTTAATACCACTGTCTTTAAGTTTATTTAAAACTTGCTCTGACAAAGATTGAATATGTCTAGATGAGGTGCCACTGGCTATAATCATGTAATCAGCCATAGAACTTTTATGTTTTAAATCAATACTGACTATATCCAATGCTTTATTGATATCTAAAGTTTGTATTATGATTTTTTTTAGCTCTGATATTTTATCCATTAAACATTTAAACTTTATCAAATTTTTCTTAATTGAGAAGATGAAATATTGACTTTATTAAACTCGATAAATTTAAGATTACTCTTTAACCTTTTAAATGTCATAGAATTTAAAGATTTTTTTTTATAGCCATGGCGGTCAAAAACTAAAATATTACATTTTTGTAAAATTGATTTCCATTTGTACCATTTATGAAAATTAATTAGATTATCCGCACCCATTATAAAGTAGATATCATATTTTTGTTTCTTAGCTAGGTAATTAATTAAGTCGAAAGTTTTATTTGATTTAATTCTGTCTTCGTAAAACTGTACTTTAATAGATTTATTTTTTCCTATCAATTTTTTACAAAATTTAATTCTATCTAAAACTTTTATTTTACTTTGTTTCTTAAAAGGGTTTTTTTTTGTAATTGCCCATATAATTTTTTTAAGTCTAAATCTTTTTACTGCTTCTTTAGATATAGCTAGATGGCCTTTGTGGGCAGGATCAAATGAACCACCTAAAATTCCAATTCTTTTTTTTTTTAAATTCAAATTATTTCCTTATTTGACCTCTACTAGTGACTTGATATTTGTAGGAAATAAGTTGATTAAGTCCAACTGGTCCCCTAGGTGGAAGGGTGTTAGTTGAGATTCCTACCTCACCACCAAATCCAAACTCACCTCCATCTGCAAATTGCGTTGAAGTATTATGCATAGCTATTGAGCTTTTTACCTCATTTAAAAATTTTTTTGCTGATTTTTTGTTTTGAGTAATAATACAATCTGTATGCATAGTTCCATATTTGTTAATGTGTACTATAGCCTCATCTATATTTTTTACTGATTTCACAGAAACAACAGGTGATAAATATTCTTTTGACCAATCTTTTATAGAGGCCCTCTGAATTTTTTTATCGTAAAGTTTTCTGATCTTGTTATCACCAATAATTTTACATCCATTTTCTTCTAAATTTTTTAAAATTTCATTTCCAAATTTCTTAATTATTTTTTCATGTAAAAGAATTGTCTCGGTCGCTCCACATATCGCAGTATTCCTCATTTTAGCATTTTGAATTATTTTATTTGCAATCTTTGGATTTGCATTTTTATCTACATAAGAATGACAAATACCTTCTAAATGACCAATTGTTGGAACAGATGACAAATCCTGTACTTTTTTAACTAAACCTTTCCCACCTCTTGGAATTATTACATCAATAAATTTACTCATTTTTTGTAGAAGGAAATCAACAACACTTCTTTTTTTTAGTGTTAAAAACTGAACAAAATTTTCATCTACGTTATTTTTCTTTAGTGATTTTCTAAAGAATTTTGTCAGAATAAGATTAGAATAGTATGCTTCAGATCCACCTTTTAAAATTACAGCATTTCCAGACTTAAAACACAATGATGCAACATCTGCTGTAACATTAGGTCTACTTTCGTATATGACTCCAATTACACCAATAGGTATAGATACTTTTGATATTACCAAACCATTGGGTCTTCTCCATTTTTCTAAAACAACATTTGTAGGATCCTTTAAACTAATAATTTTTTTTATAGAATTGGTTATCGCAATTATCTTTTTATCGTTTAATACCAATCTTTGGATTAAATTATTTTTAATACCTTTTTTATAAGCATTCTTTATATCTTTTTTATTTTCATTAATTATTAATTTTTTATTTTTTATGATTAGAAGACGATAATCTTTCAAAACTTTATCTTTTTTTTTTGTACTTAACCTTTTATTAACTGCTTTTTTTGATTTTTTTCCAAGATTAGTTAGTAGCTTTTTCATTAAACCTCGACCATATCATCTTTATGAACCACTTCGGATCTTGTTATGTATCCAAGTTTTTTTTCAATTTCATTTGATTGACAACCCATTATTTTATTTACTTCTTCTGATGAAAAAGAGCTCAAACCTCTTGCAAATTCTTTATTTTTAGTATCTAGAATTTTTATATGATCACCTTTATCAAATTTCCCTGATAAATTAACAATTCCTGCTGCCAACAAACTTTTACCACCAACCAGTGCTTTTTTTGCACCGTCATCTATTATAAGTGTTCCTTTTGGTGAAACAGAACTTATTATCCATTTTTTTCGTGCATGTAATTTAGATATTTTTGACTCAAATAAAGTACAAATATTCTTTTTTTCAATTTGTTCTATTGGATTTAGATATAATCCATTCGCAATAATCATATTACATCCTGCCAAATTACAAATCTTAGCAGCTTCAATTTTAGTATTCATTCCACCTTTACCAAACTGTGTTACCCCTTTTATATAAATTTTTTTTATATCTTTATCTAGATTATTTACTTTTTTTACTAATTTTGCGTCTTTAAATAATTTTGGATTTTTTGTGAAAAGACCATCTACATCAGATAATAATATTAAAGTATCAGCATTAGTTATCTGAGCAACACGTGAAGCAAGTCTGTCATTATCACCATATTTTATTTCTGAAGTTGCGATTGTATCATTTTCATTAACGATAGGTATGTAATCTAGTTTAAATAAGTTCTCGAATGTCCTCTTAGCATTTATTGATCTTCTTCTTTCCTCTGTATCATCCAAAGTTAGCAAAATTTGAGAAATATTAATCTTTAATTTTGAAAAAGTTTGAGAAAATAAATTCATAAGTTCGATTTGACCCACAGAGGCTATCGCTTGACTTTTATCAAGCTTTAAATTTGACTTGTTATAATTCATTTTTTTACAGCCAAGTGCAATTGCGCCAGAGCTAACAATAATAATCTTTTTATTTTTAGATTTTAATTTTTGGACATCTTTAGCAAAAGTAGACAGCCATTTTTTTCTTATCTTTTTTTTGCTGTCTACAATCAGTGATGACCCAATTTTTATTACTATAATTTTTGAATTTTTAAGATGCATAACTAACTAATTTTGATTTAATTTTGGAAATATATTTTTTCTCTATTGTAGAAATTGCAATAATTTCTGATTTAGTGATTTTTTTTAAATTTTTCTCAATTTTTTTCATTTCTTTATCATCAATTAAATCGGTTTTATTTAAAACAATAAGCTCCTTTTTTTTTGTAAGTTTAGAACTATAACTCTTTAATTCTTTTTTCACTTGGTTGTAACTTTTTTTTATATCATCGTTTGTTATATCGATCATGTGTAAAAGAGATTTACACCTCTCTATATGTTTTAAAAATTGTGTACCCAAACCAATTCCTTTATGTGCCCCCTCTACTAATCCAGGAATGTCAGCAATTGTAACTTCTTTATCATCATAGCTTGCCACACCAAGATTAGGATTTAATGTTGTAAATTCATAATTTGCAATTTTAGGATTAGCATTTGTAATAGCTGCCAGTAAGCTTGATTTACCTGCGTTGGGTAATCCTATTATTCCAACATCAGCAATTGTTTTTAGTTGAAGCCATATAGTGAATTCTTCACCTCGAGTACCTTTAGTAAATTTTCTTGGAGCTCTATTTGTTGAACTTTTGAATCTAGTATTACCTAAACCACCTTTACCACCTGCGGCAGCTACGAATTCCTCTCCAATTTTTATAAAGTCAAAAATTAAGGTTTTATTATCTTCTTCAAAAACTTGAGTTCCTAATGGAACTTTGAGGATGAGATCGTCTCCACTTTTTCCAGTCTGATTTTGTCCAGCACCATTGTTACCTCTTTTAGCTTTATGATGTTGTTGATATCTAAAATCGATTAAAGTATTTAAATTTCTTTCGGCCTTTAAAATTACTGAACCACCTTTACCACCATCACCACCGTCTGGTCCACCATACTCAATAAATTTCTCTCTTCTAAAACTTGGGGAACCATCACCACCGTTGCCAGCTTTAATATAAATTTTTACTTGATCTAAGAATTTCATAATACAACGCTATTTTGAGTTGTAATATTAATTGGGTTTTACTGAAACAAAAGTTCGATCTGATTTAGTCTTTTTAAAAACAACTTTACCTTTAATCACAGAAAAAATCGAATGATCTTTGCCCATACCAACATTTTCTCCTGGAAATATCTTAGTACCTCTTTGCCTTACAATTATGTTGCCGGGAATAACGTTTTGACCACCATATTTTTTTACACCAAGTCTTCGGCCGGCACTATCTCTACCATTCCTTGATGATCCACCAGCTTTTTTTGTAGCCATATTTTATTCCTTTATTTCTTCAATTCCTTTTTCGCAGGATCTTTTTTTGTTGGTTTAGAAATTTTTTCAGCTTCAGATAAAATTTTACCATCTTTTGAAAAAATTTTATTTATTCTAATCATAGAATATTCTTGTCTGTGACCATTTTTTCGCCTTGAATTTTGTCTTCTCCTTTTTTTGAAAATAAGTACTGTCCTATTTTTACTATTTTTTATTAGGTTTGCCTCTACTTTGGCACCTTGAATTGTTGGTGAACCTATTTCTATAACTTTATTATCGCCGTATGCCAATATATTATTAAATTCAATTTTAGTGTCAGATTTTAAGTCTGGTAGTTTTTCAATTTTTAAAATTTCACCAGATTTCACTTTATATTGTTTTCCACCTGTTTTTATAACTGCGTATGACATAAACTTGATTTTTTAAGAGGCAATATAGTCGGGGTATTTTTTTAGTCAAGCTTATTAACTAGAAATTATCCTTTAATTCTCTTAATTTTGAAAAACTTTCTAAATCTTTTGCTTTAAGAAATATATTACATTCTAATTCATCAGCTAAAGTACTTGGTATAGTTGGTAACGCATCCTTAAGTTTTCTATTAATCTCCCGTATTTTATTTTTTAATTTTAAATTACTAGAGTCATTGGCAATACAAAAATTTGAGTTTTGTAAAGTATATTCATGGCCACAATATATTTCTGTATCATTTGGTAATGATCTAATTTTTTTGAGTGAATTATACATTTGTTCATGGGTACCTTCTAAAATTCTTCCACACCCTAAAGAAAATAGAGTATCACCTGTGAAAATTTTTTTTTCTTTAAAAAAATGAAAAGCGATATGTCCGGATGTATGACCTGGAACATGATAAATTTTTGCCTCAAAATTATCTTCTTTCCAAATTTGGTTGTCCTCTAAGGATATATCAATCTCGGGTATACGATTTTTATCTTCAATAAATCCAACCACTTTAGAGTTATACTTTTTTTTTAATTCAAGATTTCCACCTACATGATCATAATGATGGTGCGTATTAAGAATAAATTTTAAATTTATTTTTGACCTATCAAGATAATTGATTATTGGTGTAGATTCGCCAGGGTCAACAACACAAGCAGTTTTATTTTCATCATCAATAATTAAGTAGCTATAATTATCCTGCAGACATTTAATAATTTCAATTTTCATTTATTTCTCTATTAAAAATATACCTAGTTCTCCAAATAAATTTTTAAAAATAAGATTTGAGTTATTAATATCAGAAACGTTTTGATTAATTAACGCTAAAGATTTAAAAATTTTAAAATTAATAATCTTTGAAAATCTAACGAAATCTTTTATAGTACACATATGTATGTTTGGTGTGTTATACCAATCGTGGGGCAAAGAGCTTGTAATTGGCATTGTTCCTTTAAATAATAAACTTAATCTTACTTTCCAATGTCCAAAATTTGGAATAGTTACTATAGCTCTGTTGCCAACTCGTAAAAGTTCTTTAATTACAATCTCAGGATTTATAAAAGCCTGTAAAGTTTGTCCAAGAACAACATACTCAAAAGAGTCATTTGGAAATTGTTTTAAATCAAGTTCAGCATTCCCCTCGATAACTGTAAGCCCCTTAGCAATACAAGTTTGTACTTTTTCTTTTGAAATTTCAATTCCCCTGATGTTGACATCTTTATTTATCTTTAAAAATTCCATTAAAGTTCCATCATCACATCCTACGTCAAGAACTTTTGCATTTTTTTCAATTAGATCTGAAATAATTTTATATTCTGGTTTCATGAAAGTTTTTCTGCATAAGATTTATCTAAAAAATTTTTAAGAGCTTTTAAGAAATCTGGAACATTAAGCAAAAAAGAATCGTGGCCTTTATCAGACTCTATTTCAACAAAACCTACATTTGCACCAACTGCGTTTAAGGCAATTACAATGTCTTTATTTTCTTGTGTTGGATAAAGCCAATCTGAGGTAAAAGATATTATGAAAAATTTCGCTTTAGTATTTTTAAAAGCTTCAGATAGATTGCCATTAAATTGTTTTACTAAATCAAAATAATCCATAGCTCTGGTAATATATAAATAGCTATTCGCATCGAACCGATCTACAAATACTGAACCTTGGTATCTAAGATAACTTTCAATTTGAAAGTCAGCATCAAAACCAAATTTTAAATCATCTCTTTCTTGAAGTTTTCTACCAAATTTTTCTTGTAAACCTTTTTTTGAGAGATAAGTAATATGTGCAGCCATTCTAGCAACAGCTAATCCTTTATCGGGTAAAATATTTTTTGAATTATAATTTCCGTCTAACCAATTATGATCTGCCGCAATGGCTTGTCTACCAAGTTCATTGAAAGCAATATTTTGAGCTGAATGACTTGAGGTACAAGCGATTGGTATTACTGTTTTAGTTTTATCAGGAAAATTACTAATAAATTGTAGGACTTGCATTCCACCCATTGAACCACCTACAACTGAAAAAAGTTTTTTTATTCCAAAAAAATCTAACAAATTAATTTGCGCATTTACCATGTCATTAATTGTGATAACCGGGAAATCTGTTCCATAAATTTTTTTTGTCTTGGGATTTTCATGGCCAGGCCCAAAAGACCCCATACATCCGCCTATTACATTTGCGCATATAACAAAATATTTATCTGTATCTATCGACTTACCCGAACCTACTACGTAAGACCACCAACCATCTTTTTTGGTTACTGGATTGATACCTGTTACAAATTGATCACCAGTCAAAGCATGAAATACCAAAATCGCATTATCTTTTTCATGATTTAGTGTGCCATAAGTTTCATATGCTAAAGGAAAATTAACAATAATCTGACCACAATCTAATTTGAGTGGTTTTTCAACAATCAACTTTTTTATATTTTGTTTTAAATTCATAATAAAAGCTGAAAATTGAATTGTGAGAAAAAAACTTTTTTAGCGGTTTTTTTAAAGCGCTCGCAATTCAGTTAAATCAGCGCATAAATTTTGTACTAGAAGTTATTTACTATGTCAAATTTTAAAAAAATTTTTACATAAACTATATAAAAAATTGTTATTTTAATTATAAAGGGGCTTAAATTTTGAAAAAGATGACAATTCCTAGATTTAAAAATATTAATATTGAGGCTTATAGACCCGGCAAATCTAATGGTGGGACGATTAAAAATACAATAAAGCTATCAGCAAATGAGTCTGCTTTAGGTGTTAGTTCAAAAGTTAAAAAGGTAATATCAAATAAAAAAATTAGTCCGTATAGGTATCCTGATGGAAAATCTACAAAATTGAGAAAAGAAATATCAAAAAAATTTAATTGTAATATTAATAAGATTATCTGTGGAGCTGGATCAGATGAGATAATTCAAATGTTATGCCAGTTGTTTCTTAGTCCAAGAGATGAGGTTATCGTTCCAAAATATAGTTTTTTGATTTATAGAATTTATTCTAAATTAAGTGGAGCTAAAGTAGTTTTTTCTAAAGAAAAAAATTTTAAAGTTTCAATTTCAGAAATTTTAAAAAATGTAACAAAAAGAACAAAACTGGTTTTTATTGCAAACCCTAATAATCCTACTGGAACTTATTTAAATTATTTTGAAGTTCTTCAATTAAGAAAAAAATTAAGAAACAATATACTATTAGTTTTAGATGATGCATATTTTGAGTATATGAAAAATTCAGATTATAGATCAGGGTTAGATCTATTTAAAAATAAAGAAAATGTTTTTATTTTAAGGACCTTTTCAAAAATATATGGATTAGCATCATTGAGAGTTGGCTGGGGATATGGATCTAAAAAAATAATTAATGGTTTAAACAAAATTAAACCCCCCTTTAATGTAAATGAAACAGCACAGGTAGCAGCGATAGCATCCTTAAGAGATTCAAAATTTATTTCTCGTTCTATAAAGCACAATATAAAATATGCTAATAAACTAAAAATTTTTTTGGAAAATTACAACATTACCTCAAATGAGGTTTCAGCTAACTTTTTACTATTGAATTTTGCAAAGTGTCAAATCAAAGCTCAAAATTTTTATAGGAAACTAATGTCAAAAGGAATTATTTTAAGATCAGCTGAAGATGGTTATAAGATTAAAAATATGCTTCGGTTAACAATTGGTTCAAAAAATGATAATCTTAAGTTTATTAAAGCTGTGAAAGAGATATTCAACAGATGAAAAAAATATTTATCATTGGATGTGGGTTACTAGGTTCTTCTTTGGTTAGAATTATTGCAAAAAAAAAATTGGCAAAAAAAATATTTGTTTATGAAAAATCTAAAAAAAATATTATTAAAATTAAAAAATTAAGATTACCGGTTATAATTGTAAAATCGTTGAAAGATGGAGTATTGAATTCAGATCTAATTATTTTTTGTACACCGATGAGTGAATATAAAAAACTTATTTTAAGAATAAATAAGTTCATATTACCAAAAACAATTATAACTGATATTGGTTCTACAAAAATGAAGTCGTCTAAAATTATTAAGAAATTTCTAAAAGAAGGGACTAATTGGGTACAAAGTCATCCTATAGCAGGATCAGAGGTAAGTGGACCAGAGCACGGTAAAGATGATATGTTCAATAATAAATGGTGTGTTTTGATTAAAGATAAAAAAACTAATCTAAAGCATTTAAAATCTTTAATCTCGTTTTGGAAAAAAATAGGTTCCAAGACTGTAATAATGAACTCTGAAAAACATGATCGGATCTTCTCAATTACAAGCCATTTACCTCATTTGATAGCTTATAACCTTGTTAAATCAGCAAAGGATTATGAAAAAAAAATGAAACTAGATCTTATCAAGTATAGTGCTGGTGGCTTAAGGGATTTTTCTAGAATTGCGGCGTCTAATGAAATTATGTGGCGAGACATTTTTTTTGATAATAGTCAAAATATTTCCAAAGCGATAGATATTTTTGTCAAGAATTTAAAAGAATTTAAAAAAGATATTAATTTAAAAAAAAATAAATCGATAATCAATAAACTTATCAACGCAAAAAAAGTTAGATCAAAAATTATAAAATTAAAACAAGATATTAATAAGCCTGATTTTGGGAGATCTAATTAGCATTAATAATAGATTTAACATTTCTGAGATAATCTTTATAAAGATCAGAAGATTTTATAGCTGTTTTATAAATTGGTTTTCGTGCTTGTGTTGAACTTGCTGTTTTTATTGCTCTTTCATTTTTGTGGTGCATCAAACAATTAGCATCCCATTTTAATTCACAAAAATCTAACAATTTTCTTATTTGAACTTCAGGATTTTCAACAAGTTTTGAGTATTCAATATCATAAATAATCTCAGGAAATTTTTTTTGAAAAAAAACTACTAAATCATCATATAATTTATAAAAATGACCAATATCTTCAAGTTCATTTGTAAATGGCATAGAATTTGAAAAATAATTTTTAAAATTTGACCAAGTTATATCCATAGGATCTCTTCTACAATTTATTATTTTTGCATTTGGGAAAAGATATTTAATAAAACCAATGAATCTAAAATTAAGAGGAGCTTTATCGGTAAAAGCTTTAGACGAGACATTAAAATTTGAAATTCTCTCCAGATATTTTTTCTTACAATCTACAATTAGATTACAAATTTCATCTTTATCAAGGTAATTATTTTTTTTAAATTGCAGAATAATTTTCCTTACTTCTTTTTCCAAAAAAGGTAATTCACCACCACCAAATACTTCTGGATGGGATGATAAAATTTGCTCAACCAACGAAGTACCGGATCTCGGCATTCCAACTATAAAAATTAATTTTCTAGTGTCATCTATGTTTCCAATATCTAAATTTTTATAATTAAAATTTTTAATTTTAATGAAGTCATTTTTTTCCTTTTGAATTTTATAATTACTCATTTTTTTTATTATTTGGTTTCCATATGAGTAATTTTTAAAAGACTCGTCATAATCATTAACATCTTCATAATATTTTCCCAGAGCAAAATATAAATGAGACTTTTGCATCTCATTCAATTCAAAATTTTCAAATTTATCTTTAATACTAAGATAATGTGGATGATTATCTGAATATTTTGTCATGATTGATAACATACGATCTGCACTTGTAAATTTTGGATTTAAATCTAAAATTTTTTTTAAACACTCCGATGATTTTTCGAATTCACCCAGAGCCTCATAGTTGATTGCTAAATTGTAATATGGTTCAATTAATTTATCGTTTATTATTAAAATTTTGTTGAAATACTCTATAGCTGACTTGTTTAAATTTAGATAACTTTTTAGGTTTCCTAAATTATTGAGAATACTTATGTATTTTGGTGCTTCTTTTAAACCTCTTTTAAAATAATCCTCTGCCTCTTTAAGATTACTTAGTTTGAAATGCGAAAGCCCAATATTATTTAAAAAATGAGGATTTCTAGAATTGGCTTTTAAGGCTGTTTCCATTATTTCTATAGATTTATCATGTTGACCTAAACTTTGATAAGATAGACTTAATAAATTGAACAGCACTTGATGTTTTCTTTTTCTTAATAAAAGTTTTGTTTCATCTATAACTTCTTTAAACAATCCTACTTTTAGTTTATTTGTCAAAATTTCAACTTTTTTTTGTAATTCTATGTCAGTAAGCATTATTAATATTAAATGTATATTGGTTTTAATTTTGTATCTTTATAAATTTTGTTGATAGTTTTTTTTATATTCATTATCACAACTTTTTTTTTTGGGCCATAAGCATGTATTAGTTTTTTTTTATTTAGACAATATGCTACATGACCTCTCCAAAAAATAATATTCTTTTTTAAATTTTTTTTAATAGTAATTTTTTTACAATATTTTAATTGATCTTTTGTATCTCTTGGAAAAAAAATTCTATTATAATAAAAAAAGATTTGTATTAACCCAGAACAATCAATGCCCTTGGAAGATCTTCCACCCCAAAGATATTTTACATTTACAAAAGATTTTAAAATTTTAATTAAGTTTTTTTCTAGATGACCAATTTTTTTTGTATCACTAATTTTTATCCATTTATTTTTTTCAAATTCAAAAAAATTTACTTTTTTATGAATAACTGAAATTCCCGAGCCAAGGTATAAAAAATTTTTTGTTCGTATAAATTTGTTACTTTTTTTTTTGTATATTCTTGAGCTTAGTTTATAAATTTTATATGTAGGTTTAAACTTTTCTAAAAATTTATATCTTTTAATAAAACCTGTATAACCATCATATTTAGTTTTAATTTTTATCCAGTTTTTATTTTGTGATAAAATTCTGAATTTTTCACCATATAAGATCTGAGATTTTACCTCTGAATTTAAAGAAGGTCTCGAATGTATATTTCCAATAGATTTATTAAAAAAATTATTTTTCACTGAGGTTGAGTTTATTTCTCATTATCCACAATATGATAAGAGATGGAATAACCATTAATGCTGTTAATATAAAAAAAATACCCCAATCACCATTTAGCCAGTCTACCAGCGCTCCTGAGGATGAAGCAAGAGTTGTTCTTCCTGCAGTACCAATTGATGCTAGGAGAGCATATTGAGTTGCAGTATAAGTTCTGTCTACTAAAAGAGAAATAAAAGCAACAAAAGCGACTGTTGCAAAAGCAGCTGCTATATCATCGAAAATGACAGCTATAGCAAATAAAATTTCCGATTTTTCAGACCAGGCAAGAACACTAAATAAGAGGTTTGTGCTTGCCATAATAATTCCTGCAATAAACATCGCTTTCAAAACGCCAGATCTTATTACAAACAATCCCCCTAAAAGAGTGAATATTACTGTTGTAATCCATCCCAACGTCTTAGAATAAATAGCGATATCAGATTTGCTGAAACCGATTTCTTTGTAAAAAATTATCGACATTCTTCCAAGAAAAGCTTCACCTACTTTGAATAGAAAAACAAAACCAAGAATACCGATTGCAATAGAAAATCCATTTTTTTTAAAAAAACTAATTATAGGGCCACTTATTGTTCCCCCAATCCATATCAAAAATTGTGAAAAAAGATTTTCACTTCCAAGTCGATTTGAGATTAATTTATCATTATCTTTTTGTTTAGTTCGCCTTTCGTTACCACCAGTTTCATTTATGAACATTAAACCAACATTCATTAAAATAATTAAAATTCCTAAAATTAAAAATGTTAATTGCCAATAATTTTCAAATCCTTTGTTCTGCAAAAATTCAGCAGAGAATAAAGAGATTACACCTCCTAGTTTATAGCCACTCCACCAACCAACCACTGCCATTGCTGCACCAGCTGCCATTGACTTCCCCTCATTTTCTCCAATTTGCTCAATTCTTAAAGCATCTATAGTTATGTCTTGTGTGGCGGATGCAACTGCAATGATTAATCCTACGGAAATTACGAAAGCTAGATTTAGTGTTGGATTAGAAATACTCCATAGAATAAGTGAAAATAAAATAATAATTTGCATAAATATTATCCACCCTCTTCTATGACCAATTTTTTTTGTTAAAAAAGGTATTTGTATTCTATCTACTAAAGGTGCCCACAAATAATTGAACGCATAAACCCCAAAAATTAAGCCTGCCCATCCTATTGTTGATCTACTAAGCCCATCTTCCTTTAACCACAAACTAAGGCTGCTTCCAATTAATACCCAAGGGAAACCTGAAATTGCGCCTAATAACAAGATTTTTAACATTCTACGATCAAAGTAAATTGAGAAAGTTTCTGAAAAAGACTGTTTTTTAAAATCAATCATAATTAATTTCTCCAAAAAGATGGTAAAAATAAAACCAATATTGCAAATAATTCTAATCTTCCTAGGATCATACCCAATGAAAGGATCCATTTAGATACATCTGGCAAAGATGAAAAATTACCATTTGGACCTATCTCTGACCCAAGTCCTGGTCCAACATTAGAAATTGATGTTGCAGCTCCAGAAATTGCTGTAACAAAGTCTAGACCAGTTAAAGAGAGTAAAGCAGTTAGTACAAGAAAAATTACAAAGTAAAAAAATATAAAAGAAATTATAGAAGAGATAAATTTTTCATCAATTGAACTTTGGTTGTATTTTATAATAAACACTCCTTTAGGATAAATTATCTTTTTAAGCTGGTTTGTTATAAATAAATATAATATCTGAAATCTGAAAATTTTAACACCACAAGTTGTTGATCCTGCACATCCACCAATAAACATTAAGGACAAGAATATTAATAAAGAAAAACCTCCCCAGTTATCAAATTGTGCATTGACATAACCAGTTCCAGTAAGAATAGAAATTACATTAAAGAATATTGAACGTATATTATAAGTCTCTGAGCTATTGAAAATTAGATATATTGATAAAATTATAATACTTATAAATATTATCTTAAAAAAAGTTATTATTTGAGTATCTGAAAAAAATATATCTCTATTTCCATTAATAAATTTAATATATGAAATAAATGGTAAACTACCTAAAATTATAAAAAACATAGCTGAAATTTCAATAGCCAGACTATCAAAAAAACCGATTGACTCATTGTAATTCGAAAATCCCCCAGTGGCTAAAGTAGTCATAGAGTGGGTCACACTGTCAAAAAAGTTCATCCCAAATACGTAATAAGTTAATGCACACATCATTGTTAGAGCTGAATAAATATAGATTAATCGAACAGCAATTTCTTTTGATTTAGGAAGTACTTTTTCAGAGGAGTCATTACTTGAAATTTTAAACAATTGCATACCACCCACATTCATTATAGGCATAAGCGTTATCGCCATTATAATTATTCCTATACCACCTAACCATTGAAGTATTGCTCTCCACAAAAGAATACTCTTTGGCATATTTTCTAAGTTCGCAATTATAGTTGATCCAGTGGTGGTAATGCCAGACATACTCTCAAAAAAAGCGTTGGTAAACGAGAAATCTAGATTCGAGAAAAAAAAAGGTAAAGAACCAAAAATAGCAACACTTAGCCAGGATAAGGCAGTCAATAAAAAGGCTTGTTGTAAATTTAATTTATTTTCGTGGTCCAGATTTGATAAGAAAAATAATGTACCAAAAATAATTGTTACTATAGAAGCGCCAAAAAAAGATGAGTCAATCTCTTGATAAAAAAATTGAGCTATTATTGGAATGAACATAAAAATTCCAAGAATTATCTGTAATATTCCTAATGTAAAAAAAACTGTTTTATAATTAGACATTTTGAAAAGAGATTATTTTATGGTAAATAAATTTCAACTCTATAAGAATAAACTTAACCACTAATATTAGATTATATTTGAATTATTCATGATTAAAAAAGAGAATTTAGACAAAACAAGTGCTTGGCCGTTTGTTGAAGCAAAAAAAATGCTTAGAGAAAGAAAATCTATTATTGAAAAAAAAGGAAAAATTACTCTGCAAACAGGTTATGGACCCAGTGGACTTCCTCATATTGGAACTTTTGGTGAGGTTGCAAGAACATCAATGATAGTTAATGCATTAAAACATTTAACCGATGTTCCAGCAGAAATAATTACATTCTCAGATGATATGGATGGTCTTAGAAAAGTGCCAGATAATGTGCCAAATAAAGAAATTTTAGAAAAAAATCTTCATAAGCCTTTGACACAAGTTCCAGACCCTTTTAACAAATATAAAAGTTTTGGTGAACATAATAATGAAAAATTAAAAAGTTTTTTAAATGATTTTAATTTTAAATATGATTTTAAAAGCTCTACTAAACTTTATAAATCAGGTTTTTTTAATTCAACTCTTAAAATTATTTTAGAAAATTACGAGCAGATCATGAATATTATTTTACCTACTTTAGGAAAGGAACGACAAAAAACTTACAGCCCATTTTTACCAATTTGTCCAGACACAAATCATGTTCTAGAAATTCCAGTTAAAGAAATTAATAAAGAAAAGTCAGAAATAGTCTTTGATAATGGTGGTAAAAATTTGGCCTCTAGTATTTTAAATGGTCATTGTAAATTACAATGGAAGGTTGACTGGGCAATGAGGTGGTATGCTTTAGATGTAGATTTTGAAATGTATGGAAAAGATTTAATCGAAAGTGCAATTTTATCAACTAAAATAATTAACTTGATTGGAAAAAAAAACCCAGCGGGTTTTGCTTATGAACTTTTTTTAGATGAAAAAGGTGAGAAAATTTCTAAATCAAAAGGTAATGGAATTACAATAGAACAGTGGTTAGATTACGCTTCTCCAGAGAGTTTATCACTTTATATGTATCAAAACCCAAAAAGAGCAAAAAAACTTTACAACGAGATAGTTCCAAAAGCAGTTGATGAATATCTTGAACTTATAGAAAAGGCTAAAACTCAAGACGAACTTCAATTATTGATGAACCCGGTTTGGCATGTACATAATGGAAAAGTTCCTAGAGAAAAAATGATTATGTCTTTTTCGATGCTATTAAACCTCGTTGAAACAAGTAATGCTGAAAATAAAGAACTTTTGTGGAAATTTGTTAAAAGATATAAAGAAGATATTTCTGATAAAGAACAGCCTATCTTTGACGACCTAGTTGGATATGCAATAAAATATTTCAACGATGTAATTAAAACTAAAAAGAAATATAAAACACCTGATCAAAAAGAAAAAAAGGCATTAGAAGCATTAATTAAAACACTTGATGAATGTAATGACAAAATGTCTCCAGAGGATATTCAAACATTAATCTATTCAACTGGAAAAGATAATGGATATTCGGAAAATTTAAGAGATTGGTTTAGATTGATTTATGAAGTTGTTTTTGGAGACGAAAATGGTCCTCGAATGGGTTTTTTTATAAGTTTTTTTGGTGTTAAAGAAACAAAAGATCTTATAATAAGTAGAATCAAATAATGTTTTCAAATTTAAGATCTTTAATTTTTAAACTAGATCCAGAGATAGCGCATAGTTTAGCAATAAAATCGTTAAAATTGAATTTTGTTCCAAATATTTTAGATTCGAATAAAGATAATGATTTATTTAAAACCAAATTATTCAATAAAGACATAGCTAATCCGATTGGAGTAGCAGCTGGATTTGATAAAAATGCTGAAGTTTATAATTCATTGTTTAAGCTTGGATTTGGTTTTGTAGAAGCTGGTACCGTTACACCTCTAAGACAATATGGCAATCCTAAACCTAGAGTTTTTAGACTAGTAGAGGATGAAGCCTTAATAAATAGATTAGGTTTTAATAACTTAGGTGCAAAAAATATTGCTGACAGGATTTTATCAAACAAACAGATCGGCTTACTTGGAATTAATATTGGTCCTAATAAAGATACAAATGATAGACACAACGACTATATCGAATGTTTAAAAGCCTTTCATAGAATTGCTGATTATATTACGATCAATATTTCATCTCCTAATACAGAGGAGCTTAGAAATTTTCATGATCAAAATAAATTGAATAAATTACTAAAAATTATTAATAGTGAAAAAACAGCGCTTAATTCGAATATTCCAATTGTTGTTAAGGTTTCGCCTGATATAAAGGATCAAGAAATACCTAAAATATCAGATGTTCTTTTAAAAAATAATATAGAAGCAGTAATTTTATCTAATACCTCGGACTCAACTAGAGATGAACTAAATGACATTCAAAAACATCAAAAAGGTGGCCTTTCAGGAAAACCGATAGAGGAAAAATCAACAAAATTGATTGAAAAATTTTATGAAATTATAGGTAAAAAAATTAAAATAATTGGAGTTGGGGGAGTGGACTCAGGAATAAGTGCTTATAAGAAGTTTTTGGCCGGAGCAAGTTACATCCAACTTTACACAGGGATGGTTTACAGAGGACCTAATATTGTGAACCTAATTAAAAAAGAGCTAAAGGAATTGATGTTAAAAGATGGTGTTAAGCACTTTAGTGAAATAATAGGAAAAAAAACAATTTCTTAAAATATATAAACTTGACGCTTTAGAAATCTCTCTTTATATACTCGTTGTAATTATGTCAAAAAAATGTGAACTCACTGGTAAAATCCCTCTTAAAGGTCACAACGTAAGCCACGCAAATAATAAGACAAAAAGAAGGTTTTTACCTAATTTAAAAAAAGTAAAATTTACTAGTGAACTTTTGAAAAGAAGTATGAAACTTACAGTCAGTAATGCAGGTGTAAGATCTGTTGACAAAAAAGGAAGTTTTGATGAGTTTCTTAAAACTGTAAAAAATAAAAACTTATCACCAAGATTAAAAAAATTGAAAAAAAATCTGCTTATTAAATCTCCATTTCAAAAAAAACAAGTTCAATCTAAAACAAATTAATGAAAAAGATATTTTTAATTCTCTCATTTTTAATGGGAGTTGTTGTATTAGCTTCCAATTATCTGGTACAGTTTCCCATTAATCATTATGGCTTAAATGAAATTTTAACTTATGGAGCATTTAGCTACCCTATTGCTTTTTTGATAACAGATTTAGCCAATAGATCATTTGGCAAGTTAGTCGCTAGAAAAATAGTTTATATTGGTTTTGCAATTGGTATTAGTTTTACCCTTTTATTTTCAACAAATTTTGCAGATTTAATATCAATAAGGATTGCCATTGGATCGGGTACGGCATTTTTAGTTGCACAATTGTTAGATGTTCAAATTTTTGATAATTTAAGGCAAAAGAAATGGTTTGTTGCACCTCTAACTTCATCATTGATAGGCTCAACAGTTGATACATTTATATTTTTTTCAATTTCTTTTTATGGAACAGGTGTTCCCTGGGTCACCTTGTCTTTAGGAGATTTAAGTGTAAAAATTTTTGTAGCATTGCTAATGTTAATTCCATTCAGATTGTTATTAAAAACACTTAAGCCAATTTAATTTTTTGATAGGAATTTCAAAGATAAAATTTTATAAACTAATTTAGCAACTAAAAAATTGTAGGAATTGAATCCTTTTATCGGTGCAAGTTCATTAACATCAGCTCCAACAATATTTGAATTTTTTGTAGCAATTTTTATAATGTTTAATGCCTCGTCCCATAATAAGCCACCGGGCTCAGGAGTTCCAGTTGCAGGCATAATACTTGAATCTAAACCATCAACATCGAAAGTTAGATAAACAGTTTTATTTTTTATAAGTCTTTTAAATTTTTTAAAATCCCACTTTGCCTTATCTTTTGCCCAAAAAATATTAATCCTAGACTTGTTCTTTTTTAAAAATGGTATTTCTTCTTGAGATATATTTCTAATTCCAAATGAAATTATTGATACATTTTTATAATCTAAACATCTTCTCATAGCTGATGCATGTGAAAATCTCTCCCCATTATAATTTTCTCTTAAATCAGCATGAGCATCAAAATGTAAAATACATATTTTTTTATATTTTTTTACAAATGGAACAATGCATCCTGCAGTAATTGAGTGTTCTCCACCAAGTGTGATGGGAAAAAGTTTTTTTGTTAACAATCTATTATTTATATCTGCTATTTTTTTTAAGGCTTTTTTAATGTTTTTATCAATTTTAAAAAATTTTAAAGTTTTTATTCCAATTTTTCTAAAAGGCTCACAATTTAATTCTTCATCGTATAATTCAACTTGATGTGAGGCATTAATTATTTCTTTTGGACCATTTCTAGTTCCACCACCATAACTTACGGTTTTTTCTAAACCGAAAGGAACTACCACAACTTTTTCTTTAAAATTAAATTTATTATCTATCCCTAGAAATCCTTTTTTATTTGAAAGATACTGCAAGGCTTTATCCAAAAATTTTCGTAAAGTTTTTTCTGTCTCTATTCTTCCATGCACCCTTGTGATAAGCATCACTTGCAATTAAAGGTAACACACTGGTTGCCTCTGCAAAGACCATTTGCTCTTTTGTAACATCGACTTTACCCCAGGAACTAGCTTCTTTCAAAGTTGAACTACTACAAGCACCATCTCTTGAATCTGCAACACTAATTTGGACTGCATATTTGTGCATTTCAACTTCTTTACCTAAAAGTTCTGCACATATAACTGTATCTTGAATAAAGTTTTTTGGCACACCACCACCAATCATAAATAAACCCGAACTCTTTGATTTAATCTTTATTTCAGTCAATTCTCTAAATTCCCTTATCGAGTCTATTGTAATGTGTTTTTTAGGGTTTTTTTCTTGATGGATTACTAAACCAAAACCAGCACTAGAATCAGTAAAGGCTGGACAAAATATTGGTACGTTGTGATCAAAAGCAGTTTCAATCAATGAGTCTTTTTTGATAGAATTTTTTTTAAGATATTTACCCATCTCATGAATAAACTCTCTTGATGTATAATTTCTAGGATCTAATCCATCAGCAATTTCACAAATCTTTTTATCACAAATTTGTAATTCATCTTCATCAATGTATGTGTCATATATTCTATCAATATAATTTTTTCTCAGTTCAGTGTCGTCCTGAAATTGGGAACCTTGATAATGTTTAAATCCTAATGCTTCAAAAAAATCCATATCAATTATTGATGCTCCAGTTGCAACAATTGCATCTACCATATTGTATTTCACCATATCTCTGTAGATATGCATGCATCCCGCTGCAGAGGTAGAGCCTGCTAATGTTAAAAAAATTGTACAATCTTTATCTTTTATCATTTGATTATATATTTTAGCGGCATTAGCGGTCTCTCTTGAAACAAAAGACATTTTTTCCATTGAGGCTATAATTTTTTGTGAGTCAAAGGAAGTTATATCAATGTGTTGGACCGGATTTTTTAAAAAATCTTTTTTACTGTTATGACCAAATTTTTTATCTTCTGACATTAAGCAACCAATGTAGCTTTATTAACATCTTTATCATAAAGCGTCATAATTGGTTGGTCCTCTACTTCATAAATTTCGTCTGAAAAGAATCCATTAAATTGTGTTCTAAAAGTTAATCCGTAAGCCCCTAGTTGCCCAAGCTCAATATAATCATTTTCTTTAATATTATTTGGAAGTAAAAAAGGACCCTTCATATAATCCATACTGTCACAAGTAGGACCATAAAAATCGAACGCCGTCAATTTTTTGGAAATAATTTTGCTTGAGCTATCTTTAATCATTTTAGATGGAAAAACTATGTTTGGAGTTCCAGCATCAAAAAGTGTTCCATAGGTTCCATCATTTATATAAAGTTTTTGTTTCTTTTTTAGATTAACTCTCACTATGGTAGATCCACTTTCTGCTACTAGGGCTCTTCCAGGCTCACAAATAATTTCTGTCTTATCATTTAATTTTAAATTTTCTAAACTTTTTTTAATTTCATTTAGATAATTATTTAAAGACTGTGGAATTAAGTCAGGGTATATCGTGGGAAAACCACCGCCAACATTAATATAATCAGGAATAATTTTAGTTTTTTTAATGATATTTCCAATTTCAGTGATACCTTTGTGATAAGAAATAGGATGCATGCACTGAGATCCAACATGGAAACTTAACCCTATTTTTTTCGCGTATTGTTTTACTAATCGTAATAATCCTACTGCTTCAGAATTTAAGGCTCCAAATTTTTTAGATAAATCTATTTCTGCGTGTTCATTCGATACAGCGACTCTCACAAATAATTCAAGATCTTTAGCGTTATTTGTGTTTTTCATAATCTTAATGAGTTCATCTTTAGTATCTAAAGCAAATGTCTTTATCCCGTATTTAAAGTATGCTTCGAATATACTGTTTTTACTTTTTATTGTGTGCATATAAGAACATTTAGCTGAGTGACTAAATTCTCTTACAGCTTTTATTTCCTCTATTGAAGCTACATCAAATTGTTTTATTCCACTTTCAATAAGAGTTTTAATTACTTCTTTATTAGGGTTTGTTTTTACAGCGTATAATATCTCACCTGGGAAATTTTTTTGAAAGTACTTAGAAGCAGAAAGAATAGAATTCTTTCTTATACAGTAGACTGGTTTGTCAGGTTTCAGTTGAGTTACTAATTCTTCAACCGACTTAAATTTTTGCATCTAAAATGCCCCCTAAAAAAAATTTAATAAAAAAAGTCTTTTTATTTATAAAAACTTTAGTAATTCCAGCAGTTAATTCATTAGTTAATTAATGTAAAGCAAATAATGGCCTATTGAATTGTGGGAAAAAATATCCATATATAGCTCATGAAAAATGAAGCACCATTACAAAACTTGGCTGATTTCGACAATAAATCCTTACTTATTGTTGATGACGATAATCCTTTCAGAGAAAGGTTGGCACGAGCTATGGAAAAAAAGGGTTTTGAGGTTATTCAAGCTGAAGGTGTAAAAAAAGGCATAGATACAGTCAAATCTAAAAAACCAGGTTTTGCGGTAGTAGATCTTAGGTTGGGAGATGGAAATGGATTAGAGGTAGTTAAAGAAATCCAAAATACCAATTCATCTAGCAGAATTATAATGTTAACTGGCTATGGAAATATTCCAACAGCAGTAGCTGCTATTAAAGAAGGGGCGATTGATTATTTAGCAAAACCAGCAGATGCCGACGATGTTGAAAAAGCTTTGTTAGCTGATCCATCAAAAAAAGCGGCTCCACCAGAAAATCCAATGTCAGCAGACAGGGTAAAATGGGAGCATATTCACAGAGTGTTTGAATTATGCAATAGGAACGTATCCGAAACAGCTAGAAGATTAAAAATGCATAGGAGAACTCTTCAAAGAATTCTTTCAAAAAGATCCCCTAAATAAATTTTCTAAATTTTAAAACATACTTGGAAATGACTGTAAGCAAAACAATCTTAAATAATTCTGCTAACAAGAATGGTGTAACTCCTAATTGAAAAATAGGTTTATCCCAACCTATTAGAGTTCCTAGCCATAACACCCCTAAGATATAAATTATTGAAACTGCCACTACTAACTTAATAAAAATAATAAAATAATTATCTTTGATTTTAACAAACGAAGCTAAAAAACTAGCAAAGATGAATCCTATAAGGTAGCCCATAGTAGGGCCAGTGAAATAAATTAAACCCACACCTCTTTCAGGAGAATTAGAAAAAACTGGCAATCCTAGAACACCCTCTATTAAATATAATCCAACCGTAGAAATTGCGATTTTGTATCCAAAGCAGACACCTAAAAATAAAACCATAAAGGTTTGCATTGTCATAGGCACTGGATAAAAAGGTATTTTAATTTTTGCAGAGATTGCGAGCATTACTGAACCAAAAAAAATTACAATTACTGATTTAATTATTTGTGTGTGAGTATTTTGCTTTATAAGGTCCATAAAAAATAATACTCTTATTTCAATACATAATCTATATTTATTTATAATGAGTAAAATTCAAAAATCTGATCATTTTTATCTGATTGATGGCTCAGGTTATATTTTTAGGGCTTATTATGCTCTACCACCTTTAACACGTAAAAGTGATGGACTACCAACCGGTGCTGTAAGTGGATTTTGCAGCATGTTATTTAAATTATTAGAAGACTCTAAATCAAATCAAAATAAACAAAAGCCCACACACTTTGCAGTTATTTTTGATTCAGCAAGAAAAACTTTTAGAAATGAAATTTACCGTGACTATAAAGCGAACCGATCTGAAGCACCAGACGATTTAGCTCCACAATTTGAATACATTAGAAAATCTGTTTTGGCATTTAATCTACCTTCAGTTGAGCTCGCCAACTATGAAGCAGATGACCTTATTGCAACTTATGTAGACCAAATTTTAAAAAAAGGTGCAAATGTTACAATTGTATCTTCAGATAAGGATTTAATGCAATTATTCAAAAAAAATGTCCGAATTTATGATCCGATGAAAAATAGATTTATTTCTGATGAAGATGTACAAAAAAAGTTTGGAGTAGACTCATCAAAAGTAATTGATGTTCAGGCTTTAGCTGGAGACAGCAGTGATAATGTTCCCGGTGTACCTGGTATAGGAGTAAAAACAGCAGCAGAATTAATAAATAAATATGGAAATTTAGAAACACTTTTAAAATCTGCTAATGAAATTAAGCAGAACAAAAGAAGAGAGACAATTATTGAGAATAAAGACAAAGCATTAATTAGTAAGAAATTAGTTACTTTAAAAAATGATGCTCCTGTAGACAGGTCTTTAACAGAGTTTCAATTAAAGGAAATCGATAAAGATAAACTTTATAAATTTTTAAGAGAAATGGAGTTTAATAGATTGTTAAGCTCAGCAATTTCAGCTTATGGTGAACCGAAACTTAACTCAGAAAAAGATATTGTTAAAACTGACGAAAAACAAAAAGCTATCGACAGAAAAAAATATTATTTAATAACAAATCTTGACGAAATCGACAGCTGGATTAAAGAGGCTGAGGAAGTAGGAGAAGTGGCGGTAGATACGGAGACAAGTTCCCTAGATCCTCATCAAGCAGATCTTATTGGAATTTCACTTAGTTCTAAAATTGGTAAAGCTTGCTATATTCCTGTAGGGCATAAATCAAAAAAAAATATTGATAAAGATCAAACATTAAAAAAACTTAAACCTTTGCTCGAAGACCCGAGTATAAAAAAAATAGGGCAAAATATTAAGTTTGATTTCATTGTGCTATTTAAACACGGTATTAAGATTACATCTATGGAGGATACCATGCTTATGTCGTACGTGTTAGACTCTGGTAAAAATAGACATAATATGGATACTTTATCGGAAATTCATTTAAATCATAAACCGATAGCATTTAAAGACTTAGTTGGTACTGGAAAAAAAGAAATTAATTTTAGTTTTGTTGATTTAGAAAAGGCTAAAGATTATGCAGCAGAAGACGCTGATGTTACTTTTAGATTATATAAAAAATTTAATAAAAGTTTGAAAGACGAGAAAATGATCAATATTTACGAAACATTTGAAAAACCAATGATAAAAATTTTAGCTGATATGGAAATAGAAGGTATTAAAATTAATAATGATTTTCTTAAGACTCTTTCCTCAAAATTTGGGAAAAAAATTGAAAAAATTCAACGTGAAGTTTATAAAATATCAAAAAAAGAATTTAATATTGCATCTCCAAAACAGCTTGGTGAGATTTTGTATAATGATCTTAAGATTTCAGACTTAAAAAAAACCAAAAAAGGAAGCTTTGCAACTAGTGCATCAGTATTAGAGGATTTAGCTTTTAAAGGCCATAAGTTTCCACAATTAGTTTTAGATTGGAGGCAAATCTCAAAATTAAAGAATACATATTCGGACACTCTTCCAGAGCATATTAATCCAAAAACTAAAAGAATACATACCTCCTTTTTACTGGCAGCGACTACAACAGGAAGACTAGCTTCAAGTGATCCAAATTTACAGAATATTCCCATAAAGTCTGAGGATGGTAAAGATATTAGGAAAGCATTCATTGCAGAAAAGGGTCTCTCTTTAATTTCAGCAGATTATAATCAAATTGAAATGAGAATTTTAGCTGATTTAGCTGATGTTAAAGAATTAAAAAAAGCTTTTAGAAATAATGAAGATATTCATTCTTTAACAGCTAGCCAGATATTTAATATTGGTATCAATAAAGTTAATGAAGATCAAAGAAGAAAAGCAAAAGCAATAAACTTTGGTATTATTTACGGTATCTCTCAATATGGGTTAGCCAAACAAATAAACGTATCTAACCAAGATGCTGAGGAATTTTTGAATGCATATTTTGCTAAGTTTCCAGAAATAAAATTATATATGGATAAAACAATCAAATTTTGTAGAAAAAGTGGTTATGTGAATAATATTTTCGGAAGAAAATCTCATTTCATAAACATCAATGACAAAAACTATAATGTTAGAAACTTCCAAGAACGTGCAGCCATAAATGCTCCAATTCAAGGATCTGCGTCTGAAATTATGAGATTGGCGATGATCAGGCTTGATAAAAGACTTAAAGAGCAAAAAAATAAAAAAACGAAAATGTTACTTCAAATTCATGATGAGCTTATTTTTGAAACTTCTAAAGAAGAAGTGAAAAGAATCAGCAAAATTATAATCGAAGAAATGTCTAGCGTAGTTAAAAGCGAACACCACTCATTTTCAATACCATTAACTGTAGATTTGAATATAGGTGATAATTGGGGTGAACTTCATTAATTAAATTTGATTGCCCAAATTAGAACAATTTAGTATTTTTATACTGTGCTATGCATAAACAAGTAATCGCATTAATAGATGATGATCGTAATATTCTGACAAGTTTAAGTATTGCGTTGGAGAAAGAAGGATTTAAAGTTCAGACATATATTGATGGTGAAAGTGCACTAATAGGTCTAACAAGAACACCCCCTGATCTTGCAATAGTTGATATTAAGATGCCTAAAATGGATGGTGAAGAGTTACTAAAAAAATTAAGAAAAAAAACCTCTTTACCAGTAATTTTTCTAACATCCAAGGATGACGAAATTGATGAGTTACTTGGATTAAAATTGGGTGCTGATGATTTTATAAAAAAATCAGGAGGTTTTTCTATTAAAGTGCTCATTGAGAGAATAAGAGTTCAACTTAGAAAGAAAGATAACAAGGACACCATTGAAGAAAATAAAAGTATTATATCTCATGGAAAACTAAAGTTGGACCCATCCCAACTTGAATGTGAATGGGATGGTAAACAGTTACCAGATAAATTAACAACCACTGAATTTTTGTTAGTTAAAGAATTGGCTAAAAGACCTGGAATTATCAAAGAGAGAGGACAATTGATGGACATAGCCTATAGGGAAGATACAGATATTGAAGATAGAACAATAGATAGTCACGTAAAAAGAATTAGAAAAAAATTTAAAAAGGTTGATCCTGAATTTTCAGCTATTGAAACAAGATATGGGAGTGGTTATAGGTGGAATGTTAGCTGATGTTCAACAAAATACTTAAAGATTTATCTATTCTAAAAAAATTTCTATTTATTAATTTAATTTTTTTTACAATTATTGGATTATTTACATTTATTTATATAAAAAATGTGCAACCAAACCTGATAAAAAAAAAATCTTCTAATCACATTGAGGTGATTAATAATACAATTAGTAATTTAACAAGACTAAATGTTAATTTTGTTGAGGAGGATATTAGACGATTTTTATTGTCTACAAGATTTTTATTTCAGAATCTTGATAGAGTAATATTCTTTGACAATAATTTAAATTTAGTCGGTGACACAGATACATTAGATCTGGATCCTAGATCATTTTCTTCAAGACTTGATATTATAGAATTAGAAACTTTAAACGAGAAGAAATCAAAAGAAATAGTAGAAAAGAAAAATATTGATATTGGAAAAAAAAAAATAGTTTCTTTAAATGAGGTATTGTTAAATTATTCTACTTCAAAGGATTTTGGGATTCCATTTACATTCACTCAAGAAGAATTTAATAAATTCAAATTAACTACCATCAAAAATGTAATGCAAAATGGTAAAAATATTGGTTATTTAGCTATAAGCGAAAATGCTAATGATATAAAAGCAGCGATTGATGAGAGAAAAACTTTTATCATTAGAACTGCAATTGCTGTAGGTATAGTGATATTAATTTTTTCTTTTGTTTTGAATAGATATTTTTTAAAACCAATTAAAAATCTAGTTAGTTATACAAAAACAATTAAAGATAAAAAACAAAAAACAACAAATATAGACAACTTAAAACTGAGAAATGATGAGCTTGGTTTATTGTCTAGTTCTTTAG
>CACDZM010000009.1 GCA_902557215.1 uncultured Pelagibacteraceae bacterium | reverse complement strand
AAATCTAAATCTTTCCAATTGACCTGCTGAGTGAATGTTTTGATTGCACTTGTTACCATTGGGCCTCTCCATATCATTGGAGTTTTTTCATCTGTCAGAAATCCTATAGACATACATTGGATATCATATTTGATAACGGGTTCTAATTTTTGACCATCACTTTTTGGTTTCTCATTTATCCCAAACATTTTTGGAATAGAGGGTCCATATATATCAGCGTCCAATAATCCGACTTTACAGCCATTTTGTTTTAAAGCTAAAGCAAGGTTGGTTGCAAAAGTCGATTTTCCGACACCCCCTTTGGCACTTGAAATTGCGATGGTAAATTTAGTTCCGCTAATTGGCTTCTTTTCACGTGAGCTTCCACTCAGTTTTTTTCTCATTGCGTCACTTAATTCTGGCTTTTCCTTTGGCATTTAGTGATCTTACCTTGTTTTTCCTTATAAAGACATTATATAGATTGGCACTATGCCAGATGATTTTAGACAAAGCGGTGGAAGCCCATGGGGTAAGCCTCCAGGAGGAGGTGGAAGTGGAAATGGTTCAGGCAGAGGTCCAACTCCACCAGATATTGATAAAATCATAAGAGAATTTCAAGAAAAATTAAAAAAATTTTTACCAGGTGGAAGTTCGTCAGGCGGAAAACAAGCAATATTAGTTTTAATCATTCTAGGCTTTGTTTGGTTAGCAAGTGGTCTTTACAGAGTACTACCGGATGAACAAGGAGTGGTTTTAAGATTTGGAAAATTTGTAAAAACTACCCAACCAGGATTAAACTACCATATACCTTTTCCAGTAGAGTCTGTGCTAACTCCAAAAGTTACTAAAGTTAACAGAATAGATATAGGTTTTAGATCTGAGAGAGACAGTGGATTTTCTTCTCAAGGAGGAGTTGCTGATGTTCCACAAGAAAGCTTAATGTTAACTGGAGATGAAAATATTGTTAACATAGATTTTTCTGTCTTTTGGGTAATCAAAGATGCTGGAAATTTTTTATTTAAAATTCAAGACCCAGAAGGTACTGTAAAAGCTGCAGCTGAAACTGCAATGAGAGAAGTTATTGCTCGATCAGATATTCAACCTATTCTTACAGAGGGAAGATCTTTAATAGAAACCGACACACAAGAAATAATTCAAAAAATTTTGGATGAATACACAAGTGGTATTCAAATTACCCAAGTTCAAACACAAAAAGCCGATCCACCAGATCAAGTAATTGACGCCTTTAGAGATGTCCAAGCTGCAAGAGCTGATATGGAAAGATCTAAAAATGAAGCTGAAGCATATGCAAATGATGTAATACCAAGAGCTAGGGGTGAAGCGGCAAAAATATTGCAAGCTGCTGAAGCATATAAAAAAGAAGTTGTTGCAAAAGCAGAAGGTGAAGCGAGTAGATTTTTAGCAATTTATAATGAGTATAAAAATGCAAAATCAGTGACACAAGAAAGAATGTATTTAGAGACAATGGAAAAAGTTCTAGCAGACATAGATAAAGTAATTATTGAAAAGAATGCTGGATCAGGTGTAGTGCCGTATTTGCCACTGCCTGAATTAAAAAAGAAAGTGACTAATTAAATTATGAATATGGGAAAAGTTATTGCTGGTATAAGTGTTGCAATTGCAGCTACATTATTTTTTTCAATCTTTATTGTAAAAGAAGTAAATCAAGCTATCGTTTTACAGTTTGGAGATCCGAAAAGAATAATTGTAAAACCAGGTTTGAATTTCAAAATTCCATTTATCCAAAACGTGGTATTTTTAGATAAAAGAATTTTAAACTTAGACACTCCACCAGAGGAAGTAATTGCCTCAGATCAAAAAAGATTAATTGTGGATGCTTTTGCAAGATTTCAAATAGTTGATCCTTTAAAATTTTATATTTCTGTGGGAAATGAACGGGTTGCTAGATCAAGATTAGCGACAATTATCAATTCAAGAATTAGAAATGTCTTAGGTCAGCAAGAACTTCAAACTTTATTATCTGAAGATAGAACAAAGCAAATGGCTTTAATTCAAGAAGGAGTTAATAATGAGGCTGAAAACTTTGGAATAAAAATTAATGATGTTCGAATAAAAAGAGCCGATCTTCCTCAAGCAAACAGTGATGCGATCTTTAGAAGAATGCAAACTGAGAGGGAAAGAGAAGCAAAAGAATTTAGAGCAAGAGGTGCAGAGATGGCTGTAACGATTACTTCAACAGCGGATAAAGAAGTAACTGTCATCTTAGCTGATGCACAAAAAAAATCTGAAATTATGAAAGGTGAAGGTGATGGTAAGAGAAATAATATATTTGCTAGCGCCTTTGGCCAAGATCCAGAATTCTTTGCATTTTATCGAGCAATGCAAGCATATGAAAAAGCTTTAATTGGCGGTGAAACATCTTTAATTTTATCACCTGACAGTGAGTTCTTTAAATTCTTTGGAAATATAAAGCAGCCCCAATCTAATTAAACTTTGATGAGGGAATTGATCATAGCTTTTGGTCTATTCTTATTTATAGAGGGTCTTTTATATGCCATATTTCCAGCAAAAATGAAAAGTATGTTAAAAAAATTGGAATTAATTAATGATAATCAGCTTAGAAGTGCTGGACTAATTTTTGCATTAATTGGGTTTATCATTATTTACTTTATTAAAAGCTAATATGAATAAATTAAAGATACTCTTTGTAACAACTCTATTAATTTTAAGTTTCCAAGTAAAATCTTTCTCTAAAGAAATACCAGGTTCGTTTGCTGATTTAGCAGAAAAATTAATGCCGTCAGTTGTTAATATTTCTACGACAACGACAATTACAACTCAATCAAATCCGTTTCCTTTCCAATTTCCCCCAGGCTCACCATTTGAGGATATGTTTAAAGAATTTGGTGCACCTCAAGAGAGAAAATCCTCGGCCTTAGGATCAGGATTTATTATAGATGAAAAAGGTATAGTGGTTACAAACAACCACGTAATTCAAGATGCAGAGGATATAATTATTAGAGTGAATGGAGATAAAGAATTTAAGGCAAAAGTAATAGGTTCTGATCCATTATCAGATATTGCTATTTTACAGTTAGAAACAAAAGAAAAGTTTACCCCAGTAAAGTTTGGTAACTCTGATAATGCAAGAATTGGTGATTGGGTTATTGCTATTGGTAATCCCTTTGGTTTAGGTGGAACTGTTACGTCAGGAATAATTTCAGCAAGAAATAGATCTATTGGTTTATCAAGATACGAGGATTATATACAAACCGATGCTTCAATAAATTCAGGAAACTCTGGTGGTCCTTTATTTGACATGAATGGAGATGTGATAGGAATTAATACAGCGATTTTAGGAAGAAGCGGTTCTATTGGAATTGGTTTTGCTATTCCATCCAATAGTGCAAAAATTGTAATTGATCAATTAATTGAATTTGGTGAAACAAAAAGAGGATGGTTAGGAGTAAGAATTCAAGACGTTACAAATGAAATTGCTGAAGTAGAAAAATTAGATGAACCACGAGGTGCACTTGTTGCAAGTGTTGCAGAAAACAGTCCATCAGATAAAGCAGGAGTTAAAGCCGGAGATATTATTTTAGAGTTCAATGGTGAAAAAATTAAAGTAATGAAAGAACTTCCAATGATAGTTGCAAGAACAGAAGTTGGCAAAAAAGTGAAAGTCAAAATTTGGCGAGATAAAAAAGAGATAACTAAAACTATTACACTTGGCAGGCTAGAGACATCAGAGGACTTTAAAGTTGCAGAAAAAAAAGCTAAACCAAAAGAAACAAGAATAGAGAAATTAAAAATAGCAGTAAGAGAACTTAATAAAGAGGATATTAAAAATAGGAATTTACCAAATCAAACCTCTGGTTTAGTAATAACTAAGATCGAAGCTGATAGTCCTTTGGCAAAATCACTTGATATAAATAGTATAATTTTAGAGGCTCAAAAAAAGAAAATAAGATCAGTAGATGATTTAAATCAAACTTTAGATCAAGTGTTGAAAACAAGTGAAAAAACTTTGTTATTAGTTATCTATAACAGTCAAAATCAAAGAAGATATATTGGTGTTAAATTAAATTAATTCATGGATCTAAAATCCAAAATTATTTTAATTTATGGTCCAACAGCATCTGGAAAATCTAATTTTGCTATTAAACTTTCAAAAAAAATCAACGGTGAAATTATTAATGCTGATAGCATGCAAGTTTATAAAGAACTTAAAGTCTTGTCAGCAAGACCCTCTAAAAATAAATATAAAAAGATAAAGCACCATCTTTTTGGATTTCACAGTGTTAAAAAAAAATTTTCTACTGGCGATTGGTTAAAATTAGCTAATCAAAAAATTGAAGATATTAAAAAAAGAAAAAAAGTTCCAATTTTAGTAGGAGGCACAGGTTTATATTTTAAATCCCTAACGGATGGTTTAGTGAGCATTCCAAATATTCCTATCAAATTTAGGGAAAATGTAAGGTCTTTGCACAAAAAAATAGGGAATAAAAAATTTTTTTCAAAATTGATTAAACTTGATCCACTAGTCAAAAACCGAATTAAATCCTCTGATGCCCAAAGATCAATAAGAGCTTATGAGGTAAAATCTTTTACTAAAAAATCAATTTACGAATGGTTTAAAAAAACAAAATCAAATTATCAACAAAAGGATTTTTATAAAATTTATATAGATTTTCCTAAAGACAAATTGGTAGAAAGAATACATCTTAGGACTCAAGAAATGATAAAAAAAGGTGCAATTTCAGAGGTAAAAAAATTTAATAGCCTCAAAGTCAGAAATGATAAAACAGCCTATAAAGCTATAGGTATTAAAGAAGTAAATGAGTATATCCAAAAAAAAATTAAAATTGCTCAGGTTATTGAGAAAATATCAATAAAGACAAGACAATACGCCAAAAGACAAAGGACATGGGCAAACGGAAATATGCAAAATTGGAACAAAATAAATCCAATTCAGTTAACTGACTTTCTAAAAAAGATTTAGATATTACCTACTTAGTCTTGACCAATTAGCACAACTTCAGCTAGATTGGTTTAATGTCAAAATTATATTCAGGAGCTGAAATTGTATTTAAATGTCTTGAAGATCAAGAGGTTGAATTTATTTTTGGTTATCCTGGTGGAGCAGTTTTACCTATTTATGATGAGTTAAAAAACCATTCATCAATCAAACATATTTTGGTTAGACATGAACAAGGGGCAGGACACGCTGCAGAAGGTTATGCAAGATCATCTGGTAAACCTGGCATAGTTTTGGTTACTTCCGGACCAGGCGCAACTAATGTTGTCACAGCTTTAACAGATGCTTATATGGACTCAGTTCCTTTAATTTGTATTTCGGGTCAAGTGCCAACACATTTAATTGGCACAGATGCTTTTCAAGAATGTGATACAACTGGTATCACAAGACCCTGTACAAAACATAATTGGTTAGTAAAAGATATTAAAGACTTGCCAAAGATTTTACATGAAGCATTTGAGGTTGCAACAACTGGCCGACCAGGACCAGTGTTAGTTGATATTCCAAAAGATATTCAATTTGCAAAGACAAATTATTCAAAACCAAAAAAAATTAAAAAAGTTAACGGCAAGTCTCATAACAAATTTACTCAGAATGAAATTAACGAATTAATTAATTTAATTTCAAAAGCAAAAAAGCCAATGATTTATACCGGAGGTGGAGTTATAAATTCTGGACCAAAAGCGAGTGAGGCATTGAGAGAGTTTGTAAGACTAATAGGTTTTCCTATTACATCCACACTTCAAGGTTTAGGGGCGTTTCCAGGTGATGACAATCAATTTATTGGAATGCTTGGAATGCATGGAACTTATGAAGCAAACAATGCAATGCATGATTGTGATTTGTTAATTAATATTGGGGCTAGATTTGATGACAGAATAACAGGTAAGATCGATGAGTTTTCTCCTAAATCAAAAAAAGTTCATATTGATATTGATCCATCATCAATTAATAAGATTATTAAAGTAGATTTAGCTATAGTTGGTGATGTAAACGAGGTTTTAAAATCGACTATAAAAAAGATTAATCAAAAACAAAATGGTATTAAAGTTTCAAATAAACAAAAAATATCAAAATGGTGGGAACAGATACAAAAATGGCGTGAGAAAGATTCCTTAGGGTTTATCAATAGTGATAAAACTATAAAACCTCAACACGCTGTCCAAAGATTATATGAACTCACAAAATCTCAGGATACTTTTATAACTACAGAAGTGGGTCAACATCAAATGTGGGCAGCACAACATTATAAGTTTAATAAACCAAATAGATGGATGACATCAGGTGGTCTTGGGACTATGGGCTACGGACTTCCGGCGGCTGTAGGTGTTCAAATAGCACATCCAGATAAATTAGTTATAGATATAGCTGGGGAAGCATCTGTTTTAATGACGATGCAGGAAATGTCCACTGCAGTTCAATATAATTTACCAATTAAAATATTTGTCTTGAATAATCAGTATATGGGAATGGTTAGACAATGGCAGGAATTACTCCATGAAAAAAATTATTCTGAGAGTTATTCTGAGGCATTACCTGATTTTGTAAAATTAGCTGAGGCCTATGGATGTAAAGGTATTAAAGCCTCTAATCCTCAGGAACTTGACGAAAAAATAAAAGAAATGATTGATCATAAAGGTCCAGTAATTTTTGACTGCCAGGTAGACCCAAATGAAAATTGTTTCCCAATGATTCCATCAGGTAAACCACATAATCAAATGATTTTAGGACCTAGTGATAAGGAGGAAAATAAGATTACTGGAAAAGGAAAAGCTCTAGTTTAATGGCAAATCCAAAATCAGCATACAGCATACCAACAAAAAAGGGTAAACCAGATACACATATTATTGTGGTGTGGGTAGACAATGAAGCTGGTGTGTTAGCAAGAGTGGTCGGATTATTTTCTGGAAGAGGATATAATATTGAGTCTTTAGCAGTGGCTGAAATCGATGCAGCAAAAAATATTTCCAGAATAACAATAGTAACTACTGGAACACCTCAAGTAATTGACCAAATAAAATTGCAATTAAAAAAATTGGTTCCTGTTCATAAAGTAGCGGATTTTAAAAGGGAGGATAAAAAAGTAATATTTAAAGAAATGGCTTTACTAAAGGTTGTGGGAAAGAAAAAAAAGATAGAAAAATGTCTTAAAGCATGTAAAACCTACAATCCAGTTATATTGGATAAATCGAGCAAGTCAGTCGTTATTCAAATCACTGCATTAAGACGTGAAATAGACAAAATGAGTAAAAAATTAAAATCTCTTGGCTTAATAAGCACCTCCAGAACAGGTGCAATTGCAATGACCAGAGGAGCAGACGTTTTTAAATAATTAAATAGGAGATAAAAAATGAAAATGTTTTATGAAAAAGATACTGATGTAAATCTCATTAAAGACAAAAAGATTGCAATTTTTGGATATGGAAGTCAAGGACACGCTCATGCATTAAATCTAAAAGACAGTGGAGTTAAAGAAGTTGTTGTAGCTTTAAGAGAAGGTTCTTCAAGTATCGCAAAAGCTGAATCTAAGGGTTTAAAAGTAATGAATTTATCAGATGCTGCAGAATGGGCAGATGTTGTTATGATTTTAACTCCTGATGAATTACAAGCATCTATATATAAAAATCATATTGAGCAAAGGGTTAAAGAAGGAACTTCGATAGCTTTTGCCCATGGTTTAAATATTCATTATGATTTAATCAGTGCTAGAAAAGATTTAGATGTATTTATGGTTGCGCCTAAAGGACCAGGACATTTAGTAAGAAGTGAATTTGAAAAAGGTGGAGGAGTTCCTTGTTTATTTGCAGTTCATCAAAATGGATCAGGAAAGGCAAGAGATCTTGCTATGTCTTATGCTTCGGCTGTAGGAGGTGGTAGATCTGGAATAATTGAAACAACTTTTAAAGATGAAGTAGAAACAGATTTATTTGGCGAGCAGACTGTTCTTTGTGGGGGTTTAGTTGAATTAATTAAAAATGGATACGAAACTTTAGTTGAAGCAGGATATGAACCAGAAATGGCTTATTTTGAAACAGTTCATGAAGTAAAATTGATTGTCGATTTAATTTATGAAGGCGGAATAGCTAACATGAACTATTCAATTTCAAATACTGCAGAATACGGTGAATATCAGTCAGGACCAAGGATTATTAATAAAGAAGAAACAAAAAAAAGAATGAAAGAAGTTCTAGATGACATTCAATCTGGAAAATTTACTAAGGAATGGATGGAAGAGTGCAAAAGTGGTCAAAAAAACTTTCTAGCAACTCGAGCTAAACTAGCTGAACACCCAGTGGAAAAAGTTGGCGCTAATCTAAGAGCAATGATGCCTTGGATTAGTAAGAAGAAATTAGTAGATAGTGATAAGGGTTAATTTGTAGTCCCATATTGGGTAAAATTTGGTGATTTATTTTGCAATCTAAACGATAGGTTGTATATTCCATTTTGAAAAATAATTTACATATGCCAGATAAAGACAAAGTAATAATTTTTGACACAACAATGAGAGATGGTGAACAATCACCAGGTGCCTCTATGAGTGTTGAGGAAAAAATTCAAATTTCTAGAGTTTTTGACGAAATGGGAATTGATATTATTGAAGCTGGTTTTCCAATATCATCACCAGGTGATTTTGAGGCAGTTAGCGCAATTAGTAAAAGTGTAAAAAATTCAATTCCATGTGGATTAGCACGTGCAACCAAAAAAGATATTGATGCTTGTCATGAGTCTTTAAAATTTGCAAAAAGATTTCGAATTCATACTTTTATATCTACTAGCCCGGTCCATATGAAACATAAGCTTAATATGAATAACGAGCAAGTTTTAGACGCAATCAAAGAGAGTGTCACGTATGCCAGAAAATTTACAGATGATGTTGAGTGGTCTTGTGAAGATGGAACAAGAACAGATTTAGATTTTATGTACAAAACAATTGAACTTGCAATTAATTGTGGTGCAAAAACAATAAATATTCCTGATACAGTTGGCTATTCTATACCAGAAGAATTTGCAAAAACTATCACATCTATAAAAAACAATGTGCCCAATATTGATAAAGCAATTCTTTCTGCACATTGTCATAATGATTTAGGACTTGCAGTTGCCAATGCATTATCTGGACTTTCAGCTGGTGTAAGACAAATAGAATGTACTATTAACGGTATTGGAGAACGTGCGGGAAATGCTGCTCTTGAAGAAATTGTAATGGCAATTAAAACAAGAGAAGATCTATTGCCTTATGAAACAGGTATTAAAACAGAATTAATAAGTAAAGCATCTAAAATAGTATCAAATGCAACAGGTTTTCCTGTTCAATTTAATAAAGCAATTGTTGGAAAAAATGCTTTTGCACATGAGTCTGGAATTCACCAAGATGGAATGCTTAAAAATAGAGAAACATATGAAATAATGACACCTGAAAGCGTAGGTGTAAAAAAAACATCTTTAGTTATGGGAAAACATTCTGGAAGACATGCTTTTAAAGACAAATTGAGTGATTTAGGTTACTCAGATGTTACAGATGACGTTGTTCAAGCTGCATTTGGAAAATTTAAAATTTTAGCTGATAAAAAGAAACATATTTATGACGAAGATATTGTTGCATTAGTTGATGATAGTTTAATTATTGATAACAAAATTAATGCAATTAATCTTAAATCTTTGAAAGTTTTTGCTGGAACAGGAGAGCCACAAAAAGCAGAAATGACACTGGATGTTTTTGGCGATATTAAAAAAACTTCGCAAACAGGTGATGGACCGGTCGATGCGATATTTAAATGTATCAAAGATCTTTACCCACATGACGTCAAATTATCTCTTTACCAAGTTCATGCTGTAACTGAAGGAACCGATGCTCAAGCAACTGTAAGTGTGAAAATTGAAGAAAATGACAGAACTACAGTAGGACAGTCTGCAGATACAGATACACTGGTTGCATCTGCAAATGCATATTTGAATGCTTTAAATAAAATGCTTATTAAGAGAGAAAAAAAATCTCTTTATAAAGATATAGAAAA
This sequence comes from uncultured Pelagibacteraceae bacterium, assembly GCA_902557215.1. GTDB lineage: Bacteria > Pseudomonadota > Alphaproteobacteria > Pelagibacterales > Pelagibacteraceae > Pelagibacter. Next base: position 30,262 of record CACDZM010000009.1, on the reverse strand, counting down.
ACAAAAAATAAGAGGAGGAGTTTAAATGGGAATATTTAATAAAATCAAAAATATTTGGAGCCAAGATATGGCCATTGACCTTGGAACTGCCAATACACTTGTAGTTGTTAAAGGTCAGGGGGTAGTTTTAAATGAACCATCTGTTGTGGCAATTGTAGAAAACGGTGGTAAAAAAAATGTATTAGCAGTAGGGGACGAGGCTAAAACTATGCTTGGTAGAACACCTGGAAATATAAGTGCAATTAGACCTTTAAGAGATGGTGTCATTGCAGATTTTATAGTCACAGAGGAGATGATTAAACATTTTATTAAGAAAGTACATAAGGGAAGCAGTTTTGCTAACCCGAGAATATTGATTTGTGTGCCAACAGGTTCTACACCTGTTGAAAGAAAAGCTATTCAAGATAGTGCTCTTGCAGCTGGTGCAAGACGTGTTCAATTAATTGAGGAACCAATTGCTGCAGCTATCGGTGCAGGCCTTCCGATTTCTGAGGCAACTGGATCAATGGTTGTTGATATTGGAGGAGGTACCAGTGAGATAGCTGTAATGTCTCTTGGAGGACTTGTTTACTCTAAATCTTTGAGAGTCGCTGGAGATGCAATGGATGCTGCGATGATTAACTATATGAGAAAAGAATATAATTTAATGATTGGGGACAGTACGGCAGAAAAAATTAAAAAAGAAATTGGCACAGCAATTCCATCTAATAATAATACTTACGCTGTTAAAGGAAGAGATTTAAGATCTGGTACTCCTAAAGAGGTTAATATTACAGAGGAAGATACTGCTGAAGCTTTAAATGAAATATTAAGAGATATGGTAAATGGAATTAAAGACGCTTTAGAAAGCACTCCGCCAGAATTATCTGCAGACCTAGTTGATATGGGATTAACTTTAACAGGTGGTGGTTCATTATTAAAAAATATTGATAAAAGGTTTTCAAAAGAAACTGGGTTACCAGTTCATATAGCAGATGATCCATTATCATGTGTTGCAATAGGAACTGGTAAAGCACTAGAGCAAGAACAAACCTTTTCTACTATGCTGACTGAATATTAGGAAAAATGAATGTAAGCAGAGATGATTTTGTAATTGCAATCAGATCTGCTTTTTTAAAAAAACAAACTAAACAAAAGTTTTCATTATTATCCTTAATAACTTTATCTATAATCATATTAATTTTAAGCAGTTTTGATTATAAGATTATAAAAACTGTAAGATCAGGAATTAATGAAATTATTTATCGAGGATCATTTGTAATATCAGCTCCTGAGAAAATCGTAAAAAACCTCAACACTGAAATAAGAAATCATTTTGAGCTTTATAGCAATTCAAAAAAAATGGAGAAAGAGTTAAACGAATATAGATCACAAAAAATTTCTCTAGATATCCTTAAATTCGAAAATCAAAAATTTAGACAACAGCTAGATGACTATTTAATTTCTACAGAAATAGTTTTCTCTAAAATTATTATTGATAATAAAAGTCCATTTTTAAGATCAATTGTAATTAATAAGGGATCAAGAGATGGTATTAAAAGTGGAATGGCAGTTTTAGATCAACAATATTTAGTCGGTAAAGTAATCGAAGTAAATTTTGGAACATCTAGAGTTTTATTATTATCTGATATCAATTCAAATATCCCTATTACTATTTCTCCAGGTAATTTATTAGCTATAGCCACTGGAACTGGTAAAGATAAAGCAAAGGTAAATTTCTTAAAAAAAACCCACTTTGATAAAATAACAAACGATTCATTAGTATATTCCTCTGGGACTGGAGGTTTAATAAAAAGTGGAGTTCCAATCGGACGAATAATAAATTTTGACTCAAAAATTGATGAAGACATCAATATTGAATTTTTTAGCGATTTTTCACAATTACAATATGTGTCTGTTGTTGCTTTTGACAAAGTAGAAACAAAAGTGACAGAAAAAATTGATGTAGAAACTTCAGAAACTGAAAATGATGAAGATATAGAGTTACCAACGTTAAAAAAGAAATTGGACTTATTAATAAAAGAGAAGGAAATTAATGACCAGATTACCAATAAAATCAAGATTGAAAATGAGAATTTAAAAAGTCAGCTTTCAAATAATCAAATCGAAATAATCAATAGACAACAGATTATAGAAAAACAAAATAAAATAATTAAGTCTCATAATATTGACAAAGATGAATTAAACTTTCTAAGATTAAACTTAGAATATGGTGAAAGATGTAGAAAAAAAACTTTCTCAAAAAAAGGATTTAAAGTTGGTACACCTGAATACAAAAATTGTGTGTTAAAAAAAGGAAGATTATAAAATGAGTTATCTGAAAAAAAGTGGGTTCTTAAAACACATCTTTAAATCAGCACCTTTAATAATTTTATTCATTGCAGTCTTAAATGAATTTGATGCAAATTACTTTGGTATCCCATTTTTATCTGTCAATTTAGCTTTCATTTTAATCTTCTTTTGGACATTAAAAAATATCGAGCAATTTGGCTATGGATATATTTTTTTAGCAGGAATTATAAATGATGTTGTAACAGGCTCTCCTTTGGGCTTGAGCAGTTTTTTATACATGCTCATTTGTGTTGCAACAGCTTATTTCAGAAAAATTACCCTACGACCTAATATAACTAAAGATTGGTTATTTTTTTTAATAACTATTTCGTGCGTCAATTCAATATATTACATTATATCATCTTACTTTTTCAATGTAAGCATCGACTATAGATTCTTGTTAACTAATAACCTAGCTACATTTTTGATATTCTTTTTATTTTATATTATCTTTAACGCTTACTATAAAAAATTTTTTAGGAAATCTGATGTTTGATGAAAGTGATAATGTTCGTAAAATAAATATAATTAATAGAAGACTGTTTATAATTACAGCCGCAAAAATCTTGGTATTTTTTGGACTTACATCAAGATTATTTTCTCTTCAAGTCAAACAGAATAATAAATACCTAACCCTTTCTGATAAAAATAGAATAAGAGAGTCAAAACTTCATCCAGTTAGGGGAGAGTTTAGAGATTATTTTGGCAATGTGATAGCAGGAAATAACGAAGTTTATCAGCTTCATATTATACCAGAACAAGTAGAAGATTTTAGATACATTACTTTAAGATTAAAAAATATACTTAATTTATCTGAGAGAGAATTTCAAAAAATACACAAAAAAAGAAAAAAGATAAAAGGTTGGGAAACTATTGTTGTTTCTGACAATTTAACATGGGAACAGTTTTCAAAAGTTAATAATTATTTACATGAATTAATTGGTGTTAAGACTGTTTTATCAATTTCAAGAATTTATCCTTTTAATGAAAACTATACTCATGTGTTAGGCTACGTCAGTCAAGCAAATGAGAGGGATATAATTGACAATGAAAATATTAAAGAAAAATTTGTACCGGGCATTAGAGTTGGAAAGACAGGTTTAGAAAAAACTTTTGAAAATGTTTTGTTAGGAGAAAATGATATCCAAAGATTTGAGGTAAACGCATATGGAAGAAAGATAAGCCAATTGAATTATCAAAAAGGTTCAAAGGGCCAAGATCTTAATCTTACAATAGACACTGAGATTCAAAAATTATGCACTGAACTTTTAAAAGATAAAGCAGGCTCAATATGTGTGATGGATATTTTTTCTGGAGAAATTATTGCCATGCAATCATCACCATCCTTTGACCCTAATTTATTTTTGTTTGGTATTAATCAAGATGATTGGCAATTAATTAGAAATAATCCAATGAAACCTTTATTAAACAAAACAATTAATGGAAGGTATTCACCTGGATCGACTATTAAACCTATAGTAGCCCTATCAGCTTTAGAAAATGAGGTTATTAATCCAGAGTTTACTGTTCATTGCAAAGGACACAAACATCCTTTGGAATTATATGGTCAAACTTATCATTGTTGGAAAAAAGAGGGGCATGGATTTGTTAATTTGAGAGAGGGAATGAAACAATCTTGTGATACTTATTTCTACGAGATATCTAGGCGACTTGGTGTAGATAGATTAAGTGAAACTGCTAAAAAATTCGGTTTAGGAGAAAAAGTATTTGGAGAATTATTTGAAAATGAAAAAAAAGGATTGGTGCCAAATACGATATGGAAAAAAAATGCTCTTGGACAAAGCTGGGTACTTGGTGAAACAATCATTACTGGAATAGGTCAAGGTTTTATTCAAACAACACCAATACAATTGTGTTTAATGACAGCACAAATTGCAAATGGTGGATATAAAATTTATCCAAAAATAGTATTAAACAATGATAAGCAATATTTAGATAAATACAAACCGTTATTCAAAAATTCAAAAAATATAAAAATAATTCAAAAAGCAATGTTTAGTTCAACTAATGAAGTTAGAGGAACTTCATATAAATCTCGAATTGATGATCCTAAATATCAGTTTGCGGGTAAAACTGGAACAGCGCAAGTTAAAAGAATAACTGAGAAAGATCGTGAGTTAGATCTCAAAACTTTTGAAATCCCTTATGAGGAAAGAGATCACGCATTGTATGTTGCTTTTGGACCTTACAAAAACCCAAGATATGCTACCAGTATAATTATTGAACATGGGGGATCAGGGGGTACTACTGCAGCACCGATTGCAAAAAAACTTTTTAAATTAATAATTGATCGACATAAATTAAGACAATCAGTTAAAGAAAAAAAATACTTGGATATATAAATGTCGTTAAATAATTTTTCACATGAATTAACTCTTTTTCAAAAAATTAAAAATTATGATTTCATATTACTATTCTGTATTCTTATCCTTGGAATAACAAGTATTTTTACGATGTATTCAACAGATGGAGGCGAAGTATTGTTTCATACCAAAAGTCATTTTATTAAATTTTCAATTTTCTTTCCAATGATGATTGTTCTTTCATTTATCAATATAAAATATTGGCATGCAGGCAGTTACCTTTTTTATGTGCTTATTTTAGGTTTATTAGTTTGGGTGGCATTATATGGCGTAACAGCTTCAGGATCTAGAAGATGGATAAATCTATACTTTCTGAATTTACAACCTTCTGAGCTTATGAAAATAGCTGTCATACTTTGTCTTGCTAAATTCTTTCATAGAATTCGAACAACTAGCGCTAATTCTTTTACATCGATATTAGTTTCTTTAACAATAATTATAATACCTTCTATTTTAGTTATTACTCAACCTGATTTAGGCACAGCAATTTTAATATCTTTCTCAGGTTTAATAATTTTATGGTTTTCTGGTTTAAGAATTAAATATTTTATTTACTCTTTTTTAATATTTATAACTTCGTTACCATTTATAATTTCTTTTTTAAAACCGTATCAGAAACTTAGAATATTAACTTTTATAAATCCAGAGAGGGATCCATTGGGATCAGGATATCAAATTATCCAATCAAAAATAGCCGTTGGGTCAGGAGGAATTACTGGTAAGGGTTTTTTAAAAGGGACTCAAAGTTATTTAGATTTTTTGCCTGAAAAACATACTGATTTTATATTCACTCTTTTTTCTGAGGAATTTGGATTTGTGGGTTCTATTCTATTATTATTATTATATTCAATTATTATTTATAGAATTATCCGTGCTGGTTTGATCTCAAGAAGTTTCTTTTCTAGACTTTTTTGTTTTGGTTTCTCTTTTGCAATTTTTCTTTATGTTGCAACTAATATATCAATGGTTCTAGGTCTTCTACCTACAGTTGGATCTCCTTTACCAATCATGTCCTATGGAGGTTCATCTTTATTAGCTACAATGATTGGCTTTTCTATAGTTCTGAGTGCAAGCATAAATCACAGACAGAATATCTCATAAAGATTGCATAATTTGTCACTGCAAAAATTTTGTTAATTAATTATATAATTATCTAATGAATAAAAATTTAAACGTTGGAATTATTGGTGCTGGCATACAAGGAATTTCAAACGCTTTATTTTTACAAAAAAAAGGCTTTAAAGTAACAATATTTGATCGTGATGAACCAGGTAGTCACGCTGCATCTTATGGTAATGCAGGACACTTCTCACCTTATGCATCTTTATCATTAAATAGAACAGACGTTCTTACTGATGTACCAGCAATGTTGTTAAGTTCTACAGGCCCTTTGGCATTAAAGTGGAACTATGTACCAAAAATGATCCCTTGGTTTATAAAATTTATTTTAAACACAACTAAAACCAAAATGATGCATACAGCTAAAAATATGCATCAAATACTAGATTTAGCCTTACCAGCTTACGATGAATTGTTTGATGAAATCGACTTAGAAGGGTTGGTAGAAAATAAAGGTATTCTTTATATTTGGAATGAAAAAGATTTAAAGAGTAGAGAATTAGAAATTAGAGTAAGAGACGAATTAGGAGTAAAACAACAACTTGTAAATAAAAAAGAAATTCATGATTTGGAGCCAAATTTAAAACCTTTTTATCATGGAGGTGTATATTATCCATATGCAAGACATGCAAGAAACCCAAAAAAGATATTACTTAAATTTTTTGAGCTTTTTTTAAAAAAAGGTGGAAAATTTGAAAAACGAGATGTCAAACAAATAGAATTTAATAATGAACTGCCTAAAATAAAAACTGACAATCAAAATTTTAACTTTGATAAAATTATAATAGCTTGTGGTGCTTTTTCAAAAAGACTAACTGATAAATTAGGTGAAAAAATTCCATTAGATACTGAAAGAGGATATCACATCCATTTTAAAAATTGCGATCATCTATTAAGTAGACCAGTAATTTTTTCAAACAGAGGTTTTGGAATTACGCCGATGGAGCAAGGATTAAGAGTTGTTGGTACAGTTGAATTTGGAGGATTGGATAATCCATTATCCAAATCAAGAATAAAAAATTTGATTAACAATGCAAAGTATATGTTAGATGATCTTCCAGAACATGAAGATGAATGGTTAGGATTTAGACCAACTTTGCCTGACTTCTTACCAGTGATGGGTCCTTCAAAAAATCACAAAAACGTATTTTATTGTTTTGGTCATCATCATTTGGGATGGACATTAGGTCCAATTTCTGGAAAGATCGTCTCAGGAATGATAGCTAAAGAAAATACAAATTTAAACTTAGGCCCTTATAGTTCGACAAGATTTTCATAATTTTGTGTCAAATAAAAACTATTCAGCTTATTTATTTTTAGTACTGGCAACATTTTGTTGGTCAGGTAATTTTATAGTAGGAAAATTTGCAACCCTTTATGAAATTCCCCCTTTAACTTTAAATGTTTTTAGATGGATTTCTGTTTGGTTTATCCTAATCCCTTTTACTTACAAAGAAATTTTTAAAAATTTACCTTATATCAAGAAGAATTGGCTCGTAATTAGTTTTATGGGAGTGATTACAATTAGTACATTTAACTCTGTAGTCTACTTTGCACTTAATTATACACAAGTAATAAACGCTGTGTTGATGCTTTCTGCTATTCCTGCTGCAACGATTGTTCTTTCCTCCTTAATGAAAATTGAGGAAACAAATATTTTTCAACTGTTTGGATTAGTACTATCAATTATTGGCATTGGATCAATTATTTCAAATGGAGATATACAAAAAATTATCTCTTTAGATTTTAATAAAGGGGATATGTGGATGCTAGTTTGTGTAATTACTTGGTCTCTATATTCAACTTTACTTAAAAAAAATAACTTCAAGTTATCACAATTTACTTTAATACAATTAATGGTCTCAGTAGGTATACTTTTTTTAATTCCTCAATTTTTTTATGAAAAATCAATTGGTTTAGAATTAAGTTTGGATAAAAACTTTATTTTGATACTTATATATGTAGCAATTTTTCCAGCCATAGCTGCCTATTATTTTTGGCAAAAAGGAATTGAAATAATTGGACCAAATCGAGCATCTATGTTTATTCAATTAATGCCTTTATTCAGCGCTGTCATGGCAATTATTATTTTCAAAGAAAAATTTGAACTTTATCATTTTGTAGGAGCTATTTTTATATTGTCTGGGATTTATTTATCTAATAGAAAAGTTTATGCTTAAAGTTGCAATATTAGATGATTATCAAAATGTATCTCAACAATTTGTAGATATTGAAAAGCTATCAGGAAAATACGAGTTTAAAATTTTTAGTGAGGCCTTTGCAGATGAGGCTGATGCTATAGAGCAATTATCAGATTTTGAAGCATTATTAATTATGAGAGAAAGAACACCGATTACTAAAAATTTAATTGATAATTTAACAAAATTAAAATTTGTCATTACCAGTGGTTTAAGAAATAGATCAATAGATTTAGAAACTGCAAAAAAGAGGAAAATAATTGTTTGTGGTACTGAGATGAATATAAATTCAACACCTGAGCTTACTTGGTCATTAATTTTGGGTTTGGCAAGAAATTTTAAAGAGGAAATTGATAATATGTATCAAGGTTACTGGCAAACAACTTTAGGTGTTGAGCTTAAAGGAAAAATTCTTGGTCTTATTGGTCTTGGAAGAGTGGGTACAGAAGTTGCAAAAATTGGTAAAGCTTTTGGTATGGAAGTCATGGCTTGGAGTGAAAATCTTAATTTAGATAAATGCAAAGAATTAAATGTTCTTCCATGTAGCAAAGATGATTTAATTAAAAACTCTGATTTTTTATCTATCCATGTACAAGGTGGCGAGAGATATAAAAATTGTATTACGATTAAAGAATTAGATAAAATGAAAAAAACTGCTTTTTTAATAAATACCTCAAGGGGACCAATCGTCAATGAGCATGATTTGATTATTGCCTTATCAACTAATGAAATAGCTGGTGCAGGTTTAGATGTTTATGAAAAAGAACCATTACCGGAAAATAATAAGCTAAGATTTTTACCGAATGCATTGCTCACACCACATATTGGATATGTGACAGCTGAAAATTATAGTATTTTTTACACACAAATGATTGAAGCTTTAGAAGCTTGTGTAAATGGTAAACCAATCCGTGTAATAGAGTAAAATGGATCTTCCGGTAGTCAATCATGAAGATTATTTTGCTAAGATAGGCGATGATCATAAATTTCCAATTAATAAGTTTGGTGAACTAGCAAATTATTTGATTAAAAATAAAATAGTTAAAAAATTTCATAAACCTTATCCATGTTCTGATGAAACTTTAAAAAGAGCTCATTCAGAAAAATATATTAAAGATATAAAGAACAAAACATTAGACGAAAATGGTGTAAAAAAAATAGGCTTTCCACTAGTTGATAGCGTTGTTCAAAGATCTCTAGTTGCAACAGGGGGAACAGTTTTAGCCGCAAAACTTGCGATGAGTAATCGTTTGGCTTGTAATACTGCTGGCGGCAGCCATCATGCAACTTTTGATAGCGGCGCTGGATATTGTGTTTTTAATGATGTGGCCGTTGCTGCTCAATATTTACTAGACAGAGATTTAGCAAAAAAAATATTAATTGTAGATCTAGATGTTCATCAAGGAAATGGTAATTCAGATATATTCAAAAATAATAAAAGCGTATTCACTTTTAGTATGCATTCAAAATCTAATTATCCTGCAAAAAAATCTATTAGTGATCTTGATGTTGAACTTGAGGATAATATTGAAGACTTAGAATATACAAATTCACTTAAAGGTTGTTTGGATCAGCTTAATAAAGAAAAATTTGATTTTGTCTTTTATATTGCTGGGGTTGACGTTCACTTTAATGATCGTTTAGGTAAATTAAAAATTTCAGATGAAGGTATCAAAAGTAGAGATGAAATTGTTATAGAAAATTTTTTTTCAAAAAATATTCCTCTGTGTGGTGTTTTAGGGGGTGGATATAATAAAGATTTTAACAAACTTGTTGAGCTACACTCTTATTTACATCAATCATGTGCTGAATTAATATCACCAAATGGATAAAAAAAACCCTAATCTTTCTTCAGTACAAAAATTAGTCATGTTTGAAGATGGTACAGAGCCTCCAGGCTCAAGTGAATTAAATAATGAGAAACGTAAAGGCAGTTATCACTGTGCTAACTGCGGAGTAAAATTATTCGATTCTCAAACAAAGTATGAAAGTGGATCGGGTTGGCCATCTTTTTACCAATCACTACCTGATGTTTTTGAAACTAAAACAGATCATTTAATTGGGTATGCCAGAACAGAATATCATTGCAAGAGTTGTAAAGCCCATCATGGACACATTTTTGATGATGGACCAAAGCCAACTGGTAAAAGATATTGTAATAATGGAGTTTGTTTAGTTTTTAAAGAGTCAAATGAGTAAGATAAAGATAGTCTTTTATTTAGTTTTAGCCTTTATTGCATATAAAGGATTTGTTGCCTTTAAGAATTTTGAAATAGGTGTTGATGATAGAGTGGCACAATTAGAGGAACTCGCGGATTATGAGAAGGAAGACGAAGTAATTGGGTTAATGATGTATTTAGGTGATCCACCAGAATTAAAAGAGCATTTACTAACAAAAAATAGATCTAAGTGTTTAGAAATGAAACAAATAGCCGAGGAAACTTCCTTTGCTTATTACGAATGTGCAAGAGTTAATGCAGTTATTAGAGGTGGGAAAATTTTGAGTATCATTAATGAAATTGAGGTTATCAATTGATAATAAAATATATTACGTTCTTAACAGGAATTGTTTGGTCATATTCAATAATAAAAACACAATCAGTTTTTGATAAAAAAGCTGGATTAATCTTTAAATTATTTATATCAAAAGTTTCTTGGCTTACATTAATTGCAGCTTGTTATTTTGGTTATAAAAATTTTTCAATCGGGTCTACAGTAATTGGGATAGTTTCTGGGGTATTACTGGTTCACATAGGTTTTTATTTTTTAAGGAAATTTCTAATTTCAAAATTTAGCGAAAAAAATCTTTTATTATTTAAAACTCTTGTTGAGTATTCTTTAATTGCCTGGGTGATTTATTATATCTTTTTTTAATTAAAACTTACGTCTTAAATTAAATGATGCCTCTTCGTAATCGTCAGGTCTCATTAAATGATTTGTTAATTTAAAATCAATCAGGAAATCATTGATGTTTTTACTAATAACATAATTTGATTTTGTATTGTCGATGCTATCAAGTTGTATAGAATAATTTGTGTTTTTATTTGGTAAATAGCCAATTGCAATATGTAAATTATCTGTATGTCCATAATCAATGGCTTGGTCTCTTTCGTAGATTATAAAAATGCTATAATTTTCAGGAAAAACGATATCGATACCTAATTCACCAGTAATGTTATGTAAAGCTCCTACATGTAAGGTATCGTTAAAAGCACTTGATCCTTCTTTATATTTATATTTAAAATCGGATGATCGATCTATATCAGCCCGATACTCAATTTTTCCATGGCGTTTTATGGTATACTTATCGTTTGATACATCTTCTACTGCTGAAAGAGATGCTCTAAGATTTTTGGTTCTAATATGTTGTTTTTCAACAATAATTCCACCAACACCGATTTCTTCATAGTCATCAAGTAAAGTGTGACCGATATCAAATCGTCCAGATGGAATTAATGTAAATTTATCTCCCTTTATTTCATCTTTAATTCTTATTGTTCCAAATATTTGTTTACCTTTTCGATTAGCAGTCAATTCTTTACTATCTAATACCGTCAGTATATCAGAGCGAATTTTGCCAATACCAATAATGGTATCAACAAATTTTTTATCATCCTTCATGGGAGATGTGCTGTAATAAGTGAGGTTATAAGTATCAGCATCAACGTTACTACCCTTATTGCCAACATCAACATTACTTCTCCCAACACTAAATGCTAAACCTCTTAGGGCTTTATCGTCTATAAATCTATCAGCTCCAACTGTTATTCTGTTGGTGTTAATTTCTTTAGTAGAGGAAATACGAGTATCTCCTACTCGGCCAATAGCAATACTTCCCTCGCTCCAATAAAATACATCTCTTTTCTCATCTTTATCTTTTGCTTTCTTTTTCACAGCAGAAGTTCGGATAACTTCAGTTAAAGAAGCTAATCTTTGATTATTAAAATTAAAGTCTATATTTAAATTAGTTAAATTTTGTTTATCTTTATTTCTTCTAATCCACTTCAATCTATTCAAAGCGGTATCGGTTGATTGATCAATCGCTCTTTTTGCAATTTCTATTTGAGCTATCGCTATACCTGCTCTGTCTTTATTTTCTGTAATTGGAGGACATTTGCCAGCAATTATATTAAAAGGACAAACTAAGTCATATTCTACAATACCTCGATTAGCAGCATCATTATCACGACCAACAAACATTTTTAACCCACTGGTACTAAACGTGATCCCTGATGGTTGACCATTAGTAGACTCTATTGAAACGGAACCATCTATGGTGAATGAAGATGTGGAATATGCCACATCAAGAGTAAATTGAGATACATCTACACTGCCAGATTGATGATCAACAGTCCAAAGTCTTTTTCCATCAGGGCTTAGTTTGATTCCTTTAGGATTTTCTGTTTGATCTCCTATATCTATTCCAGCATTTGTAACAAGTGATATATCACTACTTAAATCAAATGCAGTTGCAAGTTCGTACTCTAATAATCTTGTGTCAGCGGTGGTTTGACCATGGTAAACTACGAATAATTTTTTTCCATCACCACTTATGTCAAAACCTCTTATATAGTTTTTATTTTTTGCTGATGCTCTAGGTCCCGCGTTACTACCATTTTGTAGGGCAGTGGTATCAAGGCCAGTTGTTTGATTTGCAAAAGAGCATGTTGAGATGTCGAAAGGTGAAGTTAAATCAAATCTAAATACTAAATCGGCGTCGTCATCGGGGCTAGACCTGCCTGTTGCAACAAACATCATCATTCCATCTTTTGAGAATTTTAAACCAAAGACCCTATTTACTGGACCAGTAGTGGTGTTACCAGAATTTAATATGCAGCTTTCACCATCACCAGCATAACTACTGGTAGAAAGATCAAATGGTGTAGATAAATTAAATTCACTTACTTTAGAGTAATCTCCAGAAAGTTTAAATGCAGATAGCACAAACATTTTAGTTCCGTCAGGATTAAAATGAACTCCACCAGGAAAATTAGTTTGGGTTTGAGTAACTGTGCTCTGTACAAAAGTAACCATATCTGCAAATGAATTTGAGATTGGCAGTGATAGGAAAAATATAACCAGAATTCTTTTGAGTATAGACATTATAATATAGTACCGTTAAATTTTAATCGGTGAAATATAACTAAAATTGATGATAATTAAAAACTTTAATTTTTACTAGAATTTACGTCTTAAATTAAAGGAAGCTTCCTCGTATTCCTCTGGTCTCATCAAATGACTTGTTAATTTAAAGTCTATAAGGAAATCATTGATATTTTTACTAATGACATAATTTGTTTTGGTGTCATCAGTGCCATCTAGAAAGATAGAATAATTTGTTTTCTTGTTTGGTAAATAGCCAATAGCAATATGTAAGTTATCTGTATGACCAACGCCTAGGGCTTGATTACGTTCATATATTAGAAAAATACTAAAATTTTCTGGTAAAATTATATCAACTCCTATCTCACCATTGATGTTGTGTAGTGCTCCCGAATATAATTTGTCATTAAATTTTGTGCCACCATCGCTAACATAATTGTATTTAAAATCAGATGAACGCTCGATATCTGCAACATACTCTATTTTACCATGTCTTTTAAAAGTGTATTGATTATTAGATAAATTTTCAACTGCCGCTAATCCTGCTCTAATTTTTCTTGTTCTAATGTGTTGTTTATCAACAGCAATTGCTCCTTGACCAGTCTCTTCATAACTTCCTAACATAGTATGACCAATGTCAAATCTTCCAGATGGGATAAAAGTAAAATTATTTTTTTCAATTTCATCTTTAATTCTAATGGTTCCATATAATTGATGACCTGACCTATCTGCAGTTAGTTTTTTACCATCCAAAACAGTTAATAAGTCTGAATTTAATTTACCAAAACCAAAAATTTTATCTAAAAATTTGGTATCGTCTTTTATAGGAGTGGTATCGTAATAAGTAATATTATAGGTATCAGTATCTAGGTTGCTACCCTTGGTACCAACATCAACATTATTTCTTCCAATACTAAATGCCAAACCTCTTAATGCTTTATTGCTAATAAATTTATCAGCTCCAAATGTTATTCGATTAGTATCAATTTTTTTTGTTGAAGAAATACTAGTATCGCCAACTCTTCCTATTGCGATACTACCCTCACTCCAATAAAATACATCTTGTACTTTTTCATTATTTTTCGTTTTTTTATTAGTAGCTGATGTTTTAATAACTTGTGTTAAAGAGGCTAATCTTTGATTGTTAAAATTAAAGTCAATATTTAAATTAGTTAAATTTTGGTTATCTTTATTTCTTCTAATCCACTTTAAACGGTTTAATGCAGAGTTTGTCGAATGATCAATATTTCTTTTTGCAATTTCTATCTGAGCTATGGCCACTCCAGTTCTATCTTTATTTTCAGTAATAGAGGGACATTTACCAGCTATAATATTGAAAGGACAAACTAAATCATATTCTAAAACTTGATCTAATCCAGCATTAGGATTACCACTTCTATCTTTCGTAAGATACATTTTTAGTCCACTTGAATTAAACGCGATACCTCTTGGCTGCGAGTTATTATATGATGCGTCGCTTAAGTCATAATTTCCGTCAATCACAAATGACGATGTATCATATGCATTAGTTAAAGAAATTTGAGTAACTCTCTTTGTGCCTCCAGGAGCATGACTAGTGACAAATAGTCTTTTTCCATTAGCACTAAATCTCATTGAGGCTGGGCCGTGTACACCAGTAGATGTATCTTCACTTAATATAATTCCCGCATTCAGAACCAATGACATTGATGATGATGATAAGTCAAATGGAGTTGAAAGATTAAATTCATAAATTCTTCCTCCTACATTATTACTTGCGACATTATCCATAAAAAGTAAAAATAGTTTACTTCCATCTTCATTTATCTCTATACCTTCTAATCGATTTTTACTTAAATCACTCGTTCTACCCGCATTACTTCCAAGTAAAAAGGCGTCACTATCTATATCTGTAGTTGTGGAACTTCTTTGACAAGATGATATATCGTAAGGAGAAGTTAAACTAAGTACATATGCATGGTCATCGTCTGCATTAGCTTTTGCATTTCTAGTAACCGCTAACATTTTCATTCCGTCATTAGATATTTCTAGGTCGTATAATCTGTGATTAGTTAATTGTCCAACATCTCGATCAAATGTACATCTTTGACCGTCACCTGCATAAGTCGATGTTGAGATATCATAAGGAATAGACAAATTGTATGTATTAATAATTAAAGGATCTATTTCTCCAGTACCGTCAAAATTTTGTGAAAAACTGACAAACATTTTTGTTCCATCAGGATTAAATTCAATACCAGCTGCTATTCCCCAATCTGCATCATCTGAACCAGTTCCTCCTTTATCAGTCTCACCTACTTCGTTTACAGTTACTCTTTGATTGAAAGTTACCATCTCTGCAAATGAGCTAGAGAT
The DNA here is from genome assembly GCA_902557215.1 of uncultured Pelagibacteraceae bacterium. Classification (GTDB taxonomy): domain Bacteria; phylum Pseudomonadota; class Alphaproteobacteria; order Pelagibacterales; family Pelagibacteraceae; genus Pelagibacter. The sequence goes on along the minus strand of CACDZM010000009.1, from coordinate 14,772 downwards.
TTGAAATAAAAGGAAAAAAACAACAAGAATTTTTTTTAACAAACTCATCAGATTCTATCAATTTTATGTAAAATTAGTCCATCTATACACTCAAATTGATAGAAAATTTAGCATGTTTTTTTGATAAATTAGTCCTAATTTATTTATATTTTACAATGATAAGAAATTTAAAAACAAATATTTTAGTCTTATTTTTTACAATAATTATTCTCTTCTTAATCTATCCAAAGATTCTCTATGAATATTTTGTTTTTCAAATGCCTTTCAGCGATCAGGCACCACAATCTTATTTTGCTGATTGGACCGTTATTATTTCTGCCATAAAATGTAAATTACTTGATAATGATGTTTTTTTAAATAATTCTTGCGATTATTGGGGCAGAGCCCATGTTTATGGCAGTATCTTTTTACTTTTACCATTTCATGAAAACTTAAACAATTTTTATAATCTGTACCTGCCAATTTTTTTTAATTTAATATTTCTATTTATCATCATTTCTCACATTAATTTTAAAAAATTTGGACAGATATTTTTTTATGTTTTATTTGTTTTTAGTCCAGCAACGTTGCTTGCAATGGAAAGATTTAATAACGATATATTGATCTTTTTAGTATTAATATATGTATGTTATTTAAAGTCGAATACTATTAAATTTATTTTAATATCTTTAATTTCGTTAGCAAAGTTTTATCCTTTGATAACTTCAGTTGCTTTTTTCTTTAGGGGGATTAATAAAAAAAACCTATTATTTTTCACAATTTTTGTCTCAACGATCTTATTCATTTTTTTTATAGACAGAAACAATTTAGAGAAAGTTTTTTTAAATGCCAGTCAGTATACTCCGAGCTATAAACTTGCTTTTGGCATCCAACATTTTGCTAACTTTCCAAGTCTTAATATAAAATTTTCTTTTGTCCATTTACTAATGTTTAGTTTATTTTTAATGACAGTGTTATTTTTGTTATCTTTTCTGATATTAAGGAATGACAACTTTTTAAGTAGATTTAGTTTTGAAAACTATAATGAAAGAATGTTTTTTACTGGAGCAATTGTATGCATTGCCACATATCTTTTGCAAAATAACTTTATCTACAGAGAGATATTTATTTTTTTTATATTGCCATTTGTATTTAGAGCAAGCAATCAAAGTCTTTTTGCGAAACTTTTGTTCTCAACACTCATTTTGAAGTTTTTATTATTTCCTGCTACATTTTATTATAGTATGTCTTTCAACAAAGAAACCTTAAATATAATTAAATCAATTATAGACAATCTTGTAATATCAATGTTGCTAGCTTCCCTAACAATTATCTTATTGAAAATATTAAAAAGTAGACAAATACAAATATAATGAAAAACAATTCGTTTATAGTAAATCTAACCAAGGAAAATTCTGCAAAAATATTTTTTTCAATTTTATTTGTTTATTTTTTTAGCCTTAATATTTATCAAATGCATAACCAACATTGGACTGCTATGTTGGACCAAGATATAAAAATTATTTACAATTCTTTATTAGTTTCATCTGGTTTTGAGCAAGAATATAGAGATCATCCAGCATACACAACTTTTTTAATTCTTGGTGGAGTTTTCAAAATTTGTTCAATTTTTTTTGATAATTTTACAATTCAAGAGGTTTTTAAATCAGATAATATAGATAAAGAATTTCAAAAACTTTTTTATATTGGAAGAATAATTAATACTATCTATATTTTTTTACTAACTTTATTTATTTTTAAAATTTTAAATGAATTAAAAATTTCTAAACTTATTAGCTTTATATCTGTTTCCTTATCTATATTTTTTATTTCATTTTATGAACTATTATTTGTTCTTCGCTCTGAAATAGTTGCTGTTCTAATGTTTTTAGTTTCATTATATTTTTTAATAAGATTTCTTAATAAAAATAATATTTTATATATTCTTTTGACGGGTGTTTTTTTTGCACTTTCGATGTTGGCTAAGATTCAAGCAATTTTTTTATTTTTTTCTCTTTTTTTAGCTTTACCGTTTTTAATTACTTACTTATCAGCAACAAATAGACTTAATAATTTGATAAAAAGAAGCAAGCTACTTTTACTATGTAAATTAGTTTTAACCCTCTTTGGGATTTTTTACTTATTGTCTCAATATTTACTATCTAGAAATTTTTTAATAGAACTTAGTGACCCTGCCTTTTCGTTTTTGCATAACGAAGATTTATTTGTATTTATATTTTTTGGTTTATTTTATTTTCTCTTTATAAAATTATTGGCGAACTATAAATTAGTCAGTGGAAATCAAATTATTGTGTCCCTCGGAATGATTATATCGGGATTTACTTTATGTATAGTTATTGTCTTATTTTTGGATATTCTAAATATCATCTCTTTTAATAAATTAAATTTTTTAAGACTTTTAAACCCAATTAAGTTTATGGGTCTTCACACTTTTGAAATGCAAAAAGAAGTAAGTATTATTATGACTTTTAAAGCTCTTCTTCAAGCTGCTATAGGTCATTACGATTTATCTGCAGAATTTAATGAAAAATTTAATCCAACAGTTTTCAATATTGATACTAAGATTTTTTTTAGAAACTTACATTTACTGTCACTATTCTTTTTAATTTTGTTAAGTATAATCAGCATTAAAAATAAAAATCTTTTTAATTTAACACTAGCTTTCCTTTGTGGAATAATAATTTATAACCTAATTTTTTTATTAAGAGAGACCATAGGATATAACATTTTTATTTTTCCTTTATATATTTTTATTTTTTCGATACTTTTAAATAAGTTAAGCAAAAGGTATTTATCAATATTTTCACTGATATTTGTAATCGTTTTTTTATCAGAAAATTTTTTTTTATCTGGCATGTATAAAAATATATTTAGTAGGGAACCAAGTGTTTATAACTTTTGTGGACTTGATAAGTGGAAAAATTCTGAAAATTACCAAGAAAATTATAACAATCGGTCATATATAAAGCTTGTTCAGGACACAGATACATGGATAAAAGCTTATGCCGAGAAATTTTATGGAATTGGATTAGAATATTGTATTCAATTAGATGAGAAGGTAAATCGTGAGCAAAAATTTAAATTCAATTATTGACCTATTTTGGTTATTTTAATCAAAGTAAAATATTGTTTTTTATTATAATTATGCATAAATAACAGAATGTTTGAAAAATTAGAAGAATTAGCAAAAAATAATAAAAAAATTTCAGATTTTCACATTAGAAGTGGATGGCCACTTGCCTTTCGCCAAACTGGAGAAATTCATAAAGTTCCAGATGTGGTTGTCAAACCCCAAGATTTACAAGACTTGATATCTACTAATTGTAATGAGGTAGAAATGAAAAGATTTAATGACACCCATGAATTAGACTCGTCAGTTACATTAAGTGGTTTAAGATTTAGAGCAAATTTTTACAAAACAATCAATGGTCCTGCTGCAGTGTTAAGAAGGGTAGAAAGTGTTATACCTGAAATGGGACAGTTTGATTTACCGCAATCATTATATGATATAGTCGATATGCACAAAGGTCTTGTTCTTGTTACTGGTCCAACAGGATCAGGAAAGTCAACTACGCTTGCAGCAATTATTAATGAAATTAATAAAACTAGAACATCAAACATCATAACTGTTGAGGATCCTGTTGAATTTATTCATAAGGATTTAAAAAGTATAGTTTCACATAGAGAAGTTGGTAAACAAACAGAAACTTTCGCAAGTGCATTAAAGGCAGCGCTTCGAGAAGATCCAGATGTAATTCTTGTTGGTGAGATGAGAGATTTGGAAACAGTTTCACTTGCACTAACAGCTGCAGAAACTGGTCACCTTGTATTTGGAACACTACATACTAGTGGTGCACCTAATACAATTAATAGAATTATCGATGTGTTCCCTCCAGAGCAACAAGCACAAATTAGAGCGCAAATTTCAACCTCATTAAAGATGGTAGTTACTCAAAGACTTTTAAAAACTAAAGACGGTCAGGGTCGTTGTGGTGCTTTTGAAGTGATGAAGTGTACAGCCCCAATTCAAAACTTAATTAGAGAAGCAAAAATTCATCAGATACCCAGCATCATGCAAACTGCCGTTAAAGACGGAATGGTCACAATGGCAAAATCTTTAGAGGATTTAGTCAAGGCAGGAAAAATTGATGCTGGTGCAGGAAAAGAACATTAAAGGTTTCAATCTTTTAGAATTAATTGTTGTTATTGTTATCGTTGGGATAATTTCAGCAACTGCCTATCCTAATTTTTCCAAATGGAAAAAAGAAAGAGAAGTTAGACAGGGCGCAGCGAAAATACAATCATTAATAAAAAATATTAATGCTCAAATTGAGAGAGGAACGTTTGCCTTTGTCCAGGTTCTCATCAGGAGAACTAATAATGCGCTTACGGTACAATCAAAAGGTATGACAATGCAAAACCTTGCTACAAGAATGAATGATGGAAGTAGTGGTTGGAACGTAAATAGCGATGAACGATGTCCTGTTAGCCCGACCTCTCCTTATTGGGATACAGACGCTACTGATCCTGGTGATATAGGAAATTATGTTTATGAAATAAGCTTAGAGGATGTCACGACTGATATAAATGAGGGCTCAATCTGTTTCTCGAAGGGTGGAAAGTTTTATCATACAGATGGAGATTTAAATCTAGGCTTTCAAAGAAATTTTATATATGTTTGTAGGAGAGACTTTTCTGGTGATAGGTGCGCCTTAGACGTGCAGCCCGGCACGGGTAATAATTGGCTAGTACCCGAGGGTGGCGAGGAAAACGACGATTTTTATAAAACGGTTAATTGGACCAGATTTGGAAACGTAACAATTAGTAAAATGAATAATGAATATGATGATGAAGGAGTATTTTCAGGAGGAACTTGGATAGATCTTCCATATACTGATTCCACTGAAGACGATGACTAAGATGAAGATGAAGGTGGTTAATATGAAAAAAGATGTAAAAAAAATTTTAGGATTATCAATACTTGAGGCATTGGTTTCAACTGCAATAATTGGTATCGGATTTGTTGCTATTTTACAAATGACGAACTATTCAGTTCAATCTATTTACTCATCTGGAGAAAGAACAAAGGCAAATTACTTAACTAATTTAATTGCTGAGGATTTAATGGGCTATGAAAATAGAGCAGGTGGGTCAATAAATTTTTCAGATTTTCTAGCTTCTGACGAAGGGAAAGCCGAAATCAACTCAGCGGTTGGTTTTTGTAATAATGCAAGTGCAGGAACAAGCTCAACAAATACTGGCAATGTTTACGGAAATTCTACAACGGACGGTCACTTAATGAAAACCAGAAAATGGGAAGCATTACTTAACAGCAAAAGTTATTTGAATTGTAAAGGAACCAACGAAAAAAAAAATATAGAAGTTTTTAAGATCTCAAGCACGTATTCCAATATGAAAATAGAAGATCCAGAAAATCCAGGAACGTTTTTAGATGAAGGAATGCCAAATGATAATACTCGTTTGGTTAACGGTGTGGAAGAGCCTTATGTGAAAGATGATTTAATGTACATTGGGAGAGTTCAAATGAATTTGAACGATGGTAAAAAAAGAAAATTTTTATATTTTCAAACCGATTACTTCTTAAAAAATTAATGAATAAAAAATTTTCAAAATCTATAATTGGCTTGTCCTTAATTGAAATATTAATTGGAATAATAATCACTTCTATCATGATGGCTGCAATGTACACCTCGTATGATGTAGTTAATAAATCTTACAATCAGGTAAGCGAAAAAGCCAAAATAAGCAGAGCGAGCAGAGATTTAGTATCAATGTTGATGAGAGACGTTCGTATGGCTGGATTTAAATATTATGCTGGAAGTCATGAAATTGCTCAATATGCCGCTAAGACAGCTGAAGCCCCAATGAGTTGTTCACCTGGAATGGTGTTACCGAAACTAAGTTATTTAGCTTTTGATGATGGCTTTGATGATAGTTCTACTGCAACGTTTGATACTGATACTAGTCATAACCCATTAGTAATAAGAAGAAATACATTAGGACCGAATAGATCTACTGAATCGAGAGGGTCATCTGCAGTTACAGGTGAAGAAGATCTTTGTTGTGACCAAATTCAAATTGTTTATGAGGACTTTAATTTGGCTAGCGATCAAGATCTTTTACAGCCATATAAAAAATACAGAATTACGTATTTTGCAAAAAAAACAGGCACTGATGATGTGGTTACCCCAAGTGGTATAAAAAAAATAAATAGATATGGTGCCTTTAAACTTATTCAGGGCTGGGAACAAAGAATAGAAACATCCTGCGTATTTCCCCCAGCAGAAAACGGAAGTTGGGTCACTACGTGCGATGAGTGCACTGAAGAGCCAGCACTGATAAGAGATCACATAGAGGACATGGAGTTTATACCATTTGATGAGAATGGTCGGATAATAAAAAGTTCTGGAGATTCTTTTTTTTATCCAGCACCAGAACATGCATCAATAAATGATAGGATGTATGATATTAGAGGAGTTGATATAAAAATTATATTTAGATCGAAAGATAATTTTTTTAAAGAAGCTGCCAATAGACAATTATCAGGATTAACCAATCGAAATAAAAACACTGTTGATAGATTTCTCAGAGATACAGTTGTTGTTTCAGTTCACACTAGAAATATCGGAGGGCAGGGTCTTCAATGATTAAGAATAAACAAAAAGGTTTTGCTTTAGTGTTATCCTTGGTGCTTTTACTTGTGATGTCTCTAATGGGTGGTGGCTTAGTTGTAATAGCATCCTCAGATCATGAAGGTAATAATAGTAGCGACCACTATCAACAAGCATTTTATGTTGCTGAAACTGCCTTAATGCAGGCAGAAAAAAGTTTAATTGATAAAATGATGGGCCCAGTTGACTCATCAGGAGTAAGACAAAGAGCTCAAAGGTATATTCCAAGAAATGGAGATATAAATAATGATGGAGTGGCAGATGATGATGCACCAGAACAGACTCCTTGTTATAGAAGTTTTAGGAATTTGTCTAGGGAAGCATCTTTTCAAGTGGTAGAACAGCTTCAAGATCAAAGCTTTTATGACTTAATTGCGCCAATTTTTTCAGAGGAAAAAAAAGGTGCTTTAACTTCTATTGACGTTGCAGACAAAAGAGAAGATGCATTTGAAAAAGAGGAAGACTTCATCCAAAAATTTAGATATGAATTTTTTTCTGTTAACTCTGGCACCTCTGTCTTTAAAGGATCAGGAATGAGCCTAAAGAAAACCTCTACGACTTCCCAGAAAAAAGGAACCGCATATAAAATTTATGGCTGTGGCATGATGGGAAATGCAAATAATCCCCAGATATTAGTTCCACTTGAAAAGATCATAATTTTAGCCCATTAGTTTTATTAAATAATACTTAAAATGATCATCTTCACCTGTTGAAATAATAATCTATTCTATTTATAATTTTATTGTGAAAAGAATCTTTATAAAAATTTTATTATTTCTATTTTTTTCAAGCCCTGTATTTGCTTGTGATTTGCTTCAGGTACCAATTGGAACTTCAATAAATACCGCTCAAACTAAGTTTGAATTTCTAGATGCGCACAATGCCGATCTTTATGAAAAAGAAGCCTCTGTAAAATATTTGGCAGCAGCTATCGATTATTGTGAGGGATCTAAACTTGAAAATGCTGATCTTGAAGTTATCATTTATGACAACAAAGTTGCTGGAATAATATTAACCTCAGTAGATGAAGAATTTAATAATGAAATTTATGAATTTACAAAATTTAATATTAAAGATCCAGGTGAAGATGCTAAGGGGGAAAGTTGGAAAGGTTTTAAAGATTTAAGTATTGGTAATTTATTAGTATACTATACTAAAATGGAACTAAGGGGTGAAATAGTGGAAGTTCTAAAAATTACAAATGTAAAAATGCTAAATAACACAATTGGAGAGCAGGTTATAGATTTCATTCAATAGATTATGTTAAAGACACTAAAAATATTTATATTTTTCATTACATTAATTTTAACTAATAATGCTAATGCAAAACCTGTTCCACCTGGTGCTGGAGAAGGTGATGTGCCTGCAAATATTTTATTTTTGGTTGATAGTTCTGCCAGTATGGGTAGGTGGATTGGAACAGACGGACTTGGGCAATCAACAGGAGTTGCACTTGACTCACAAGATAGAATTTTGATTGGACAAAATGCAAGAAGAGCAATTGGCGGTTTATTGAGATATAATACCGATGGTACCAGAGATAGAACTTTTAATATTAGACGTATTCCAAATGCAGGATGTGGCACTGAAGTGGATGGCACTAGAGGCATAGCAAGGCAAAATTTAAGGAAAGTTTCTACAGTAAAATTTATACAAAATTTAAATGGTGCAAACACAATTTTTGTAAATAGCAGGATAAATAGAACAAGGAATTATATTTTTGGCTTTACTGAAAATGGCCGTACTTGCAGATATGCTATAGCTGGACCAGCAGGATCAAGGGTGAATGATTTTGATATTAAGGTTATAGGTGGCACTCCTTATCTCTTTTTTTCTGGTAGTGGATTTAGAAATAGAAGCGGTTATTTTAAATCATGTAATTTGAATACCTTGCGATGTGAATTACAAAATTTTGGTGGTCAAGATATCACGAAGTTTGGAAGTAGAATAAGTGTTAACAATGAGGGAACTATATTTTATATTTCTGACAGTAGAAATGGTCATTTAGTTGGACTCACTCTGACACAAGTAGGTAACGCTTATAATATTGGAGCTGAAGTTAGAAGATGCGAGGATGAAAATAGTCCATCACCACGGACACAAAGAATGCATGCTACCGGAGTTGAAGTTTCACTTGATGATAGTAACACAATATATATTTCAAGCGGCATACAACACGCAATACAAAAATTAACTTTAACGGACACAACTTGCACAGTCGTTACAGGTATAGGAAGAGGTTTTAGAGATATTTCTAAAAATATTGGTACAGGTACTCCTGCCACTATAGATGCCGATGATGTTAAATTTGATCGACCCTGGGGACTTAATTTTGTTAGAAGCATTGCAAATCCAGGTAACACAAGAATTTTAACTGCATCAGGGCGTGGTTATGTGGATGTATTTGATGAAGATCTTTTTACAGATGCAGATAGAGATAGCGCTTGGCTTCAAAATATGGGAGGTCCAAGAGTTAGAAGATGGGATGGTGTAAAGCAAGCAATACAAGCAATTGTTAGTGACACCACTCTTACAACGGGAGCTCATTTTGGTTTCGGTCACTGGAATGCAGGAGAAAACCAAGGAAGAAGGGGATCGAGAGGGGGCCGTTATTGCCATTTCAACAATGATTGTAATTATTACGGAGGTTGGGGAGGTACTAACTCTGCAATATCATCTTCAGTAAGTCAACAAACTGTAACAGACGAGGCTGGAGTAGAATCGACAATTGATGTTTTAAATGTTAGTCAAGAGAACTCAGGCACAGCAGCCAATCAGCATCCAAATGGAACAAGCACGATATGTCATGTAGATGGATGTTTAAATGTTGCAATCAGTCCAGCCGGTGCAAATCAGATAATGGACGTTTTTATACCATTGGGAATGGCATGGGGAACAGACGCTAATGCATTCGCACAACTTGCGCATGATTATTTTTTTGATGAAAATGCTGGAGGGCAATTAGTAAATAGCGAAGCTGAGTGTCAGTTAAATTATGTCATAGTCATTGGTGATGGAGCTATGAAAAATACTGGTGTTTTAGGTCAGGCAGGTAGTGCAGCAGGCTTAATGGAAAAATTAAGAAAAAAAGGAGTTAAATCACTTTATGTTGCCTATGGCGGTGGAATTACAGGTGAAAATCTTAATAGGTTTCATGAACTTTCAAGAATAGGTACAAGTGATGCAGCTGATGCAGCAGCTTGTGCTGCAGATGATGATTGCGAAAGAGCCATCGTAGCTCTTACCCCAGAGGATTTAAAAACAACTTTAACCGCAAAAATACGACAAATCATCGCTGACAGATTAGCATTTACCGCTCCATCTATTACGGCAACAATTGAAGAGGGTGGGTCTTTATATCAAGCACAATTTTCTTATGAACAGTTTGGAGAGTGGAAAGGAACAATTTTAAGAAAATCTATCGACTCTAAAGGAGAGGTTACACATGCGCTTACTGAAGCTGATAATTGGAGTGCGGCCGTTGAACTTAAAACACTGTCTAAAAAGGGAGCTGAAGCAGATGGGAGAAACCTTTGGTCGGCCATTCCGAGTACTAATTATGGAGAAGGTACACCTGATAACTTTAATACAGATAACGCAGATCAAATAAAAGTTTTATTTGATTACTTAGGTTATACAATTCCAGATTATCACAAAGCCGATGGAACTTCGGATTGTACAACAGAAGGTGCAAATGCCTTTTTGGGCGATGAAACTAATGGAATAATTTTATTTATGAAAGGTAATGATTATTTTAATTATTCAGGTGATTGTGGAGCTATTGAAGAGGTAAGAGAGCATGTTATGGGGGATATTTATCATTCACAATTAATAGAAGTAGGACCTCCAGAGATGACTACCAATTTTTCAGGAACTAACGAGGAGGCTTATTGGAGAGCTAAAAACGGGTATCAAAGTTTCATGGCAGCTAATGCAAACAGAGATAATGTTATATATGCTGGTTCTAATAGCGGAATACTTCATGCTATATTAGCTAAAGACGGTAAGGAAATTTGGGGTTTCATACCTCCATTTATTGCAATGCAATTACCACAAATTATAAATGCGGATTATGATGGTAAAGTTGGAGAAAATAACACCGGTGGAACTAATCCTATCTTTGGTGTTGATGGATCCCCAGTAGTCCATGATATATTTACTTATGGTTTTAAAATAGGGGCCAATGGTAAACCTGAACCAGATGAGTCTAAAAGTTGGCAAACTGTATTGTTCGTCCCGTATGGAAGAGGTGGTCCTGGATTTTCTGTGCTTCAAGTCACTGATCCTTATCAACCAGTTCATATGTTTTCAATTTATAATGATAGAATAAAATCAAGAGTTTTAGTTTCTGACCATCTTGGAGATATAAGACAATATGATTATAATTCTACATCATCATCATTACTTCAGTCAGCGGAGGGAGATATGGCTCAAAGTAATTATAATGAGGCTTATGAAGCAGATGGTCCTGACAGTTTTGAAAGACAAAATGAAATTGCTCCATGTCAAAGTACTACTGATTTTAGAGATAATGGAACAAATTCTTGTTACAGAGGTTCTAGTTTTCACTTCCCTGAAATTGATCTTGGTATTGATGTTGGAGGAACTATTCCTGACGGTTTATTGAGTGCATTTGAAGGAAGTACTCCTATTCCTATAACTTCTGAAATAGTTGATGACGGTGCAGGAGGGGGTTTATTAAAAGTAACTTTTAGTAGTGCAAAAACTTTCAACGTCAGTCCTTCAGAGATAGAACCTTCACTATCAAATCAAATTACTATAACTGCCTGTCTAGGTGCTTCAGGTACAGATCCGATTGGTTATGATTATTCTAAGCTTGGAGAAACATGGTCAACTCCGAAAATAGCTAGAATACCTTCAAGTACAGATAGTACTCTTGATAAAGATAAATATGTAGCGATACTTGGTGCTGGTATGAGTAAGGGTGATAAGTGTGGAGGGTCTGCACTTTTCTTAGTTGATCTTGAGTCACATGGTGACGGCTTACCAGGATTGTTGCACGGAGCAGAGGCTAATGCAGGACCAATACATATTGTAGATACATCACCTCGAGGTTTATATTTTGGTACAAACAAAGAAGAAACTCCAAATGGAAGTGATATTACAAATGCTGTTCCAGCGAGCCCTGTAGTTATTACTCCAGACACTGCACCAAATATACCGTGGAGAGGTGCACTTGTTTACATAAATGATCTAGAGGGTAAAATTACAAAGATTAATTTATCTAGCAACACTCAAGGGTTCGAAGATGGTAAATTAATACCAGACCAGACAGAACTTTATGATCAAACAACACTGTTTAGATTGGACGCTAATGAAGCAAATGCTAGATATTCTTATTTTTCAATGGATGCAGGTTTAGGGGTGAGCGATGGAGGTTTTTGGTTGTTTGGTTCAACGGGTAACTTTATAGATCTCGGTAATCGTTCTGTTGACGTCGATAATATTCTATATGGTATACAAGATAAACATTATCCATATTGGAAACATCTCAATAATGTAACTATTCCAAAAGCTGTTTCAACATCATCGACTGTAACTACCGGTACAGCAGGCACTGGTGGAGAGAATATACAAATAAATCCTGAATTTATAAAAAAAGCACATGCAGGTGCTAATGATGCAAGCAGTATTGATAATAAAGGTGCTACAGACAGTTGTTTAAATGTTACTGGAAATACTGGCGATGTAAATTGTCCTATACCTGAAGCTAAGCAAGCCTGGGTTATACATCTCGAAAAAGATAGTGGTGGAAACTTTTACCCTATAAGAACATTCAGAAAAGCATCAGCATCTCCTACTTTGTTTAAAGGTAAGGTTTATTATCCGGTTTATCAACCACCTATCCAAGATATCTGTAACCAAGGACATGCATTTATATGTGCTGCTGATGATGAATGTGGAACTAATAATGCTACTGAATTACAGTTAGAAACACCAGGAGATGTGCAAAATCCAAATGCAAATGCCTGCGCATATGTAAGAGAGGGTATATTGTCAGAACTTGTTGTTTTCAGTGATAAATTATTTGCCAATGTTGCAGGGCCGGCTGATGATGAGGATACACTATTTTCAATACTTTCCATACCTGGAGATATAATAACTAATAAAGGTGGATGGAGAGATAGTAGTTTTTAAAATAGTCTAATATAAAAATATATTATCCAAACAAACATTGTCAGCATCGTAAAAAAAATAATTGCTAAACCTACTAATGTATCTTGATTAACTTTTTTTCTCCATTTTTTTGGAAAGAATTTAAGTGAATAAGCGTAAGCTAAGATAAAGATATTTAAAGCAGAAATGATAATATTTATAAATAAAAAGGTATTCACTCGACTAGTTTTTTAAGTTTATTTTTAAGCTTGTCTTTTATTTTATTTTCAATTTGTTTAGGGTCAAAATTTTCAAGTTTGTTTAAAAAATCTTCACTTAAAGCTTTTTCTTTTACTAATTCAAATGTATCATTAAATATATCCCTTAACACATCCTTATAATTTTTACTTTCACTGGTATTTCCAATGTTATCAAAATTTAAATCATTTAACTTCAAAGTTTTTGAAATATCTAAATTTGGAGATATCACAGATAAAGATATATTTTTTGCATCAAGGTTCGTTATATTAAAATATTTATCAGATTGAGAACTATAGTTTTTATTTTTAAGATCTTTTTCTAACGATCTAACATTATCAGAGACTATTTGATCAGTAAAATTAAAATAGTAATTCAATTTTATATTTTCAACTAAAACATTATTAATAATTATATTATTAGAGTACAGTGATAACGTATCTAAATTTAATTTGACTGTATCAATTCGAGCTAGTTCTCCTTCAAAATTTTTATTTAATAAACGAATTCCAAAGATATCTGCTTCACCACTTAAGTATTTAATATTAAGTTTATCAATTGATACTTCTCTATTCAAAGAGTTCGAAATATTTTCTTCTAATTTGTTTTTAATTAATCTATCTCCAATAAATTCAATTGATAAATAAAATGAAATAGAAAAAATTATTATTATGTATAAAAATTTCTTCATTAATTTAAAAACTTTATGATTTGTTCAATCAAAAAAAAATATAATACACATCCAAGTACAAGATAAGGGCCAAAAGGAATCTTTGAAGACATTGTTTTTGATTTTTTTATTAAATCCGGAATAGTAAACATCAATGCTATAAATGAAGAAAAAAATAAAATAAAAGGAATAGATATCCATCCAAACCAAAAACCAATCGCAGATAATAATTTAGCATCACCTAATCCCATACCTTCTTTATTTTTTAATTTTTTATATCCAAAAATTATTATCCAAATAATAAAATATCCAATCACCCCACCGATTAAAGAATTTACATAGTTTGGAAATAAATATTGATTCAAATTTGGATCAAAAGATTTTATAAATCCTATTCCCATTAGTGGAAAAGTTAATTCGTTTGGGATTATGAAGTGTTTTAAATCTATAAAAAATATAATTACAAAAAAAATGATTAATATAAAAAGTAGTAAAGTGGTAACAGTAATTCCATAAAAATAATAAGAGATGAGAAATCCTAAACCAACTATTAGTTCTACTAAAAAATATTGATAAGGTATTTTAAAATCACAATTTCTACATTTACCTTTTAAAATTATAAATGAGATGAAGGGAATGTTGTCAAACCAACTAATCTTTGATTGACAACTTCTGCATGCTGATCTAGCAGAAACTATGTTACCTCCTTCAGGTAATCTATAGATACATACGTTACTAAAACTGCCCCACAAACTTCCTAGGATAAATACAGCAATATAAGTTATTAACACTGATTATAATCTAATTCTTGAGGCGATTTCTATTACACCATCTATACAATACTGAACAAATATCATAGCATCCTGAATATGAAGGTAAAAATTAGGCGAATAGATTAAAACTTCCATGCTTTGTAAAATTACCAAAAAAGAGATAAATTGCCAATATAATATTATGTTTTTCGGATCTAAAAAACCTGTAATAAATAAAGAGGAAGATACCTCTACAAAAGACTTAGCTCTTATTACTCAAATG
>CACDZM010000008.1 GCA_902557215.1 uncultured Pelagibacteraceae bacterium | reverse complement strand
GACTATTTTAAAAATGAAGTTAATTGTAACTTAAATGGTAAATATTCATCAGCTTTTATAAATGGAATTTTTTCATTAAAGGAAAATCAACAACATGAAATTAGATCTATTATAAATCATTTGGTTGAAAATACTAAAAGTTATCAACTTATCAAAAGTGTGCTTGGAAAAAATTCAAAATCTGCGTATCAAGGAAGAATATTTGTAAATTCAAAAGCTCAAAAAACAGACGGTTATCAATTAAGTAAAGCAATATTATTAGATGAAACATCTGAGTTTAATGCAAAACCAGAGTTAGAAATTTATGCTGATGACGTAAAATGTTCTCACGGATCAGCATCTGGAAGTTTAAATGAAAACTCAATCTTTTATTTAATGTCGCGTGGTTTAAGCTATCAACAGTCTAAAAAACTTTTGATTAACGGATTTTTACTTGATGTTGTTGAAAAGATAACAGATCCAGAAATTAAAAATTTAATTAAAAATATTATTGGATTAAAAGAATGAATATAAATAATATTAAAAAAGAATTTCCAATTTTTGATGAAAAAATCCAAAATAATGATTTGGTTTATTTGGATAGTGCTAATTCATCTCAAAAACCCAAAGTTGTTCTAGATAGAATTAATGATTTTTACTCTAAACAATTTTCAAATGTAGGCAGAAGTATTCATTATTTGGCAGTTGCAGCCACTAATTTATATGAAAACACAAGGTCTTCAGTTCAAAAGTATATAAATGCAAAAGATAAAAACGAAATCGTATTTACTAAAGGTGCTACTGAAGCCCTAAATTTAGTTGCAAATACTCTAGGTCAAGCAATCTTAGAGCCAAATGATGAAATTTTAATTACTGAATTAGAACATCATTCAAATTATGTTCCATGGCATTTTTTAAGAAAATCTAAAAATATCAAAATAAAGTTTGCAGAGGTAAATGAAGATGGAGACATACCGATTGAAAATATAGAGAAAGAAATTACAAATAAAACCAAAGTGATAGCTATAACTCATTTATCAAATGTTACTGGTGCAGTTTTACCAATTAAAGAGATAACTCAATTAGCCCATTCAAAGGGCATCGTTGTAGTTGTGGATGGATGTCAAGGAGGACCACATTTAAAACTAGATATGCAGGACTTAGATTGCGATTTTTATGCAATTTCATGTCATAAAATGTATGGACCAACTGGACTTGGAGTTTTGTATGGAAAAAAGAAATGGTTAGAGCAACTACCACCATATCAAGGAGGTGGAGGAATGATAAATGAAGTAAAAAAAGATAGAATTTCTTATGGCGAACTTCCAAATAAATATGAGGCTGGAACAATGGCTACAGCACAGGTAATTGCTTTCGATCAATCAATAAAATTTTTGGAAAGCATTGGAATTGAAAACATAATTCAGCATGAAAAAGATCTTATAGAATATGGTCAAGAAATTTTAAAAAAAAATAATTCTGTGAAACTAATCGGAAATCCAAAAGAAAGAGGAGGTGTGCTATCTTTTACTGTTAAAGGAGTTCACCCGCATGATATCGCAACTATTTTAGATGAAACTGGAGTTGCTATAAGAGCTGGACATCATTGTTGTCAAATACTTCATGAAAAGTTAGGAATACCTGCTAGCGCAAGAGCTTCTTTAGGAGTTTATAATACTAAAGATGATTTAGACAAATTGAATGATGGGATTAATAATTGTAAAAAAATTTTTGATTTAAAATGAACTTAAAAGAACTATATCAAGAAATAATTTTGGAGCACAGTAAAAATCCTAGAAACTTAGGAAAAACAGAAAATTTTAATAAGGATGCTAAAGGAAATAATCCATTATGCGGAGATAATGTACATGTGTATTTGAAATTAAACGAACAGAGAAAAGTAGAGGGCATTTCTTTCGAAGGGAGTGGATGTGCAATATCAATGGCTTCAGCTTCGATCATGACTGATTTAATTAAAGGTAAAAGCGATAATGAAGCAAAAGAAATAATAGAGGATTTTTTAGGAATGATAAAAGAAAATCCTAAATTAAAAAACAATATTTTAGAGGAGGATGATAAAACAAAGTTGATGTGTCTTTCAGGAGTAAAGCAATATCCAATGAGAGTTAAATGTGCTACGTTATCTTGGCATACTTTAGTATCTGCAATGGAAAATGATGGAAAAGAAATTACTACAGAATAATTTTTATGGAATTAAAAGAAAAAATAATTGATGAAATAAAAAAAATTTATGACCCTGAATTGCCAGTAAATATTTATGACCTTGGTTTAATTTATGATGTTCAAATTAATGAAAAAAAAGTAAAGATTAAAATGACATTGACTACTCCAAATTGCCCTGTTGCCGAAAGTTTACCAAAAGAGGTAAAAGAGGGAGCAATGCAAGTTGAGGGTATTGAAGAAGTTGATTTAGAGTTGGTCTGGGATCCGCCTTGGTCAAAAGATATGATGTCAGATGCAGCAAAATTGGAATTAAATTTATAATGGATCAAATAATTAAATTAAGTGATAGCGCAGCAACAAGAATTAAAGAGATTATGTCTAATGCAGAAAAAGATGCTATAGGTGTTAGAGTGTCTGTAAAATCAGGTGGGTGTGCTGGTATGGCTTATGTAATGGAGTACTCTAAAGAAGTTAATCCTAATGACGAGGTTATAGAGGATAAAGGTGTCCGTGTTTATGTTGATTCTGCTGCAGTCATGTATCTTTTGGGAACAGAAATGGATTACAAAAAAGAGGATTTTTCCTCAACGTTTGTTTTCAATAATCCAAATGAAACAGAGAGATGCGGGTGCGGAGAATCGTTTAAAGTATAGTCCCATTTTGAACATACCTGATTTGCATGAAATGCATAGATGTGATATTAACATCTAATGAACGTCTTTGAATTTAGAAATTTGCTAAGTAGCGAAGATAGAAAAGAGAAAAGAAAGAGTTTTTTGAGGTCTCTTATCAAATCAGTCGAAACTGGAGCAAATGGAACACAAGATTACATTGTTAAAAAAGGGTCCGGCAAAAATAAAATTGCAAGAGCTAAATAGAACTAACTAACAACTGTAATACATCTCAAACTCAATAGGATGAGGTGTGTGCTCAAAATTATGTATTTCCTCAAATTTTAATGCAATATAAGCATCAATTTGATCATCAGTAAATACATTTCCTTGTTTTAAAAATTCTCTATCTTTATCTAAACTTTCCATTGCTTCTCTCAGTGATCCACAAACAGTTGGAATTTTTTTAACCTCTTTTTCTGAAAGTGCATAAAGATCTTTATCAAATGATTTACCTGGATCTATTTTATTTTTAATCCCATCTAGACCAGCCATTAACATTGATGCAAATGTTAAATAAGGATTTCCAGCAGCATCACCAAATCTAATTTCACATCTTGCAGCTTTTTTACTCAAAGTAATAGGAATTCTACAAGAAGCAGATCTGTTTCGAGCTGAATAAGCTAAAAGGACAGGTGCTTCAAATCCTGGTATTAATCTTTTATAACTATTAGTTGTTGCATTTGAAAATGCATTAATAGCTTTTGCATGCTTTAAAATCCCACCGATATAATGCAATGCTGTATCAGATAGACCAGCATATTTGTCTCCAGAGAATAAAGCTGAATTTCCTTTCCAAATTGATTGGTGAACATGCATTCCGGAGCCATTATCTCCTTTAACAGGTTTAGGCATAAAAGTAGCAGTTTTACCAAAAGAGTGTGATACCATTTGGACTGCATATTTATAAAGTTGTAGATTATCAGCTTGATCTACAAGTGTTCCAAAGTACATTCCAAGTTCATGTTGACTTGGCGCAACTTCGTGATGATGTTTCTCAACCTTAATACCCATATCTTTCATTGCTTTTAAATATTCACTTCTCATATCCTGTTCACTATCAACTGGTGGAACTGGAAAATAACCACCTTTAATTCCCGGTCTATGCCCCATGTTTCCATTTGGATATTCTTTCCCAGAATTGTAAGGACCTTCCTTACTATCAATTTTAAATCCAGTCTCGTTCATATCATTTTTAAATCTCACGTCGTCAAATACAAAAAATTCTGCTTCAGGACCAAAAAAAGCTTTGTCACCAATACCTGAGCTTTTTAAGTAAGCTTCTGCTTTTTTTGCAGTTCCCCTAGGATCTCTCTCGTAAGGATCTTTTTTAATCGCGTCTAGAACGTCACAAAAGAGATTTAATGTATTGTGAGATGTAAATGGATCTACAATTGCTCTTGATGTGTCTGGTTTTAATATCATATCAGACTCGTTAATAGCCTTCCAACCAGCAATAGAGGATCCATCAAAGAAAATTCCTTCTTTAAGCATATCGTCATCTACCATTTTGGCATCCATTGTTACGTGCTGAAGTTTACCTCTGGGATCGGTAAATCTAAGATCAACGTATTCAATTTCTTTGTCTTTTATTGTCTTTAAAACCTTATCAGAACTCATTTTCTCTCCTTTGTAATTCAGATTGTTGTATAACCAAAAAAAGCCTGCTACATAATGCACTTTTACTTAATAACACCTATGCAATTTTAACATGAGTGTAATACTAATTTTTAAAAATAACTAACAATTAGAAGTTGAATAATGACTTTATTAGAGAAAGAACCAGTCAAAAGAGCAGAGAAATCAATCAAAGAATATAACAGTGAAATGAGCATTATAGTCTTAGACAGTTCAGCCAAAACTGCAATTGAGGCAGCCTCCTCTTTGGGTTGCGAGGTTGGGGCGATAGTGAAGAGTTTACTTTTTAAAACAGACAATACTTTCACTTTATTTTTAGTTTCTGGAGACAAAAAAGCTTCATTAAATAAAATTAAAAAAATTCTAAATATAAAAGATGCCTCAATGGCTTCACCTGATGACGTAAAAAATATTACGGGTTATACAATAGGGGGTGTTTCACCTGTTGGTCATTTAAATAAAATAGAAATATTTATAGATCATTCATTGGCTAGATTTGAAAATTTATATGCTGCTGCTGGACATCCAAATTGTGTATTTAAAACTAATTTTGATGATTTACAGAAAATAACTAATGGATTGATTAAAGATATAACTCAATGAAACAACCATCATTATTTGATTATTTTTTACTTACTATTTTAGCATTAATTTGGGCATCTGCTTTTTTTAATATTAAAATTGCAACATACTCTTTCGGTCCGGTCACTATTGCTTTCCTTAGAGTATTCTTTGGAGCAATACCTGTATTATTGCTTTGTTATCTTAAAAATATAAAGATTGAGGCTTTTTCAAACGATTGGCATTGGTTTGCAATGATTGGTTTTATAAATTTAGTAGCTCCCTTTTTTTTAATTGCTTATGGAGTTAAATCTGTTCAGAGCAATCTAGCTGCTATCTTAATGTCAACAACTCCTCTTAGCTCGACAGTTCTAGGTCATTTATATCTAAAAAACGAAAAATTTAATTTTGTTAAAACTATAGGCATATTGATAGGTTTTTCTGGTATTGTATTTTTATTTTCAGATAATTTATTGATAGACGAAAATAACTTTTTTTCAGCTTTACTAATTTTACTAGGTTCAACTTGCTATGTAATTGGTGGAGTTTTAACATTGAAGATAAGTAAAAAGAAAAATGAAAATGTAACAGGCTCTATTCTAATCTGGGCAACGATTATCTTAATTCCTTTAGTTGCTTTTATTGAACAGCCTTGGCTTCTAAAGCCCAGGTTAGACTCAACGATTTCAGTAATTTATCTAGGATTAGTTTCAACAGGAATTGCTTGGCTTTTAAGATTTAAGATTTTAGTTAAAAATGGTTTGATATTTCAATCTCAAGTTTCTTATTTGATACCAATATTTGGAACAATACTTAGTTACATTTTTTTAAAAGAAATAATAACAGTAAAAGTATTTATTTCACTTGTTGCAGTTGTTGTCGGTATTTATTTTGTAAAAAAAGCAAAATAAATATTATCTAAGGTTATCTCTAAAGCTTGAGGGTTTATTCAAAATTGAGTTATACATACCTAAAAATCTATATTTGTATTTTTCTTTTTCAATTTTATTAAATGTTAATGAATAGAAAATTATCTTTAAAATCGATGAAATTAATTTTCTAATTGTTTTTTTTAAGGCATAAAAATATCCATAATTTTTTTTGTAAAAGTAAAATGATGACCACATCCAATGCCATTCTCTAACACGATTTATATTCCTCCTATAAGGAGAGCTTTCATCAAAGGAACTTTTAAATCCCAAGTGATGAATTCTAAGTTTTTTTGAGGAATAAACTTTTTCTCCTTTATCTATCAATGATTTACATAAATCAAATTCCTCAAAATATAAAAAGAAATTCTCATCAAAAATTTTTTTATCCTTAAATTTCTTATAGTTTAAGAGCATTGAACATCCTGTAACCCAATCAACTTCAGCAAGATCATCTATTTTATCATTTCTAAAATTATCCTCAAATTTTTGGTTCTTTTTTTTATCAAAAAAACCAGCTGGCATAAAAACTCTATCGTGTGAATATTGACACCCAATAATTGAAAAATTATTATTTTGATTAATAACATCTTTAATATTTGAAAAAAGATCTTTACTACAAATTACATCAGGATTTAAGATTAAGATATAATCAGTTTGCACTGCTGCTATACCAAAATTATTACCACCTCCATATCCTAAGTTTTTACCGGTGCATTTAATATTAACATTATCAAACTTTGATAAGATTTTTTCTTCATGAATAAATTTATCTGAATTCTCAATTATAAGAATCTTTATATCTTTATTGATTGAAGATAAACAGTCTAAAATAATATTCTCAGGTGTATTAAAGGTAAGAACGACAACTGTAATATTTTTCATTTTTTTTAAAAATTAAACTTTGTCAAACTAATTTAGAGATCTCTTTTATATGAGCAGGACTGGTTTCGCAACAACCTCCCAATATAGTTGCACCACAATCTTTAAAAGATTTTGCTAATTCTGCCATTTTTTTTGGAGTTAAATCACTTCTCTTTCCTAAAAATTCTTTAGGATTAATCGATTTCTTATTTTTTTTGTATTCATTAAGGTTTGGAAATGGATTTGTTTTTATATAAGAATTAAGTTTAAACCCAAAAGGCACCCCCAAATTTTTTAATTCTTCAAGGTTTAATTGAAAATTTTCTGGGGAAACACATGAAAGTATGACGCCAAGTAAATTCTCTTTTTTTTTGTTCTTTAAAATATCAGAAATTTTCTCTCCACTTGGCATACTTTTACCTTGGGAGATATGAGCACCAATAAGAAAGGGTTTTTTGAATTCATCAAGACATTTTATTGCTAACTCAAGTTCTTTGATGCTACTAATTACATCTAAATAGAAAAAATCAATATACGGATTTAGTAACTTTGCATGCTCATAAAAGTTCTCACTTATTTCATCATTTGATCTATTATCTTCTTTATAAGTTAAATTTTGCGGAGGCAAACCTCCAGCAACTAGGATATTTGGATATATATCCTTAGTCCTTTTTGCTATTTCTCCTGCTTTCTTGTTTAAATATTCAAATTTGTCCTCAACTTTATTTTCTCTAAGTCTAATTTTTCTAGATGCAAATGTTGTAGTTACTATTACTTCTGCACCAGCTTTTATATAATCAACATGGGTATCATAAAGCAATTTGTGGTATTTTTTATTTAATACTGCGGTGGCGCTCCATAAAGTTCCTTTTGGCTCCATTCCTCTTGCTAAGAGTTCTTGACCCATACCACCATCTAATATTCTTACTTTTTTAAAAAAATTAATATCCATAAATGAAACTAAATTATTTCTATTAAATTTTCGTATTCAATTATGTTCATTAAATTTTTATGATTATGAAAATAATCTTCAAATTTTAAAGATCCTGCATCTTTATTAGGAATTTCGAGTATATTACGGTTAGGCCTTTTAATTATTACCCCGATACCATGATCAGCGTAACATGTATAAACATCTATCTCTTTTGATTTTCTTGAGTCTACAATTGCCTTCCATACGTCACCTTTCCAAGTCCATTGACAACGTGGAACAGCTTGTTCAAAATAATCATTCGGCAAACAATCATGCACTAAAATTATTCCACCTTTATTTAGAAATTTAAGAGAATTTAAAATGTCTCTTTTGACTTGTTTATACTCGTGTAGTCCATCAATAAAAATACAATCAAAAAAATCAGTATTGTTGGAAAAAAATTGATCACTTGTTTTTCTTACAGTTCCCCCAGACACTGGATCAACACCTACTTTTTTTTCACAGTTTATATGTTTGAATAATTCATCATGTTCACAACCGATTTCTAAATATTTTTTATAATTTTTTATTTCGATTATATTTTGGACTAAGTCAAATCTTGTTTTTTTTTTAGTAAAATCGAGTCCTAGACTTCCAAGTTTTTTATCATGAATAAAATTGTGATAGTAATAAAAAATTTTTAGAACTTTAGAGCTGTTCTTTAGTCTTATTAATTTTTTAATTATGAAATTAATGATCATTTTCTATTTTCTTATATTTTTTAAAAATATTATAGATCTTTATATTAACCACAATATGTAGTTATTGTACAATCATAAGTAGAAAATTAAGAATTATAAAAATAGTAACTGTCTGTTTTTTCGAGTTTAATAAGTAATGGCTATTAAGAGAAAAAAAATAGCAAAACTCAAGACCAAAATAAGAAAATCTAAATTGGTCAAATCTTCTAGAAAAAAAATAAAAACGAAAAAAAAAGTTGTGACAAAAAAGTCTGCGACTAAGAAGCGTTCTATAAAGTCTAGAAAAAAACATAAGTTAAGTACAATAAAAAAAACAAGAGGAGTAAAAAAAATGAGTGCAGAAGCAATGAAAGTGTCGTCTGTATTGGATACTTCTCATTTGAAAGTAAAATTTCCGTTTAAAGCTAAATACGGAAACTACATAAACGGTAAGTTTGTGGAACCAAAATCTGGTAAGTATTTTGATAATACTTCTCCGATTTCAAATGAGGTGATCTGTTCAGTTGCACGGTCAAATGAAAAAGACGTAGATGCTGCATTAGATGCAGCCCACGCAGCTTTCCCAACTTGGGGTAAAACCTCAATCACGGAAAGATCAAACATTCTTCTAAAAATAGCTGATGTAATTGAGAAAAATCTTAATTTATTAGCGACTGCAGAATGTTTAGACAATGGTAAGCCAATTAGAGAATGTATGGCTGCTGACTTACCGCTAGTAATAGATCATTGGAGATATTTTGCTGGGGTAATTAGAGCTGAAGAGGGTTCAGTTGCTGAGATAAGCAATAGTGAATATTCTTATCATATTCCGGAGCCGCTAGGTGTTGTTGGACAGATTATACCTTGGAACTTTCCATTATTAATGGCAACTTGGAAACTTGCACCAGCTTTAGCAGCAGGAAACTGTGTTGTGCTAAAACCAGCTGAGCAAACACCAGCATCAATCATGTTACTTATGGAACTAATTGGAGATTTGTTACCTCCAGGAGTAGTAAACGTTGTAAGTGGTTTTGGTTTAGAAGCTGGAAAACCTCTAGCATCATCAAAAAGAATCAAAAAGATTGCTTTTACTGGTGAAACAACAACTGGTAGATTGATTATGCAGTACGCATCACAAAACTTGATACCAATTACGCTGGAGCTAGGTGGAAAATCTCCTAACATTTTCTTTGAAGACGTCATGGCAAAAGATGATGACTTCTTTGACAAATGTTTAGAAGGTTTTGCAATGTTTACTTTAAACCAAGGTGAAGTTTGTACTTGTCCAAGTAGAGTGCTAGTTCAAGAGTCTATTTATGATAAATTCATGGAAAAGGCTATTGCTAGAACAAAAGCTGTTAAGCAAGACAATCCTCTAAAAATGGAGACAATGATTGGAGCGCAAGCATCATTAGAACAAATGGAAAAAATCAAATCTTATCTTGATTTAGGTAAGAAAGAAGGTGCCAAAGTTCTATGTGGTGGAAATGTTGCTAAAATCAATAGTGGCTTAGAAAAAGGAAACTATATTGAGCCTACTATTTTTGAAGGTAATAATTCAATGCGAATCTTCCAAGAGGAAATTTTCGGACCAGTGGTATCAGTAACTAAATTTAAAGATGAGGCAGAAGCATTAAAAATTGCTAATGACACTCTTTATGGTTTAGGAGCGGGTGTTTGGACTAGAAATGGTAATATCGCATACAGAGTGGGTAGAGAGATACAAGCTGGTAGAGTTTGGACAAACTGTTACCATGCATATCCTGCACATGCTGCGTTCGGTGGTTACAAACAATCTGGTATTGGAAGAGAAACTCACAAAATGATGCTAAATCATTATAGACAAGTGAAAAATCTTCACGTGTCTTACAGTGAGAAAAAATTAGGCTTCTTTTAAAAGATAACTAATATATAATGGCCCGTGAGGAATCACGGGCCATATTTTTTATGAAAGTGAAAGCTACAAACTCAGCACTTAAACTTATTGAAGAGCTTAAAGCTCAGCATGGTGATGAGCTTTTATTTCACCAGTCTGGTGGATGTTGTGACGGAAGTGCTCCAATGTGCTATCCAAGAAATGAATACATGGTTGGAAATAGCGATGTAAAATTAGGTGAAATTGGTGGAGTCCCGTTTTATATGAATGATGATCAATATGAAAAATGGAAACATACGGATTTAACCATTGATGCTGTTAAAGGTATAGGTGGAATGTTTTCTTTGGACAATGGCACCGGAAAAAGATTTTTAACAAAATCTGAAATTTGTTTAGTTGTAGATAACGAAACTAAAAAAAATTAATCATTTCTTACCTTAAAATGTCAGTTTATTTAAGTTCACAGAAGATAATAAAAGAGTGGATAGATTATAATGATCATATGAATGTATCTTATTATCTTTTAATTTTTGATAAATATGGTGCTGATACTTTAAATAATATATTTAAAATGGGAGAACACTCAGCAAAAACAACTGGCAAAAGTACCATGATTGTTGAGTCAAATATTACTTATAATCAAGAACTTAGAGTTGATGATGAGGTAGATATTAACTTAGTTTATTTTGACCACGATAAGAAAAGACTACAATATAAAATGGAGATGGTTCATAAAGAAAAAAAGTTTCTAGCATCAACTATAGAAGTTCTAGCTCTATACGTTGATTTAAATAATAGAAAAGTATCTGAATTTGAAGACGAAAAAGTAAAGATTATGGATAACTATATCAAAGAGAATTCTTCAAAATTTACAAATGACAATCTTAAATTTTCTTCAAAACTAAAAAAAAATTAATATAACTTCCAGTTGTGGACTGGAAGTTATACAAAAAATTATTGACCCGGTGCTTTGTAACCGATTTTACTTGCTTTAGTTGTGGCTTTTGTAAAATCAATCGCTTCAAGTATTGTCAAGTTTTTTACAGCACCCGATGCCTCAACAACTAATTTAATTGCAGCAAAATCATCAAAGCTTGGAACATCAGTAACAACTACAAAATCATAAGAGCCTCTTACAATATCCATACTGTGCATTGTTCCACCCATAGCTTTTGTTAATTGTTCTACAACTGCTTTTCTGTCACTTGTTGGATCTTTTAAAAATCCTTGAAAAGCTTTTTCAGTGTAATTTCCCATTATATATGCTTTCATCTTAACTCCTTTTTATTGTAAGACTATCATCTAATTAGAAATTATTAATGTGTAAAAATTACATGGTAGACACAACCTATAGTAATGCTAAATTGAATTTATGTACGAAAAATTTGGGCAATTCATTGATGGTAAATGGCAAAAATCGTCAGATGGAGGAACTTACGAAGTAATCAACCCTGCTAATGAAGAAGTTTTGGGAAAAGCCTCAAAAGCTACAACTCAGGATGTTGAGAGAGCATTAAAGTCTGCTGCAAAAGGATTAGAAGTTTGGAAAAAAACTACTCCATGGCAAAGATCTTATATCATTAGAAGAATTGCGGACAAAATGAGAGAGAAGCAAGATGTGCTTGCTAAGTGGATGACACTTGAAGTTGGAAAACCTTTTGCAGAAGCTAAAGGTGAAGTTAATGGTGCTGCAGATATATTTGAGTGGAATGCTGAAGAGACAAAAAGAATTTATGGACAAACTGTTGAAAGCAGGTTTGAAGACACAAGAGTTCATGTTTATTATCAACCAGTTGGTGTTGTAGCAGCATTAACTCCATGGAATTTCCCCGCAGTGTTGTCTGCAAGAAAAATTTCAACGGCGCTAGCAGCTGGTTGCTCTGTAATAGTTAAGCCCGACGTAATTACCCCTGGTATTGTAATGGAGATGGTTAATATATGTAATGAATGTGGTGTGCCACCAGGTGTAGTAAATCTTTTGTCAGGTGATCCACCTAGTATTGCACAACAATTGATTGCATCAGATATAGTCAAAAAAATTTCAATTACTGGATCATCAAGAGTAGGTAAATTAATATTAAAACAAGCTGCAGATAAAGTTCAAAGAGTAACAATGGAGTTATCAGGTCATTCACCTTTTATTGTATTTGATGATGCTGATATTAAAAAAGCTGCTGATATGGCAATAGCTGCTAAATTCAGAAACAATGGTCAGGTTTGTATATCGCCTAATAGATTTTATATACATGAGAGAAAAAAAGATGAATTTGTAAATTTATTTATTGAAAAAACAAAAAAATTAAAAATAGGTGATGGTATGGATCCAGCAACTCAATTGGGCCCGTTAACCACAAAAAAAAGACTCAATGAAATAGAAGAATTAGTTGAAAAAACTAAACAAGAAGGTGCAAAAGTTTTATTAGGTGGAAAAAGACCCTCAGGATTTAACAAAGGTTTTTATTATGAACCGACAGTATTTGACGATGTAAAAGATGATTTTACGATAATGAAACAAGAACCGTTTGGACCGTTAGTGCCTATGTTATCATTTAAAACTTTTGATGATGTAATTGAAAGAGCTAACAATCATGAATTAGGGTTGTGCAGTTATGTTTGTACTAATTCAATGGAAACTGCTCATCTTGCCTCAGAACAATTAGAAACTGGCTCAGTCGCTGTAAATACTCCAATGGTAGCAATTGCTGAAGCACCTTTTGGTGGGATAAAGCAAAGTGGTTATGGGCGTGAAGGCGGATCAATGGCAATTAAAGATTACCTTAATATAAAATATACACATCTTGGCATCAAAGGTTAATTAATGAAATTTTTAAGGGTTGGTGAGCGTGGTAATGAAATACCCGCAATTCTTGATGACAAAAATAATATTCGGAATTTATCGAATATTTTTAAAGATTTAACACCAGAAAATTTAAATTTTGAAAATTTAGACAAAATAAAAAATTTTGATATCAATTCTCTTCCACTTTTGGATAAAAATCAAAGAATAGGATCTTGTGTTTTTAAACCAGCAAATTTTTTCGCAATTGGTTTAAATTATAAAGCTCATGCTGCTGAGACAAATTCAAATACTCCCAAAGAACCAATAGTTTTTAATAAGTCACCAAATTGTATAATTGGACCTAATGATGACATAGTAATACCTAAGTTTTCTAAGTCTTTGGATCATGAAGTTGAAATTGCAATAGTGATTGGAAAAAAAGCTAAGTACATAAAAGAGGAAGAAGCACAAGATTGCATTATAGGTTATTGTATTTGTAATGATATTAGTGAGAGAGAATGGCAAAAAGACAGAGGTGGTCAATGGGTTAAAGGAAAATCTGGGGATACATTTGGACCTTTAGGACCATATCTTGTAACCAAAGATGAAATAAGCGATCCATTCAATTTAAATTTGACTTTAGATCTCAATGGAAAAAGAAGACAAACTGGAAATACTAGTTTGATGATATTCAATTTTAATTTTTTGATATCTCATATTAGTCAATTTATAACTTTGATGCCAGGAGATGTTATTACAACAGGTACACCTGCAGGAGTAGGAATGGGGATGACACCACCTGATTACTTAAAAGATGGAGATGAGATGATTTTGAAAGTTGATAACTTAGGTATACAAAGGTTAAAAGTGGTTAAAGAAAAATAATGACAGAACTATTTATCGCACTTGGAGCTGGTTTGATAAGTTTTTTATCTCCATGTGTTTTACCATTAATTCCTGGGTACATCTCTTATATTTCAGGTAGTTCATTAAATGAGTTATTGGAAAAAAAAAATGTCAATTTAATTCCGATTGTTTTATTTACCTTTGGTTTTTCAATTGTTTTTATTTTTTTTGGAGCTGCCTCAACTTTTTTAGGACAAGTGCTGTTGCAGAATTCATATGAACTTAGAATAGCAGCTGGTTTAGTAATAATTCTTTTTTCGCTTCATATAATTGGAATTATTAATCTTAAATTTTTAAATTATGAAAAAAGAATACAAACAAATTCGAATAATCGTTTTTATAGCCCAATTTTAATTGGTATGGCATTTGCTTTTGGTTGGACACCTTGTATTGGTCCAATTTTAGGCTCAATTTTGGTTTTAGCTGCAACTGAGGAAAGTGTTAACAGAGGAATTTTACTTTTAATCTTTTACTCATTTGGTTTAGCAGTACCATTCATTTTGTCTGGCTATTTGATTCAAAAGTTTCTAATATTTTCAAAGAACTTTAAAAAGAATATTAATTTAGTCTCTAAATCTGGTGGAATTATACTATTAATTACAGGTATTTTAATATTAACTAATCAATTACAAGCTTTAGGATACTACTTATTAAATGTATTACCTTTTTTACAAAATTTTGGATAATTAAAATTATGAAAATATATCAAATAGATTCAAGTGCTAGAAAAGAGGGATCGACCTCTAGAGCACTGGCAAAGAAACTTTTAGATAAAATAAAAAAACCTGATGACGAAGTTGTGTACAGAGATTTAGATGATGAGATGGTTTTTGTATCTGGATTAACCGAGTCAGGGATGAAGATTGAAGAGAAAGATCAAACTGAACATCATAAAAAAATGTTTGAATTATCTGATAAACTTGTAAAAGAGCTTAAAGAAAGTGACGTCATCATTATATCAGCACCAATATATAACTATGGTCCTCCTGCAACCCTAAAAGCTTGGTCTGATCTTGTAGCAAGAATAGGAGAGACATTTAAATTCAAAGAAAATGGAAGAAGAGAGGGTTTGTTGAGAAATAAAAGAGCTTATTTAGTGATAACTTCAGGAGGCACAAAATTAAATAGTAAAGAAGATTTTTTAACCCCGTGGTTAAAATTTATTTTAAATTTTTTTGGTATAGAAAAGGTCGATATTATTAGCGCTGATCAAATGGCTTTGGATTATGAAAAGTCAATTAGGGATGCAGAGACCCAAATATCAAATATAAAATAGATCTTAAAAAATGATTGATAAAGAAACAGAAAGAAAATTTTTAAAAGCTGAAAAGTACCGTGCCAACAGAGAATTTGAAAAAGCTATAAATATATTCAATGCAATTTTAAAACAATTTCCAAAACTTCCACCCGCGCTTCACAACCTAGCTATATGCTACACTGAACAAAAAAAAACAGAGGAGGCTGAGAAATGTTATATCAAGTGTTTAGAAATTAAACCTGTTTCATTATTATCTGTTAATAATTTAGCAAAACTTTACTACAATACTGGACAATTTAAAAAAGCTTTGCCGATACTAGAAAAATCATTGAATATGAAGGAGGATCAAGAAACGGTTATTGAAATATTTGCTCAATGTTTATTTGAGCTTAATTTAACAAAGGCTGTAGATACTTTCTGTACAAGAGCAATTAAAAAATTTCCCCAAAATAAAAATTTGAAAACTTTTTATGGGAAAAATCTTTTAAGATTAAATAAACATGCAGAGGGACAAAAATATTTGAATGAAAGTTCAGGTATGATAGAGTTTGGTGAAAAAGGTTTTAAAATAGATTAATAAATGAAAAGATTAGAAATTAAAAATGACGTTAGTCCAAACTTTATTGGGAATTGGGATTTAGAAAATAAAGAATTGTGTAAGGAAATTATTGATTTTTTTGAAAATAATTCTGATCTTCACACGAAAGGTACTACAGGTGGAGGTGTTGATGAAAGTATAAAAAAATCAACTGATATAACTATCAAACCAGAAAATCTTAAAGATGAAAAATATAAAGTATTCAATAAGTATTTTGAAAATTTATATCAATGTTTTACTGATTATAAGGAACAATACGATTTTTTAAAAACCTTTGTAAAAAAAATTCATATTGGTCCTTTCAATATTCAAAAATATCTTCCCGGTGGTCATTTTGGACGCCTTCATGCAGAAAGAACAGGTATGGCACACATTCATCGAATATTCGCTTGGATGACCTATTTAAATGATGTTGATGATGGTGGCACAACAGATTTTGACTATTATAAAGTTAAAATAAAACCAGAAACTGGAAAAACATTAATTTGGCCAGCTGAATGGACACATGCACATAGAGGGAGTGTTCTTAATGGAGGAGAAAAATATATTATTACTGGTTGGCTCCACTTCACAGATTAAATTTTCTTTTTAGGTGTTTTAGTTTTCCCTCTGTACTATCGTAATCAATATAACATCCTTGTAGAAACCTATTACCTTGATTTGTATCATATGAGGTTCTTCCATGAAGTAATCTGTAATTATCCATCATAAGTAAATCTCCAGGACTTAATTTAAATTCAACTTTATATTGATCTGAATTATAGAGTTCTGATATTTTTTTTCTCGCAGAATAAAAAAGTTCAAGTTTATTCTTTTCCATTAAAGGCACAAAGTCTAATCTTGGACTAAATCTAACTTGCTTGAACTCTTTTTTTTCGCTCAACTGAATCATTTCAGCCCAGTCTTCTAAAATAACTGATTGGTCTATAAACTGAAACCTAACTTTAACATCAGTAAGAATATTGTAATAATCCCGAAAATCTTTTTTGAGTTTTTCTGTTACAGTATATCCATCTACTAAAGTGGAAAGGCCTCCATTAACCTCGTTTTCAATACAATGGAGCATTTGAATACATGGTACAGGATTTCTATAAGGGTTGTCGGTGTGTGGTGTTAAAGCTAATGAGGTATAAGCTAAATCATTTGGATTTGGTTTTGACATAACATTAAAAAATTCCCCAAAATTTGTTCTTCTTATACTTCCAATAGAATTTGCAAAATTTGTAATAAAATTATTTTTAGTCGGTACATCTTTAAAAATTACAAACCCAAATTTATAAAAATCAATTAAGGCGTCATACATAACTTTTTCATTAAAAAAATTGTCTTCAAATTTAAAATTTTTAAAATTTGTAAAAGACGAGTCCCATTCAACTTTTTTAATTTTTTTAATCTCATCTTCATTAATAAATTCTCTTAAGATATTTTGAACTGCAAATTTTGTGTAAGTGCCATCGTTAAAAGTAATTTCTAGAAATTGATCTGACAGATTAAGAGAGTTTATCTTAATATCTTCCTCTAATTTTGTTGGGTCAAATAACCTTTGCTGCGTACCCACATCTATGAAACTTTCACCGTTTACTCTTTCTCTTAACCAAAATGGATGAATCTCTTTCTTCTGACCCTGGTTTTCAAAAAATATCTTATTATTTTTCAATTCTATTTTCATAGCTAAATCGATGATTATTTAAAATTTTACTTTAATCAATAGTAATAAAATAGTATTAGTCCTTTGTGTCAAAGTTGAATTCTTCAAATTATAAAGTTTTTTCTAAATTTTTAAATGATTTAGCCAAGAAACTTACCAAATATTATCATTTGAGATTAAACAAACCTTTCAAGGTTTCCAATAAGGAAAAAGGTAAAGGTTACGATCCAGTTACAAGTGCTGACAAGTCTTTCGAAAAATTTATTAGAAAAGAAATATTAAAGAAATTTCCTAAACACCAAATTAAAGGAGAAGAATTTGGACAGAAGAAAAATAAAAGTGATTTTACTTGGGTTATTGATCCAATTGATGGTACGAGATCATTTGTTATAGGAAATCCAACTTGGAGTAATTTAATTTCTTTAAATTACAAAGGTTATCCAGTTTTAGGTCTCGCGAATTTTCCAATTCTTAGAAAATATTATTATAATACTTCTCCAAAGTCTGCTTTTGTAGTTGAGGATAATAAAAAAAGAAAAATTAAAGTTAACTACAAAGCAAAATATTCAAATGTTAAATTATCCGCTGCATTTCATGGAACTATTTCCCTTAATCAACAAAAGAAAATTCCAAAAATATTAAAAATGATG
Organism: uncultured Pelagibacteraceae bacterium; assembly: GCA_902557215.1. Classification (GTDB taxonomy): domain Bacteria; phylum Pseudomonadota; class Alphaproteobacteria; order Pelagibacterales; family Pelagibacteraceae; genus Pelagibacter. Next base: position 24,417 of record CACDZM010000008.1, on the reverse strand, counting down.
CAATTTCCATGTGCTGATGCATTAAGTTATTCTCATTTTGCGGAAGGAAAAATTGATGTCGTAATTCAATGCGCAAATAAAATTTGGGATATACATCCATTAATACCAATCATCGAAGCTGCAGGTGGAGTAGTTTCAAATTGGAAAAATGAAAGTGCTGTTAAGGCTGGAAATATTCTTGCGAGTGCCAATATAAGTATGCACAATAAATTTTTAAAAATTCTTAAGCCTATCTCTAAGTAGTCTTACCAAGAGTATTTAACAATACTACTCCGATAATAATTAAAATTATCCCAATAATTCCATATAGGTTAGGAATTTGATTATATTTAAATACGCCAAACAACGTAACAGCTGTGATTGTTAATCCTCCATATGTTGCATAGGTAAAACCAACTGGAATAATATTCATCGCCTTCGATAAACAATATATACAAGCAATTATAGAAACTATACAAAAAATAGTTGGACCAATATTAGTAAAACCATTTGTAGATTTTAAAAAACCATTAGAGGTTATTCCAAGAACAATAGCCAATATAAGAAATATATATCCCGATAAATTACTCACAATTAAACCTATGACTATTTAGTAATTTTATCTACCAATTTCTTAATCGGTGGACCAAGTATTAATGCTGCAATTATAGCTATAGGTAAACTGACCACCCATGCTTTTAAGAATCTGTTGATATAATTTTTATCCATACCAGTGTTGATATATGTGATAATTAGAGTCATTAATAAACTCATTCCAAAACCCATAATTAAAATAAAAATAAGATCAAAGTATTTTTTAGGTAACATTATTTTTTAAAGAATTTAATTGCATCTTCCATTCTATCATCACCCCAAAATATTTCATTGTTAATAACAAAAGTTGGACTACCAAAGATCTTATTCTCTCTTGCAGAATTTGTATTAGCTAGGTATTTATCTTCAATTAATTTTGTTTTTGCCTCAGAAATTATATCATCTTTGTTCATTTTTAATTCTTTACATATCTCAGAAATACTTGGTTCTATCGCTGGTTCTTTTCCTTCTTGAAACCACTTTTTATAAGTCAGTCTAACATAATCTATACCCCATCCCTTATCCAATCCAAGTATCGCAATTTGATTTGCTAAGTCAAATTCAGATAATGGGTAAGGTACAGGTGTTTTTGCAAAAAAACCATAACCTTCAGCCCGTCTTTCAATATCTCTCCACATGTAATTTACCTTATTAAGCTTATCCTTTGGAAATGGTATATTATTCATTTCTTTCATGATTGCCCGAACACTAAATGGTTTCCAATTAAACTGGACTTGATGTTTTTTTTCTACATCAAGTATTCTAGTGACAGCTAAATAAGTATAAGTGCTTCCAATTGAAAAATAAAAGTCAATCATTTACTCTTATTTTGACATAGGAGTTGCACCAGTTTCTAAACTTATAATCTTTCCATCTTTATATTTATAAACTGCCATCACCGCTTCAACGTTTCCATCATTAAATTTAACAAATGAATGATGTACACCCACTTCATTATTTTCATAAATAATTCTCACTTTTTCTTGATTTATATCACCACTCATCGCCCATTTAACAACATCAGCTTTTCCTAAAGAATTTCCAGATTTATGCATTGTGAATTTGAAGTCATCATGTAAAAGCTCATTCATAGTTGCTTCATCCTTCTTGTCTATTGCATCAGTATATCTTTTTAATATCGACATTTTATACTCCTTTAATTATTATTCCGTTACCAACTGAGTTTTCTAAACGGATTTGTTTTACTGGCTTATACTCATCAGAGTTATACCATTCTAAAGCTTTTTCATAACTTGGAAATTTAATTACTACTGTTCTAGGATATGTCCAGGTTCCCTCTAATACTTTAGTTTCACCACCTCTAACAATATATTCACCACCAAATTTCTCAGCAATTGGCTTAACTTTTTCTACGTACTCTTTATATTCCTCTGGTTTTTTTATGTCTATGTTGAATATCGCAAATCCAGACATTAAGTATAAATTCTATCAGATAGACCATAAATTAGGATTGCACTCATAACTGTAAATACAAAGGGTGCAATAATACCTTCATTTGTGGTTTTCTCATTCACTCCTGTTTTATTAATTTTAATCGAATAGAAATTACACAGAAAAATACATAAATTATTTATAAAAACTAAATTTAAAAATCCCCAGGTATTTTCTAATCCTCCAGGCCTAATAAAAGCTACATAGATAGACATTAAAAAAACAGCAAGCATAAATGCTCCTGCCATCCTAATCATTATTGCGCCACTAGGATCTATACCAAATCTTTCCATGAAGTTTTTAGTACCAAAAATAGTTTGAAAAGCGTAAACACCAACACCTAAAAAGTGAATTAAATAAATTATTAAATAAAACGCTCCATTAAATTTTTCTACCATATTATTTCCTAGTCATTAAATACCATTCTCATTTCATCTTGAATTGTACCCTCTTTAAAAACACCTTTCATCTTTTTTTGAAGTTCAATAAATTCAGGATCAGCAGACATGTTTGTATCATTTTCAAATGCTTTATCAGTAAACTGCTCTCCCACAAGTGTTTCTCTTACCGTCCTTGGGTTTCCACCAATTTGAAATGAAAAGTAAACTTCATGATCTGGATAATGCTTTTTTCTAACTTTTGCTAAGCCTTTAGAAATTTCCATAGCCTCAGTAAGTTTATCATCGTAAACACCAATGGTTCTTGTATAGATTGCTTTCATTAATTTTACTGTTAAGCGTTATAGTCCATCACTTGATCAGTACACTCAGTAAATTTATGAGGCTCAAAGAAATCATTCATTTGACCTAATTGATTATTAATATCTGCTTCACTGTTTGCTTTCCACCAGCAAAACATTTGCATTGTATCACCTGGAGTGTTCCAAGTCATTTGACATGCTGCTTTATCGCTTGTCATTGATTTAACAATATCTTCCATTTTCATTGAAGCTACTGTTTCACTAAATTTAGCTTTCATCTCTTTCGATTTGAAAGTGTGAGTTACCATGTAATTTTTCATTTTTTCCTTTCAATTATTTTGCTTTGGTTAAGTGATAAACTGAGTAGCTATCTAATACTGCTGACATAATAGGTTTTGATACTTCAGTTCCCTCTATAAATTTATATAAAGCTGCTTCGTCAGTGCAAAAAATCTTAAACATAACAGTGCTTTTATCTGGTGTTACTGTTCCAATTGTTTTTTCCACTACTGCAACCTTTGCTCTTTCTGCTAAACCTTCAGGTGATTGCATAAAACCCATAAATTTTTCAAACATACCCTCTTTTAATTTAGCTACCACCAACATTTCTTTTTCCATATTTTTCTCCTTAATACAAAGTTTGAACCACTTTTTTCACTCTTTCAGCTCCATTAGGAACTAAAGCCTCAACAAACGTATGACATTTGTCAGTTTTAGCTTTGTCATATTTTGAACCGTAATGTTTATCTACTGCCTTATTCACTTCATCATCCCACTCTTTTTCTGGTATACCTATTTCTAATGCATAAGTTTTTAAAACTTTTACAGTTGAAATAGATTTTTCTTTCATCCCGTATTCAAATTTTTCACCTGATGGCAAAAAATAGTTGGCCATATAAATTCCAACACAATCCAAAGCTTTTGATCTGTCACTTTTACTCATTTCTGCATTAGCAGAGGTAAAAATAAAAAAAACCAGAGTTGTTATTAACATTCTCATAAGTATCCTAACGTTATTAAATTATATCTTAAAAATGTAACTGTTTTGTTACATGACTGGTATGCGATATTATAACCAGCTTGGAAAAGGTAAGTTTTTTTCTTTTAAAAAAGTTTTATTAAACATCTTAGAGTTGTATTTGTCTGATCTATCACAAAGAATAGTTACAATAGTTTTTCCTGGGCCTATTTCTTTACCAAGTCTTATTGCTCCAGCAATATTTATTCCACAACTAGTCCCTAAGCTTAAACCCTCATTTTGAATTAAATCATAAAGTATAGGTAAAGCTTCATGGTCATCGATAGAGTAAGCACCATCAATTTTTGCATTTTCAAAATTTTTAGTTACTCTACTTGATCCAATTCCTTCAGTAATTGAATTACCCTCAGATTTTAATTCACCGTGTTTAATATAGTTATAAAGTGAGGACCCCTTTGGATCTGATAAATAAATTTTGACATCTTTATTTTTTTCTTTAAGTGCATTGCTGACACCTGAAATAGTTCCACCCGTTCCTGATGAACATACAAATCCATCTACTTTGCCTTCAGTTTGTTCCCATATCTCTTTTCCGGTACCTTCATAATGTCCTTTAGCATTTGCAGTATTATCAAATTGATTTGCCCAAACTACTCCGTTATTATTTGTTGGCCTCAATTCATCTGCAAGTCTAGCTGCAACTTTCACAAAATTATTATCATCTTTGTAAGGTTTAGCAGGCACCAGTCTTAATTCTGCTCCAAGATTCCTTAATGTATCTTTCTTTTCTTGAGTTTGATTATCATTCATTACAATGATTGTTTTGTAGCCAAGAGAATTACCTAATAGTCCTAGACCTATTCCAGTATTACCAGCAGTTCCCTCAACAATTATACCACCTTTTGATATTAATTTTTTTTCTTGAGCATCTTTTATTAAAGCTAATGCAGCTCTATCTTTTACAGAACCACCTGGATTTAAAAATTCAGCTTTACCATAAATATTACATCCAGTTATTTCTGAGGCTGCCCTTAATTTAATTAAAGGTGTATTTCCAATACCTGAGATAAAATCTTCTTGATTATTCTTCATTACTAATTTCTTTAGAATCCTCTGTTACAGCATAAGGTTTGAATTCATTTGATGTTGTGCCAACATTTCTTGCTGGTATACCTATCATTACTGCATTGTTAGGAACATCTTTTGTTACTACTGCATTAGCACCAATTTTTGCATTTTCACCAATAACAACAGGTCCTAATATTTGTGCACCAGATCCAACTACCACATTATCCATAAGTGTTGGATGTCTTTTTATTTGTCTTTGGCTATCTGAATTTATACTTGGTGAAATACCACCAAGAGTAACCATATGGTAAATTGTAACGTTATCTCCAATCTCAGATGTTTCCCCAATCACTACTCCCATACCGTGATCAATAAATAAATTTTTTCCAATTTGAGCTTTCGGATGAATTTCTATACCAGTTAAAAATCTAGAGAGTTGAGAGATTACTCTTGCTACTACATCAAATTTTGCCTTAGCAAAAAAATTAGCTATTTTATGAAAAAATATAGCTTTTACTCCTGGATAAGTAAGTATTAAACTTAATTTTGATTTTGCAGCAGGATCTCTGTCTATTATGGATTGTAAATATTCATTCATAATGAGGCTATATAGTTGTTTTTTGTTAAATTTAAACCTTATTAACTTGATGTAATGTCACTCTTTTCGATATTTATAAGGTATTACAAAAGTTTGCATAGCATATCAATCTTGCATATAATTTTTGAATTAAAATAGGAGGTTTGATGAGTTTAAAAATAAATAGTGTGGCTCCAGATTTTAAAGCAAAGACACAAATTGGTGATATATCTTTTCATGAGTGGCTAGGAGATAGTTGGGGTGTGTTGTTTTCGCATCCAAAAGATTTCACTCCAGTATGCACAACTGAACTAGGTTCTTTAGCAAAAATGAAACCTGAATTTGATAAAAGAAATGTAAAAGTTATCGGCTTGAGTGTTGATCCAGTATCTGACCATGTTAAATGGTTAGAGGATATAAAAGATGTTACAGGAAATAAACCAAGCTATCCAATTATTGCAGATGAAAATTTAGAGGTCGCAAAACTTTATAACATGCTTGAGGGAGACGCTGGAGTTACTTCAATGGGAAGAACAGCAGTTGATAATCAAACAGTTCGAACAGTTTTTATAATTAGGCCTGACAAAAGAATTGGTCTTTTTTTAACTTACCCGATGGCAACTGGTAGAAATTTTATGGAGCTTTTAAGAGCAATAGACTCTATGCAATTAACAGCAAAACATAAAGTTGCAACACCTGCAGATTGGAAAAAGGGTGAGGAAGTAATAATTGTTCCAGCAGTGAAGGATGATGAGGCTAAAAAATTGTTTCCAGATGGTTGGAATGCAGTTAAGCCGTACTTGAGAAAAGTTCCAGATCCTTCAAAGTAGATTGAATAAGAAAGATTTAGACCAGCAATCTCAGCATTGGGAAAACAGCTTCTCAAGTAAGCCTGAGATGTTTGGTTTAGACCCTAGCGAATCTGCCAAACACGCAAAAGAAATATTTGAAAATCAAAAAGTAAACATTTTTTTTAAGAGAAAAAAAATTGACATCCTTGAGTTAGGTGCTGGTTTAGGTAGAGACACAACTTATCTTGCAGCAAATTCAAATTTGATTCAAGTTACAGCATTAGATTACAGTTCTGAGGCAATAAAAAATATTAATAAAAAAAAAATAGAAAATTATTCTGATCCTATAATGGCTGATGGTAAGTCTGCAGCAGATAAAATTACTACAAAAGTTTGGGATGTACGTAATGGTATTCCTTACAAGGATAATTCTTTTGATGGATGTTATTCACACATGCTTTACTGTATGGCCTTGACTACTTCAGAAATTATTAAATTAAATAAAGAAGTTCATAGAATTTTAAAACCTGGTGGAATTAATATATTCACTGTTAGGCATACTGGAGACGGTGATTATAAAAAAGGAAAACATATTGGGGAAGATTTATACGAAAGTGATGGATTTATTGTTCATTTTTTTAATAAAGAAAAAATAATTCAAATCTCAAAAGGATTTAAAATTGAGGATATTTTTGAATTACATGAAGGAAGTTTTCCGAGAAAACTTTTTGTAGTTACTCAAAGAAAAAAAAGAATATGGAATTTTTAATCCTGGGCTTTTTTACTGGATTAAGTTTGATCCTTGCTATAGGCGCCCAAAATATTTTTGTCATTGAACAGGGATTAAAGAAACAATACGTATTTCTAGTTTGTTTAGTTTGTTCGGTTTCTGACCTCTTATTGATTTTTCTCGGAATTTTATTATTTCATTATTTTCAACAATATTTCAGTACATCTATAGAATTATTACTAAATGTTCTCTTAATAATCTTTTTGATTTATTTTATTTATTCAAAAATCAGAACTCTCCAAACAAATATAAATTTATCTACCACCCTAGAAGAAATTTCCTTATCTGAGATTTTATTTAAGACACTAGGTTTTACCTATCTCAATGCTCACGTTTATTCAGATACAGTTTTTTTTCTAGGCAATTTTTCAAAAAATTTTTTAATTAAAGAAAAAGTTTTCTTTGGTATTGGTGCATCTATAGCGTCATTTATATTTTTCTTTTTTTTGGGATATTTATCAAATTATTTATCGAAATTCGCTGAAAGTAAAAAAACTTGGCGATATATCAATTTGTTTATAATTTGCTTCATGTCATTTCTAATAATGTATATAGCAAAAGAAACACTAATTCTTTTTAAACAGTAAAATCCTCAGAGACAATTATGTTGCTTGATTAATTAATTAATTCTTAATAAAAAATTTTATTATGTTAAAAAGAAATTTCCTTAAATTAATTGGTTTGTCTTGTTTATCTTTTTTATCATTACCATATAAATTTTTATATTCTGTAACAAAAAAAATAATTAATCCTGAACTTTCACAATCTCAAAAAGATATAATGTTTAATGAGGGAACAGAAAGACCTTTTTCAAGTGATCTTCTTAAGGAAAATAGAAAAGGTTTTTACCACTGTGCTAATTGTGGGGCAAAATTATTTTCATCAACCGCTAAATTTGATAGTGGTACAGGCTGGCCTTCCTTTTCAGAGGCTCTTCCTGGTGCCTTTAAAACTAAAATAGATTATTCTTATGGAATGAAAAGAGTTGAATATCATTGTGCAAATTGTGGTGCGCATCATGGCCATGTTTTTTTGGACGGTCCAAGTGCCACCGGAAAAAGATTTTGCAATAATGGATTGTGTTTAATTTTTAAACCTGAAAATTAATCTTTTTAAACATTATTCGTTTGAATATCCGTACTTACGCAACCTAGCATCACCGGTTCTTGCATGAGCCTCCATGCCCTCGTATCTTGAAATCCTTGCAGCAGCAGAGCCAACTTCTTTCGTTGACTCTTTTGTCATTCTTTGAAAACTCAATGTTTTAATAAACTTACCAACAAACAATCCACCTGTATATTTTCCAGCACCTTTAGTTGGTAAAATGTGGTTGGTTCCTGAACATTTATCACCATAAGCAACAGTTGTTTCTTCTCCAATAAATAATGAACCGTAATTTTTTAATCTCTTATGAAACCATTCAAGATTTTTTGTTTGAATTTCTAAATGCTCAGGTGCATAGTCATCACTTACCTTAACCATTTCTTCATCTGTATCACACAAAATAACTTCACCGTAATCTCTCCAAGCAGCCTCAGCACTTAATCTTGGAACCTCTGGAAGTTTTTCTATTAACTCTGGAACTCGTTTCATTACCTCATCTGCAAGTTTTTGGCTAGTGGTGTATAGCCAACATGGTGAATTATAACCATGTTCAGCCTGACCAACTAAATCTACAGCAACAATCTCTGGATCTGCTGTTTCATCTGCAATAATTCCAATTTCTGTTGGGCCCGCGAATAAATCTATACCTACTTTTCCAAATAAAATTCTTTTAGCTTCAGCTACAAATTGATTTCCAGGACCAACTAAAATATCAGCTGGAGCGTTTCCAAACATTCCATATGTCATTGCAGCAATAGCCGGTACACCACCAAGATTTAAAATTATATCCGCTCCACATAAATTTGCTGTATAAACAATAGAAGGGTGGGCACCAACTCCCTCTTTCGGCGGACTACATGCAATAATATTTTTAACACCTGCAACTTTTGCAGTTGTTACACTCATTACCGCAGATGCGATGTGAGCGTATCTTCCACCTGGTATGTAACAACCAGCAGTATTTACAGGGACTAATTTTTGGCCCGCATATAAACCATCTGATAATTCAACTTCAAAATCTTTTCCATAATTTGCAAGTTGAGCTTCTGCAAATTTTCGAACTCTATCGTATGAAAATTTAATATCATCTTTAGTTTTTTGGTCTAAGTTTTTATTTATTTCTTCTATTTTTTCTTTTGAAACAACTATTTCCCCATCATATTTATCAAATTTTTTTGTTAATTCTTTACAACCATCTTCTTTAGATTTTTCAAGTTCTTTTAAAAGATTTTGTACTATATCTTTTGTTTTAGTGTCATCTGTGGAGGCTGTTTTGGAGGCTTTTTTTAGATATTTAATTGTCATATTTTAAATTTATATTGTTTTATTAATCTAATGCAACAACAGCTGCAGCAATTGATGCTAATCTTGCCGGGGCTTCATCAGATCTACTTGTAATAACGACTGGTACTTTACCCCCAACAACAACACCAGCTGCACAGGCACCACAAAAGTAGATTAGCATTTTTACTAAACCATTTCCTGTTTCGACACTTGGTACCAGTAGCACATCGGCCATACCAGCTACAGTATTTTGTATTCTTTTAATAGCTGCGGATTTTTTGGAGATACTATTGTCAAATGCAAGTGGACCAAAGACATCAGCATTTAAATTTTCTTTTATTGCAATTTTAGTTAATTCCTCCGCTTCTTTGGAACTTGGCACGCTATCTAAAACTTCCTCTGTTGCAGATAATATTGCTACTTTAGGTCTTTCGATACCAATCCTTTGAGAAAAATTAATGACATTTTTAAGAATGTGTAATTTGGTTTTCACATTAGGTAAAACATTTAATGCTCCATCTGTAATTATCAAAGGCTTGTCGTCTTTTTCCAAAGTCATGTGCCAAATGTGACTTAGTCTGGTTTTTCCTAGTAAATTATATTCTCTCTTCAAAACTTCTTTCATAAGAACATCAGTATGTATATGCCCTTTTACAATAATTCTAATTTTTTGCTCACTAGCTAATTTTGCGGCAATCGTTGCAGTGTTATTTTCAACAGGTTCATGAATGATTTCGTAATTTGAAATATCCCATTTAAGATCCTGTGCACATTTTACTATTTCTTTCTCGTCACCAATAAATATTGGTTCAATAAGATTTTCTTTAACTGCATCCTGTATTGACTGCATAGGCAAAGGTTTTCCTGCATTCACAATACCAGCTTTAACACCTTTCTTTTTGTGAGCAACATTTAGTAAGTTATCTGGACAAATAATTTCTTTATTCGAAAGCATTTTCAATTTTTTAATATTTTTAAATCTTTTTCTATAATTTTTGATATTTTAATTTCTTTTTTTAAGTTCATTTTAAACCTTTTATATTTATTTTGGCCAGGATACATTATTTCTTTTACTCCTTTAATTTTAGGCAACCTTTTTATTGTTCTAATATTATCTTTAATTCTGGAGTTGTAATTTTTGACAAATAAGTTTGTTTTAAATGTGATAAATAAATGTCCAACGTTTTGTGGACCTGAAAAGTCATCAAAAGGATCTTTTACTTTTCCAGCATGATTTCCACCTGTTAATACACCACTTAAAATATCAACCATCCATGCTAAACCTGAACCTCTAAAACTCGCAATAGGCAATTGAACTCCATAGAGCGCTTTTTTTGCATCTGTTGTTGGTTTACCAAATTTATCCAATGCAACACCTTTAGGTAATATTTGATTATTCTTTGCTGCAAATCTTACTTTGCCTCTATTAATCCTTGACATAGAAGTGTCTAGTATAAATGGTACTTTCGAACCGGTAGGAGAGCCAAAACAAACAGGATTTGTTCCGAACAAACTTTTTTTAGCACCATGAGGAGCGATTGCAGGAGGTGCGTTAGTATAAATCATCGTGATTAAATTTTTTTTTACGGCTTGTTCTGCGTAGTAACCGGATAAGCCATAATGACCACTATTTTTAACTGCTACTAAACCTATCCCAGTTTTTTTAGCATTGTGAATTGCTTTTTTTATTGCAATGTCTGCAGCAACAAATCCAATACAATTATCAGCATCAACATGTGAAATCGATTGAGATATCTTTTTTATTTTTATTCTTGGCTTTGGATTGATAACTTTTTTAGATAATCGTTCACAATACATCTTTAATCTTGAAAGACCGTGCCCGTAAGCATTAACTAATTCTGCATTGATTAAGGCATTAGCTGAAATGACAGCATGGGAACTATTTAATCCATGTTTTTTTAAAATTTTTATTACTTCTTTTTTAAGATTTTCTGTTTTCAAATTAACCTTTTCCGCGCCAAGGTATTGTTTTGTCGATTATTTTTCTTAAAGTGACATCAAATAAAAGACCCAACATTCCCATTATAAAAATTGTGATCCAAATCACTTCGTATTGAAAATATTTTTTAGCGACATTTTCAACAAATCCAATTCCTGTGGTACCAGCTAAGAATTCAGCTGCTACAAGAGTTCCCCAACACATACCAACTGCAACTCTAATTCCAGTTAAAATTTCTGGTAACGAATTTGGAAAAATTACATATCTTAAAATTTGTTTTTTTGATGCTCCTAAGGAATGAGCTGCATGGATTTTTGATAGCTGAGTTCCAGATGCACCAGCTCTTGCTGAAATAATCATTATTGATAAAGAGACCATAAATAATAAAAATACTTTTCCAGTATTATCAATTCCTAAAACTGAAATAATTAAAGGAGCCCAAGCTAGTGGGGGAACTGGTCTATATAATTCTATCAGTGGATCAAAAAAACCTTTGGCAAATCTATTCAATCCCATAAATAAACCAAGAGGCACACCTATGATAATTCCAAAAACCAGTCCTAAAAATACTCTCATAAAAGAGTCCCATATATGACCGTATGGAACAGGAACTTTAAATAACTCAAAATCTCCAGTTACTATTTTTAATACATACCCTTTAAAATTTTGTTTAACAATTCCGTCTTTAGTATGAACAGGATATTCACCTGGTAAAATATCAGCTATCCAATCAGGCAAAATAAAACCAATCATTTTACTGACATCGACCATATCTATCCATAAAAGAGGAATGTCTTTATAACCAACACTTGGTTTTAACATTAGCGCAAATTTGTTAAAAGTATCTGAAGGCTTTGGCAGCCATCTACCAGAACCTTGTTCTGAACAACTTGGTCCGCTTGCAACAATTGTCCCTGCTGGAAATAAAAAGATGTCAATTAATCTTAATCCACCTTGAGCAACTTTTTGAGCATCATCAAATTTTATAATTGCATCTTGCATTTTATCTAATGCATTAGGTGGATAGATGCTTGCAAATTCAATTCTTCTTGCAATTTTTACAATGTTTTTTGCGTATGTTGATGCTAAATCTTCACTGTCTAATTCTTTTCTGTAAGATTTTATTTCATTTTTAAGTTTTTTAATCTTAAATTTAAATTGTGGATTATGATTTCTTAATTTGAAAAATTCATCACTTATCAAATTTAATTCTTGTGCTGCAGCGTCAAATTTTAAACCTCTTTTAGTAGCAGGAATTAGAGGAACTTCAATTGTATTTTCTATCGATCCTGTTCCTGCACTTACTTTAACAATACCCCATCCACCTTCTTCATCTACTGCTTTTTTTCTTTCGTTATACTCTTGCTCAGTCTCGAAAGGATAGTTAGGCTTTTGAAAATTTTCAGTGAGCAAGTTAATTTTCCCGGTAATATCATTTATTTTTTGTTTAGTTTCAATTTCAAGTAAATCTTCATTTGTTAAAAGAGGAATTAGTTGATTAGTTTTACCTATAAAGTTTGAAAGATCTGTTTTTTGTTGAGCATTTAATTCATTAGAACCTTGTATTTCCTCGAGGATTTGCTGAAGATTTTTATTTTCTTTTTTTATTTGTGAAGTGCTTTTAAATTCCCTTTCTTCAATTGGAAACTGATATTTTAATCCCAATAATGAGTCATTTACTTTTGCAACTTGGCAAAGTTCGTTAGCTGATTTAGGATAAAATCCTTTAGCAATATCCCATGAATAATATAGCCAAATTAAAAGTAGAAAACTGCTACCAACTATTACCCAATGTGTGCCGCCCCTGGCTCTTTCTGGGTTTCCAAATACTGCATCAACTTTTTCAGTTCTAATTAGTCTTCGCCCATAAAGAATACAGCCAATAACAGCAAAAAAAATTAAGAATGTTACTATTTGAGTTAACATTTAATTATCTTTCCCCATGATTTCTTCTTCCATATTCCAGATCATTTCCAGTATCTCTTCTCTTTTTTCAGAAAATTCTTTATTTTTTTTAATCTCTCGTAAATCCTCTTTTAATCCCATCGATGCAAATGGGAGATTGTATTCTTTATGTATTCTTCCTGGTCTTGGAGCCATTACATATAATCTTTCACCCAGCAACAAAGCCTCTTCAACAGAGTGAGTAATTAAGATAATTGTTTTTCCTGTCTCTTTCCAAATTTTTAATACTAAAGATTGCATTTTCTCTCTTGTTAATGCATCTAGTGCACCAAGAGGCTCATCCATTAAAATTAAATCTGGATCATTAATTAAACATCTTGCAAGAGCTACCCTTTGTTGCATACCTCCAGATAATTGATAAGTTGGAGTGTTACCAAATCCTTTTAATCCAACTATTTCTAACCATTCATCAACTTTTTTTTGAGTTTTAATTGGATCTTCATTTTTCATTCTTAATCCAAAGTTGACATTTTCAGCGACAGTCAACCATTCGAATAAAGCTCCTTGTTGAAAAACCATTCCTCTTTCAACTCCAGGGCCATCTATTTCTTTATTATTAAGAGTTATATTTCCGGAAGTTGGTCTTATAAATCCTGCAGTTATGTTTAATAAAGTTGTTTTTCCACAACCAGAAGGACCAAGAACAGTAAGCAATTCTCCTTTTTTAAGAGTAAAATTTAAATCTTTTAAAGCGTGAACTGTTTCTCCTTTAGGAGTTTTAAAAATCATATTGAGATTTTGAGAAACTAAATCACTCATAAAAATCTTTATATTTGAATTTTTTGTAAAAAAATAGGCACCAATTTATTACAATTGGCGCCTATTAAAATTTAAATTACCTTTAAATTATAAAGGTAAGAAACTAGTGTCTACATTTCCTCTTGGAGTTCCCATACCATCTAGGAACGCTTTAAGATTTCCACTTTCCATAGACTGTTTAGTCTCCTCTGGTGATAGAAATTTAAAGCCACTTAAAGTTTCTTTCATATCAGCAACTTTCATTTCAGAAGCTTTTGACATTGCATTCATGTCAGATTTACCAGCTTTATATCTAGCATTAGCCTCATGAGTTACCTCTATAAAAGTTCTAAGCATTCCTGGGTTTTCCTTCATAAACTTTGTAGTCACTGAAGTGATATCAATACCTAGGATACCAGCATCTCTTGCTTCTTGAACTGTAAGTAATCTTGATCCTACAGCAGTTGCAGCTTTGATAGAGTTACCACCAAACAAACATGCCATTACAACATCACCACTAACTAATGCAGCAGCTCCTTCTTCTGGGTCCATTTGAATGATATCCATTTTTTTTCTGTCTGCTCCAACAACTTTCATACTTTCATCAAAAACGTATTCAGCCATTGTCCCTAGTGGAACAGCAACTTTTTTACCCTCTAATTCTGTTGCATTCGCTTTTGTAATTCCAGAAGCGTTAGAAGTAACACAAGTCGTTCCTCCCATTCCGTATTCCATAGCAATATCAACTAATTTAATTGGCGCTTTAGATTTTACCGCATTAATAAATGGGACTAATCCTTGTGAGTAAGAAATATCTATATCTCCTGCTAACATTGCATCAGTCATTGCACCACCATTTGTGAAATTTGTCCATTTAACCGGAACACCAAGTGCTTTAGCAAATGCTTTTTTTTGCATATCTTCTAGGTTTGGACTTGGCCATTCTAGAAAGTAAGCAACTCTTACTTCATTAGCTGCTGAATTAGCAACTGACATTGAAAGATTAAGAGCTACAAAACATCCAAGAATAAAACTTATTATTTTTTTCATTTATTCCTCTTCCTTGTTTATTTATATATTTAAATTTAAGATGAATTTTACCTAGATGTAAAACAAAAAAATGATCATAATAGTCTTACAACTTTGAGTTGTGACAATTATTTTGGTGGTTAATTTCACTTAATTAGTCTAAGGATTTGATATTAAACATTTTAAAATTTATTTATGAGCTCAGAAAAAAGAACAGCAGTCCCTAACTCACTAAACGAGCATTGGATGCCTTTTACATCTAACAAAGATTTTAAGGAAAATCCAAAGTTAATAGTTGAAGCTAAAGGAGTTTATCTAAAAAATCATCATGGCCAAACACAAATTGATGCGAGCTCTGGATTATTTTGTAATCCATTAGGACATGGTAGAAAAGAAATTATAGAGGCAATAACAAATCAATTAAATACCCTGGATTATTGCCAACCATTTCAACAAGGATTTGGTGGTTCATTTGAATTGGCAACAAGAATTTCAAAACATACTCCAGGAAATTTAAATAAAATTTTTTATACAATTTGTGGATCAACTGCAGTTGAAACGGCGATTAAGATTAGTATTGCATATCATAAGGCTAGAGGTGAGGGACAAAGATTTAGGTTTGTTGGAAGAGAACGTGCTTATCATGGGATGAATATAGGAGCTACGTCTGTTGGTGGAATGATCAACAATGTTAAAGCTTACGCAAGCGTTCTAATGCCAGGCGTTGTTCACATGAGACACACACATTTAGATGAACATAAATTTATATCTGGCCAACCTGAAACAGGGGCTGAGATCGCAGACGATTTAGAAAGAATTTGTACAAATTTCGGTTCAGAAAATATTGCAGCTTGTATTGTTGAACCTATCGCTGGTTCAACAGGAACTTTGGTTCCGCCAGTTGGATATTTACAAAGATTAAGAGAACTTTGTGATAAACATAAAATACTTTTAATTTTTGATGAGGTAATTACCGGCTGGGGAAGAACTGGTTCAGCATTTGGAGCTCAAGAATTTGGTGTAACACCGGATATAATGACAATGGCTAAAGCAACGACTAATGGTATTGTTCCATTTGGTGTGGTTGCTTGTAAAGAGGAAATTTATGATGCAGTGATGGATAATTCTCCAAAAGGTGCGATAGAATTATTCCATGGATATACTTATTCAGGAATACCTGTTTCAGTAGCAGCAGCATTAGCTGTACAAGATATTTTTGAAAAAGAAGACATTTTTAATAGAGCAAAAGAACTAGCTCCATATTTTCAGGAAGGTTTATTTTCTCTGCAAGATATTGATGTAGTGGACAATATAAGAGGATATGGAATGATGGGTGGAATCGATATAAAAACCGATGGGCGACCTGGTAAAGCAGGTTTGGCAACTTTTAAACATTGTTACGACGCAGGCGTAAATTTTAAAGCTACAGGAGATTGTTTGATTATTGCACCAATGTTTATTTGTGAAAAAAAACATATAGACGAAATTATCGAAAAACTTCGAACTGGGATTACTAATTACTCGAAAAGTAAAAAAAATTAAAATTCGTTAATGAGAATTGGCGTACCTAAAGAAATAAAACCTCAAGAAAATAGAATTGGTTTAACTCCTGATAGTGTGAAAACTCTTGTGTCTGAAGGCCATCAAGTTTTAGTCGAAAATAATGGAGGGTTTGAAGCTGGTTTTGATAATGATCAATATGTAAAAGCAGGTGCAAAAATTACAAACACAGCATCAGATATTTTTAATGATGCAGACATAATTGTTAAAGTTAAAGAGCCCCAAAAAGTTGAAGTAGATATGATTAGAGAAAATCAAATTGTATATACTTATCTTCATTTAGCTGCTGCAAAAGAGCTTACAGAGGGTTTAATTAAATCTAAAAGTATTAGTATTGCATATGAAACTGTAACGGATGATAATGGAAGACTGCCTTTGCTAGCACCAATGAGTGCGGTTGCGGGTCGTATGTCTGTTCAAGCTGGAGCACATTGTTTAGAAAAAAATCAAAAAGGTAGAGGGGTACTATTGGGTGGAGCACCCGGTGGTGAACCAGCCAATGTATTAATTCTAGGTGGAGGCGTTGTGGGTGAAAATGCTGCAATAATCGCAACTGGTATGAGAGCTAAAGTTCATATAGTAGATAAATCTGAAGCAAGATTAAAACAATTAGTTCAAATCTTTGGAGATAAAATTATTCCAGAACAAAGTGATAAAATAGACTTAAACAAATTAGTAGCAGAGGCAGATTTATTAGTTGGTGGTGTTTTAATTCCAGGTGCCGAGGCGCCAAAATTAGTGACTAAAGACATGCTAAAATTAATGAAAAGGGGATCAGTTATTGTTGATGTGGCTATTGATCAAGGAGGATGCGTTGAAACTAGTAAACCAACTACTCATGGTGACCCAACATTCATAGTAGATGATGTTGTTCATTACTGTGTCGCTAATATGCCAGGTGGAGTACCAAGGACTTCTACTTTTGCATTAAACAAAGCTACTCTTCCATATCTAGTGAAATTAGCAAATAAAGGTTATCAAAAAGTTTTAAGTGAAGATAAAAATTTTTTAGCTGGCTTAAATGTTCATAAGGGACATGTGACTTATAAAGCAGTTGCAGATGTGTTTGGACATCAATATGTTGATCCAGGAGAAGCAATCAAAAATTAATTAAATGGAAAAAAAACTTCCAAGTAGCACTAAAGTAGTTGTTATAGGAGGTGGAGTAGTAGGCTGCTCTGTTGCTTATCATTTAGCTAAATTTGGTTGTAAAGATACAATTCTTTTAGAAAGAGATCAGTTAACGTCAGGAACAACTTGGCATGCAGCAGGTCTTGTAAGCCAATTAGGTCCAACAGCTGCAGTTACAAAAATAAGAAAATACACTTTAGATTTATATAAAAAACTTGAGAAAGAAGTTGATCATTCTGCAGGTTTAAGACTAAACGGCGCTCTTTCAATAGCACAAAATAAAGGAAGATGGCAAGAACTCCAAAGACAAGCGACAACCGCACAACTTTATGATGTTGATGTAAGAATTTTAGACAAAAATCAAATAAAAAAAAATTATCCAATAATAAACACTGATGAAGTAATTGGTGGGATTTTAATGCCAGGTGATGGATCTGCAGATCCATCAGGTGTTACTCATATGCTTGCAAAAGGTGCAAGAATGGAGGGTGCTCAAATTTTTGAAAAATCACCAGTAGAGGAAATTTTGATTGAAGATAGAAAAATCTCAGGTGTTAAAGTTAATGGTCAAAAAATTGATTGTGAATATATTGTTTTAGCCTCAGGCATGTGG
Source organism: uncultured Pelagibacteraceae bacterium (assembly GCA_902557215.1). Taxonomy (GTDB): domain Bacteria; phylum Pseudomonadota; class Alphaproteobacteria; order Pelagibacterales; family Pelagibacteraceae; genus Pelagibacter. The sequence continues at coordinate 6,103 of CACDZM010000008.1, read as the reverse complement.
TCAAGACAAATAGGGGAAAAAGCTGGAGTAAGTATTCCACTTTATCCTGCTGAGCATTTTTATATTATTACGGAGCCAATAGAAAATCTTTCTAAAACTTTACCAGTTATTAGAGATTTTGATAATAGAACTTATATTAAAGAAGATGCCGGCAAAATATTAGTTGGAATTTTTGAAGGGAATTCCATACCTGCTTGGAATGATACAAATAAAGTTCCGGAGGATTTCTCTTTTGGTGAGTTTCAAGAAAATTTTGAACATTTTGAACCTTATTTAGCTTCTGCAATTGAAAGATTTCCAATTTTAGAAAAAGCAGGTATTAGAAAATTTTTTTCAGGTCCGGAATCTTTTACACCTGATACAAATACGTTATTGGGAGAAGTTCCAGAGATTAAAAATTTTTTTGTTTGCTGTGGATTAAACAGTATCGGAATTGGTAGTGGAGGAGGTGTTGGTAAAGTAACGGCAGAATGGCTTATGACAGGACATATCAATGAGGATATTTTTAGTTATGATATAAAAAGATTTCAAAAATTTCATTCAGATCTAGGATTTATCAAAAATAGAATTACTGAGTCTTTGGGCGATTTGTACGGAATGCACTGGCCATTTAAACAACATCGGACTTCAAGAAATGTAAAACAGCTCCCTCATCATGAAAATTTAAAAAGTTTTGGAGCTTGTTTTGGTGTTTCTGGTGGATATGAAAGACCTATGTGGTTCGCCTTAGATGGTGAAAAGGCTGAATACAAATACAGTTATAATTATCAAAGCTGGTTTCCCTCAGCAGAATATGAAACACATAACACTAGGAAGAATGTTGGTCTCTTTGATTTAACTCCTTTTTCAAAATTTGAAATTAAATCTGATAAAGCACATCAAGAATTACAAAAAATATGTACGGCAAATATTAAAAAAGATGCTGGTAAATGTACCTATACTCATATGTTAAATTCAGATGGAGGTATTGAAGCTGATTTAACAGTAGTATCGGTAGATAAAAATCATTTTAGAATAATTAGCTCTGCAGCAACAAGGGAAAGAGATAAACATCACATAAAAAAGCATTTAAATAAAGATATTGAATTAGAGGATGTGACTGATGATTATTGTGTTTTTGGTTTATTTGGACCTAAAAGCAGAGATTTAATGAATTCATTAAGCAATGATAATTTTAGCAATGAAAATTTTAGATTTGGTACTGCAAAATTTATTTCAATCCAAGATACTAAAATTTGGACACAGAGATTATCTTACGTTGGAGAGCTTGGCTATGAACTATATGTGGAAGTTAAAGACGCAAAAAAAATTTATGAATTAATAGTTAATAAAGGTAAAGATTTTAATCTTTCTAATTGTGGTATGCACGCGATGGATATTATGCGAATGGAAAGTGGTTTTTTACATTGGGGTCATGATATTTCACCTGAGGAAAATCAATATCAAGCAGGCCTTTCTTTTACAATAAGCAATAAAAAAAATGTAGATTTTATAGGTAAAAGAGCTTTAGAAAAAATTGATAAAAAAAAGATTAAAACAAGATTTGCTATGTTTACTTTAAAAGATAGTAAACCTGGTGAGCCATTATTACTTCATGACGAACCCATTTATTTAAAAGACCAAATAATTGGCAAATCAACTTCAGGCAATTATTCGTTTAACTTTAAAAAAAATCTTACCTTCGGTTACATAAGTAATGATTTTTCTAATGAGCAACTAAAAAATAGTGAATTATTTATTGAAGTTGAAAAAAAGAAATATGAAATTGAAATGATTAACGAGCCATTAAAGCAGACTAATTTTAAGAGTAATTAATTTTTATCTCTCAATAGATAAATAAAGATAAAACCAGTTATATACATAATAAGTGCATAAGCAGCTGTAGGCACAACGTAGGCTACATTATCAAAAATTTGCGTAGCAACAAAAACAGCTAATGTTCCATTTTGTAAACCACATTCTAAGGATATACACTTCTTTTGTGGTATTCCTGATGCAAAAAATTTAGCAATATAAAATGCTAAAATCATCATTATTATATTTAGTGTTAAGACCGCAGTGCCAGCTTGTGCCAAATAACTAAAGATATTTTCTCTTTCTTCAATCCAAACTGCAATAAAAACTATTATAAATAATAATCCAGTAATTTTATTAATCATTTTTAAGTTTGAGGAAATGAAATTATCTGCAAAGGATCTAATGATCATCGCAAAAATTACAGGAACTGTTACTACTAATGCCATCTTAATTGCTATTCCTGTCATTGTAATTTTTTTAGATATTTCGGTAATATTTAATAAATCAGCAGAAGTAAAAACAATAAATGGTACCGAAATAATACTAATTAAACTTCCAACAGCTGTGAGTGAAATTGATAGTGCAACATCCCCGTTTGCAAATTTTGTTAAAACATTTGACGTTACACCCCCTGGAGCAGAGGCTATAATCATTAAACCTAAAGCTATCTCAATTGGAAGTCTTAAAACTAAGATTATAAGATAAGCAATAATTGGTAAAAGAATTAATTGACAAACAATACCAACTAAAAAATCTTTAGGAGTAGTAAGCACTCTTTTAAAATCTTTGATGGTAAGACCCAATCCAAGACTAAACATTATAAGTGCAAGTGCGATTGGCGCGATTTTAGTCACTATCTCCATGTATCTCCTAAATAATGTATATAAAATTTTTTTTTAAATCAAAGTAAATTATGAAACCATACAGAGATTAAGGACTTTTCTTATAAATTTAGCTTTATCTTTGAAAATAATTTTTTGATGAGGCAGAACTCTTTTAATGTTAAAAGCAGATAGAACATATTGTTTTTTATCATTCAATTTTAAGTAATCAGTTTTAATTAAAGATTTACATTTTCTAATTACAGTCGCTCTTGGGATATTAGTCATGTCGGAGATAGACATAGCACTAACTCCGTTTGTTACAATTTTTTTTCCTTTAATTAATTGAGTGTTATAATCCAAATAATTTTTAGCTACTTGTTTATGAAAGTTTATATAATCAAGTGAATTTTTTTTACTTTTATTTTTATCTTCAAAAATTTTACTGTAATTAAAAGCTTGATTCATGCAAACAGTTCCCCAAATGTGAAATGTAGTTAGATCCTCAAACATCTCGTGATATCCTATTACAGTAGGTATTTGCATTTTATAAAACCATCGCCAGGTCGAGGAAAAGTTTTTTTTAAGAATATTTTCAATATACTTGGTATCAAGTTTTTTTGAGTAAAGTTTTTCTTTACTAAGAATTTCTGATACTAAAAGAATATATCTAGATGTGTATTTCATTTGATTTTCTGGCTTAATAAAGGAAAAAGTACTTCGATCTATTATAATTTGTTTTTTAACCCTTTTTAAAACTCCGATCTTTTCAAGCTCTAAGACTTTACGTCTAACCGTTTCTTTTGGTAATTGAAGTTTTTCACACAGTTCCGAGATATTAAATTTATCAATTTGAAGATAAGATTTTGAGTAAAATTGATCATAAGTTAATTTAATATTCATTTGATCGTAAAACTGCAAAGTTTTTTCGACCAAGGAAATGATAATCAAATATTTGTAATGGTCTTTGAATGCTTGATAAACTGCATTCATCCATTTCCATTGATGAGCAATCCAATCTTTTCCTAATTGATCATAATTAGCCATCACATGCTCATATACCTGTTCATCATTAATGACTTTTGTGAAATCAATTTGTTGAAGTGACATAATTTAATTTTTAGTATTTGAAACCCATAATGAACATGTGTCAATAAAATAGTGACCCATTTTGAACTTACATTTATTTGTATTAATTTGAATAATCATTTTAAATGTATTGAATGCAAATTAAAGACTTCGACAGTAAATCTAGTATGGTTAAGACCCCCGATGACAATATAGTTAATGAGAAGTCTTTGGAAAATCCAAATAAAGTCAGCCAAAGAGTAGATATTAATGTTTTAAAATCAAGATTAAGAGAAAAAGAAAATATAGTTTTAAAAAGAAATATCCTTATCTTAATAAGCTGTTTAACACTAATAATCGCAGCTGGTATCAGTGTTACATACTTGTAATTCTCATTAGGGTTGTATGATTAAGAAATATATGGTTTAATAAAATTATGCAAATTAAAAGCTCTACAAAACAAAAAGAAAATAATAATCAATTAAATCCCTATGAGCTAAAGAATGAAAAAAAAGTAGATATAAATATTCTACTTAATAGAGTAAAAAACGAAAAAAAAAAAGCAATTAAAAAGAACTTTATTATCACGTTTGGTGTTGCAGGCTCTCTCTTAATTACAGGGCTTATCACAGCTCTTTGAAACAATCTAAAGTATTTTTAGCAAGTATTTCTGTGGTTAAGTTTTTTTTTGTGAAATCTAATAAATCTTCTTTTAATTCGAAGATATTCTCATTTTCTTTAATAAATTTTTCTAAATTTCTACTTTTAAAATTAAATTTGAGCAATGTTAAGACTCTTTTAAATGAAAGGTGTTTTTTTTTAAAAATTTTAAAGGGATTATAAAAAGAAAATATGTCATTAAAATCATTTAGAAAGTTATTTAGTTTATCCTTTGGGAGAGTAGATATAGTATTTTTTGGACAATTTTTGATGTCCAAAAATAGAGGAACACATCCATTCATTAGAATTTCATAATGTCTAAGACAATCCCATCCTGCTTTTTTATAGGTTAAAGCAAAAATACTTTTTTGATACATCTCGTAATACGAGCTTTCACTTTCATAAATATAAGTATTTAATTTTCCAGGTATCAGAGGAGCTAATAGATTTTTTGGATTATAATCAATACTCTCTAAAATTTTAGATTTAGGTATCGCAAAACTTATAGGTTTTATTTTAGGATATTTTGATAACAATTCTCTTTTGAAGTACAAGCCCTGATTTGAGTACTTGGTTTCAATATAATTGTCATCTTCCCCGTCAATAAATATAAACTTGTTATTACTTTTGATTACCTCCTCTAAAAATAAATCTGATCTTCTGATAGAACCGTAAATAACTAGGTCAAAATACTTATTTTTAATTTTTTGTTGAATATTTTCTCTTTCTATTGAATTAAAATTTTTCAAAATATTTTTGATTGTAAAGCCTTTACCCCAAAATCTTTTTTCATCATATTCTCTTTTTTTAATTTCATCATCATATAGGTACCAACATCCTGGATAGTCAATTACATTATCTCCATATAACTCTCTTAAACCATGAAGAAGTAAATCACTCATATAATTATTATAAAATTCATGATTGTTATCAGCTGAGTGTATGTATAAAATTTTCATTATTTTCTTTTTTTATGATATATTAATATCTATCCAAACGTCTAAAAAAATTGATTGTTTCATCTAAAATATCTAATATAAAACTACTCTATATTGGCGGGGTAGCTCAGTTGGTTAGAGCGCGGGACTCATAAGCCCGAGGTCAGTGGTTCGATCCCACTTCCCGCTACCAATATAAGAAGTGCTAATCAGTTAAGTAAGCTATCTCATCAGATTTCTTCCAACGTATAATTTTATAACCGTGTTTTTTTAAAAAAATATGTAATTTATTTAATCTATCACTGGACAATTGTTTAAATTCATAATTTATAAACTTAAATTTAAATCTATCTAGTGAAGAATTATATATTACAACATCATCGTGACCTTCAGTATCAATTTGTAAAATATCTAATTCTTCAAAAGTTATTTTGCTCTGTATTATTGCATCTTTTAAAGTAATACTTTTAAATATATTGACATTTATATAATCATTAAATTTTTTTTCATTTATTGAGTGAGCTCTTAAATATTTTAATAAGTGTTCTTTCTCAAAAGAGCTATGTCTGTCGAAGTTATCATTAGTGGAATGAAATTTTGAATAATTTTCGTTAAATGAATAAAATTTTTTTTCCGAACCATCTCCTATAGCTTTTTGTAAAAAAAAAATGTTACTCATTTTTGAATAATTTTCTTTAAGAGCTGTGAATGCTTTTAATTGTGGTTCAATTGCAAGTAATTTAATTTTATCATTAAATCGTGAAATGAAATTATAAAGAGGATCTCCTTTGATACCATCATTTGCACCAACTTGAATAA
>CACDZM010000007.1 GCA_902557215.1 uncultured Pelagibacteraceae bacterium | reverse complement strand
ATTTACTAATGTTAGCACCCATTGATTAGAAAGATGAGCAGAAATTGATCTCAAACACAAACTAAGTATTAAAGGTATGATAATAAAAAGAAATAGTTTCTGATTATTTTTTGATAATATATATCCAAGAACACATATTAAAATTAATTGTAATAAACTTAAAAAATAACTACTAAGCCATAAACTTGGAAATTTATTTAATAGTTTTGAAAAGTAGATCATTCCATTAGGATTTGGAATATTTTCAGAACTTATTAATCCAACTGGAATTTCAAAAAAGGGATATTTCAAACTAATCCACATAGTGGATGCTTCATCAACTTGCCACTGTGAAATATTTGACCATAAAGTTCTATCGTATAGTGAGAAAATTAGAATTAAAAAAAAAATTAAAAAATTCTTATTTTTAAATAATAATTCTCTCATTTAGAAAAAAATTGATTTTAATTTTTTTGCTAAATCTAAATATATTTTTGATATTTCATGTTGAGGATCCTTTTCGACGATAGGTAATGATAATTTTATTTTCCTATTTTATATGGTACCCTTTTTTAAAAAATCTTATTATCAATGATATTAAGTTGTTTGGTTATTTAGACCAATCAATAAATTTAAAAGAATTTTTTAGTACGATAATTGGTTATCCTTATTGGAGTATTTTTTATGCGGCAGGAGATATTAGTGGAACTTTTAAGCACAATGGTTTAGATACAATTTCCTCACCTTTTTGGAGTATCTTTCATTATAACAAGCTACATTTGCAAGAGTTAAAAAATATTTATGATGGTCCATTATCTGAATTCTCAATTTTACTTCTTAAAATTAATTCTATCATTCTAATTGTTCAATCAATAATATCTTATCTATTACTAATTTTTTATCTATTCTTTAAAAGATTTTTCACAGTCAAAGATAAGAAAATTTTATTTTTTATATTCACATCTTATTTGTTCATATTTTTAGTAATAATATCTGGTGCAATCCTGGGTTCACCCAATTGGATTAAAGGTGCACGATTAGATATGCAAGTTCACTTATTACCATTATTTTTTATTATTTGGTTTTTAACTCCTTGGATAATTCAGTTTTCACAAAGTTTTAATAAATATCTAAAATTTTGCACCTTATCTTTATTAGTGACTTTTATTGCTGTTAATTTGTGTGGTGGATATTTTATTTATAATGATCATAAAAATTATAAGGGGAAAATTTTAACAGATGCAGACGTTCCCTTAATTCAAAAACAACAGGCTATAGAATATATTGTAAAGGATTGGAGAAAAAACGCTAATGATGAAATTATCAAAGTTGGATATGGCTTTAATGATAAAAGATACAATTGGGTCAACAGGTTTGGAGAAAAATATTCAAAGTATTATCCTGGAGTTTATGTAAGAGGTAGAGAGTACGATTATATTTTAATGAGATCCTATAACTTAAAAAATAATCAAGAAGGAATTCAAAACAGATCAATTGAAGATAATGATTATATTATAACTTACAACATATCTAATCCTCCATTAAAAAAAGAAAAAATTATTTTATTAAAAGAAATTGGTCGTCTTAATATTTACAAACTAAGATAATACCTTTTTAAAAATATCTTGCTGTTTAGATAATTAATGAAATAAAGTCCTAAGATTAATAAAATCAATTTATGAAACTTAGTATTATTATACCCTGTTTTAATGAACAAGATACTGTTGCGGTTATTTTAGACAGAGTGAAAGATGAGAAAACTATTGAAAAAGAAATTATCGTTGTCGATGATTATTCAACTGATAATTCTAGGAAAATTCTAGAAAATTACAAAAAAGATAATGAAATCAAATTAATTTTAAACGATCAAAACAAAGGTAAGGGGTATTCCGTGAAACAAGGGCTTAAAGAAGCAACTGGAGACATCATATTAATCCAAGATGCAGATTTAGAATATAGCCCATCCGATTACAATAATTTGATAGAGCCTATTTTAAATAATCATGCTGATGTTGTTTATGGATCAAGATTTGTAGGTGGGCAAGAGACGAGAGTATTATATTTTTGGCATACAATTGGAAATAAATTTTTAACTCTTTTAAGTAACATGTTTACCAATTTAAATCTGACCGACATGGAATGCTGTTACAAAGTTTTTAAAAAAGACGTTATTAAAAATATTAATTTGAGAGAAGATGGATTTGGTTTTGAACCAGAGGTAACGGCTAAAATATCTAAAAAAAATCTTAAAATTTATGAGGTTGGAGTAAAATATTTTGGTAGAAAATATGAGGAAGGTAAAAAGATTACGTGGAAAGATGGATTAGCAGCAATTTATTTTATTATTTATTACAATTTAAAAAAAAACTAGTATTCATTAGAGACCTTTAAATAAACTCCGTATTCTGGATCATCTTGAAAAAAGTCATAATGACTATCTAAATTAATGTTAAAACCGTTAATTTCTCGGTTATGAGAAAGCTTAGTTGAAGTATCTTGTACAGACATAGCATAAGAAGAATTTTGAGAACCTCTATAATCCAAAGCAATAATAAAATTATCATTTTTACTATTTTGGCTTTGATCTCTGGTGTATTTACTCATCAGCGTAAGCCCATTTTCTGAAATAAAATCAAATCCAATACCACCCATAAAATTATGAGTAGAATTTTCAATATTTTTTAAAGTAAAACTCTCACCATTAGACACATAAGAGAATTTTTGTTTTGAAGCTGGACTCATATCTGCATAATACTCAAAATCAAAATATGGAATAAAGGATCCTACTTCAAAATCGTAAGTATTATCTAAACTTGTTCCTATAGATGATGTAAAGTTTCCAATATATTGATCCTTATATTCTAAGTTCAATCCTGCAGCTCCAGTTTCTTTGTAAGCTCCTAGATGTGTTATTCCATAATTAATTTTCAATTTAGGTGTAAAATTTAATCGGTTTTTTGAAAATGTATCTCTTAAACTTAAAGAACCATATAATTGTTCACCGTATCTTTCACCATCTGTTGAAGCAGAACCACTATTATTAACTAAATTAGAATTTATAAAACTCATACCTAATAAGCTGTCTGTAAATCTTTGGTCTCCCTTTGGTTTACTTGAATAAAAAGTTAAAGCAAAAGAGCTCATATCAAGTGCACTTCCTAAGGTACCAACATCTATATCATCAGCGCCAAATCTTAATGCAATACCTCTCATGATATTATCCTCACCTTTTTTATCTGCACCGAGTGTAAGTGCTGATGAGCTGATATCTTTTGCAGAGGAAGCTGAGTCGTCACCAACTTTCCCAATACTTATAGTGCCCTCGCTCCAAAAAGACCAGTTTGAACTTTGATCATTTACATCATTTGAATTACCATTTGAGAAATAAAGAGGAATTAATGCATCTGTTAAGGAATTTAAAATTTCATTATTAAATTGAAACTTTATATTTTGATTTGTTAAATTTATTCTCCCACTATTTCGCCTTAACCATTCCATTCGATTGAGTACTGGATAAGTTGTATGTTGTATCAATTTTTTTGTTGCCTCTGACTGAGATTCTATTGAAGCAACATCATCTTTGTCATTAGTCGGATCTGTACAAGTTTTAACACCAAATCCACAAGATAAAGTATATTCGTACACATTATTATTCGTAAAATCAGTATGAAACATTTTCGATCCATCATTATTAAATGTTAAACCAGTAATTCTAAAATCATCTGCGTAACTAGGTTGAAAGTCTCCATTATTAGTAGGATTTGAAATATTAAATGGTGAGATTAAAGAAAATTCCCTTATATAATTTCTTTCTTTCAGAGGGCTTATTGCAGATGTTGCAGAATTTGAGATGAATAATTTGTAACCATCTGAACTAAAATTTATACCTTGACGTCTTCCTTCACCAGAAAAAGTTGATGTTAAAGTATTTGTTTGACTTAATGTGTCAAGATCATAAGCAACCGATAAAGTATATTCGGTAACTGTTCCTACAGTCGATGAAGTTTGAGTTATTGTGAATAATTTTTTTCCATCATTAGAAAATTTAAATCCCCTTAAATCTCCATTTAATGAAGTACGTTTTCCGTCTGTATCAGTAAGACCACCTATGTCATAAGGTGTATTTAAGTCCCATTGATGTATTCCTCTATTTCCAATTTCTCTATTAATAACAAATAAAACTGTTCCATCTGAATTAAATTCTATATCTTGAGGTGCATCTTGAATTGATCCTATGTCGAAAGTCTTTACTGCTACAGGTGGAGATGATAAATCAAATGCAGTACTAAGTGAATATTGTCTTATAGTATCAGTGTTAACACCTAAAATAAACATTGTCTTACCATCTCGACTAAATTTTACTGTAGTCGAAGTTGTTTCATCACTGATATCAAAATCATCAACATTATTAGGATCTGTAAATGCAAAAGCATTTACGTTCAAAAAAAAGAAAATAATTATGAAAAATATTTTTTTTATAAGTTTCATCAATACTTTGTTTTTTTTTGGAGACTATATCAACTTATCTTTTAGATCAAAAGAAGTCATTAACTCATTCCATTCACGTTTGGATAATCCTGATTTTTCAGGATTAATTTTTTCACCACTAATTAATTTTTTAATTATTTCTTTACCATTTGAGGATACTTCGGTGCCTCCCACTCTATAATCTAAGAATGCTTCGTAAGTAATTGGTACCCATCTTTTAACAGTATCCAACATTGCATCGGCATAAGCTCTGATCTCGTATTGTGCATGGTGGTCAGCTCTTAATCTTAAAAAATTCATTAAGTTTAAAAGATCGGTTTTCCAATACCACTGGGTATAAGTATTAAGTGTTAAATTCATCCTTGCTAGCTCTCTTGCTAAACCAACTTGTTTTTCATCAATTATAGAGCCATCATATCTTTCATTAAGCATAGTTTCATAATTATCATAAGTTTGTTCTGCATCCTTTTTTAATAAATCTAAAACTTTTTTTGCCTGATCTCCTGAAAGAACATCCCCTCTTCCTTGTCTGTTACTTTGAGATTGTGCAGCTAAATTTTCTATTGCTGGTAAATAAAACTCTTTATCTAAAATAGAATATCTTGCAGAATATTCATTTACATTTGCTGTCCTATGTCTAATCCATTGACGAGCTATAAAAATTGGAAGTTTGACGTGATATTTTATTTCACACATTTCAAATGGAGTACTATGCCAATGTCTCATCAAGTACTTTATAAGCCCTGCATCAGTTGAAACTTTTTTTGTACCCTTTCCGTATGAAACTCTAGCCGCTTGAACGATGGAAGTATCGTCCCCCATATAATCAATCACCCTTATAAAACCATGATCCAAAATAGGAATAGCTTCATAAAGAATATTTTCAAGTTCATCAACAGTAACTCTTTTAGTTTTATTTACCTGAGACTGCTGGTCTTTAATTTCTTGTTGTTGTTCCTTAGTTAATTTCATGAATAATTTATTGAATCTTTAACAATTACTTTTATATTAATCATGTTGGTTTTCCAACTATGACGATAAACGAATTTCGTAATAACCATTGCGGACGTGGGGGCAGTACCCACCACCTCCACCATTTACAACTTACGGGGGTGAACTAGATTCGACGGGTGACTAAAGGTTATTCTTTCGTTCGGAATTGTTCCTCCGTGAAGGGCTAATTTATAATTGCTAACGAAAGTTACGCACTTGCTGCTTAATTAACAAAGTTAATTAAGTAAACGGGGTTCGGGGCACCTGGCAACAGAACGCCCCTTTTAGGCATCGCTATAAATGAAAATTAAAAAAATAATAAAAAAATATTTAAATAAATTAATGTTTCTTATCTTTTTAAAAAAGAATCCAAATTTTTATTTAGAAAATATATCAGGTATTATTCATGTTGGTGCAAATGAAGGACAGGAGAGAAAGAAATATGAAAAATATTCTCTTTCAGTGATTTGGGTTGAACCAATACCTGAAATTTATGATCAATTATCAAAAAATATATCAAATTATCCAAATCAAAAAGCATTTAAATGTTTACTATCTAATACTGATAATCAAAATGTTGAATTTAAAATTGCAAATAATAATGGAGCATCATCTTCGATGTTTAATTTAGGACTTCATAGTGAAGTTTGGCCTGAGGTAAGTTATACAAAAAAAATTTCATTAAAAAGTTTGACGCTCACAAGTTTAGTAAAACAAAAAAAAATTGATTTAAAAAAATATCAAGCATTACTTATTGATACTCAAGGATCTGAACTTTTAGTTCTTAGAGGTAGCGTAGAAATTTTGGAAAACTTCAAATATGTAATAACAGAGGCTGCAGATTTTGAGTCGTACGTAAATGGTTGTAAAATTGATGACTTGTCAAAATTTTTAAAGAACCATGGATTTAAAGAAATTTTTAAAACTAAATTTGCTGATCATCCTAAGGTAGGGAGTTACTATGATGTGGTTTATCAAAAAGTATAAATATACTATTAGTATAGAGACTAATTAAGAATAAAAATATATTTGTAGTTCAAAGACTTTTGGTCACAGTGAATTATTATGATTATCATTTAAATAGTAATTGTGAAATTAACTATACTTTTTATTCTGGCTCTGGTTGTAGTTTGGATATTGTTCCGACCGATAACAAAAAAGGAACTTGATAGATATAATGATAAAGACAATTGGTCAAATATGGGTTTTTGATTAATCATTTTTAAGAAAATAATAATTATTTATTTTCATTGCTAAAAAAGCCCTTAAAAATTAAATTGATTAGCTAAATCTTTAATAGATGGTGCGGTCAGAGAGAATCGAACTCTCATGGACATAGTCCACACGGCCCTCAACCGTGCCTGTCTACCAGTTTCAGCATGACCGCAATATGACCCACATTAAATCAATGACAAGTAGGTTTCAAATTGATAAATTTATTTATGGAGTTTAGTCAAGAAGTAAAAAAAGCAACTGATCCAATTTATCAAAAAATTTCTAAGGTTATGCCTGAAATTGAATGGTCAATCCATGCCCCATACATTTACGAAATAAATAAATTAAAAAAAGAAAAAAACGCTGTTATTTTAGCACACAATTATCAGACACCTGAAATATATCACGGTATAGCAGATTTTTCAGCCGACTCATTAGCGCTTGCAGTGGAAGCATCAAAAACCTCTGCGGATATAATTGTAATGGCCGGAGTTCATTTTATGGCAGAAACTGCAAAATTAATGAGCCCTAATAAAAAAGTTTTATTACCGGACATGAAAGCAGGCTGCTCGTTATCTTCTTCAATTACAGGTAAAGATGTGAAATTATTAAAAGAAAAGTATCCAGGAGTTCCTGTTGTGTCATATGTAAATACATCTGCTGATGTAAAAGCAGAAACAGATGTTTGTTGTACTTCTGCTAACGCAGTTAAAATTGTAAAATCTTTAGGCGTTAAAAAAGTTATTTTTTTACCTGATGACTACTTAGCAAAATATGTTGCATCACAAACTGAAGTTGAAATTATTTCTTGGAAAGGAATTTGTATGGTCCATGATCAATTCAACGAAAATGAAATCAAAGATATTAGAAAAAACAATCCAGGAATAAAAATTATTGCACACCCTGAGTGCCCTCCGGAAGTCATTAAAGCTAGTGATTTTGCTGGATCAACTTCAGGAATGATCAATTATGTTAAAAATAATCAACCTAAAAAAGTAATGATGGTAACTGAATGTTCTATGAGCGATAATATCCAAGTTGAAAATCCTAACGTTGAATTTATTAGACCTTGCAATATGTGTCCACATATGAAGAAAATCACTTTACCAAAAATTTTAGACTGTTTAAAAGATGAAACTGGTGAGATTATCATGGACAAAAAAACAATAGATAAAGCTAGATTGTCAGTAGAAAAAATGGTTACTATTGGTAGATAAAACTTCGTGTCAAAAATTGAATTAAGAGAAACTTTTATTAAAGAAAGAGTAAAGCTTGCTTTAGCAGAAGATTTGTATCCTTATGGCGATATAACTTCCAACCTATTAAAAAATAATAAAATTATTAAAGCGAAAATTATTTCTAATCAAAAAGCAATAGTAGCAGGTTTATTATTTACAAAACAGTCTTTTAAACAAGTTGACAAAAAGACAAAGTTTATAATTAAAAAAAAAGATGGTTCCTCAGTCCAAAAAAATTCTGTGATAGCAATTATAAAAGGGAAAGCTAATTCAATATTGATTGCTGAGAGAGTTGCATTAAATTTTTTATCTCATATTTCTGGTATAGCTACAAAAACAAATCAGTTTGTAAAATTAGCTGGAAAGATGTGCAAAATTTGCTGTACAAGAAAAACTTTACCAAATTATAGGGTTATTCAAAAATATGCAGTCAAAATAGGAGGTGGTACAAATCATAGATTTAATTTAAGTGACGAATTTTTGATTAAAGATAATCATATTTCTAGCGCTGATTTAAAAGAATTAGTTTCATTAGCTATTGAAAATAAAAAAGGAAAGAAAATCACAGTTGAGGTAGATAATTTGAGACAACTAAAAAAAATCGTTGGATTAAAATTTGATACCGTTCTATTTGACAACATGAGTATTAAAAATCTTAGAGCAGGAGTAAAATTTGTTAAAAATGATTATGAAACGGAAGCCTCGGGAAATATAAATCTTAAAACCGTTAAATCAATTGCTAGAACTGGAGTAAATAGAATTTCTGTTGGTAGCATTACACATAGTACCTCAGCAATAGATTTTAAATTAGAAATATAAATTTTTAATTTTATTAATTTTTATTTTTCATTAGTTCGGCTTGTGCTGCTGCTAATCTAGCTATAGGAACTCTATAAGGTGAACAGGAAACATAATTGAGCCCAACTTTTGAGCAAAACACGATACTTTTTGGATCACCCCCATGTTCACCACATATACCTAGTTTAATTTTTTGATTTTTTTTCTTTCCTTTGGCTACTGCTATTTCTACCAAATCTTTTACTCCATCATCAATAGATATAAATGGATCAATTGTAAAAATCTTATTATCTATATAATCATTTAAAAACTTGCCACTGTCATCTCTGCTTATTCCAAAGGTTGTTTGAGTCAAATCATTAGTACCAAAGCTAAAAAATTCAGCGTGTTTTGCAATATCGTCAGCCTTAATTGCTGCTCTAGGCAACTCAATCATTGTACCTACGAGAAACTCAATCTTTGTTTTATTTTCTTTTTGAACTTTTCTTGCAGTATTAATTACTAAATCTTTCATTATTTTAATCTCAGCCTCAGTTGATACAAGAGGAATCATTATTTCGGGAAAAGCAAATTTTTGTTTACTTTTTTTAAGATCTGCAAGAGCTTCAAATATCGCTCTGCATTGCATTTCGTAAATTTCAGGAAATGAGATACCTAGTCTACAGCCTCTATGTCCTAACATCGGATTCTGTTCGTGAAGCTCATCAATCCTAGCCTCTACATCTTTTTTATCTGATCCAATAACATTAGCTATCTCAGTAATTTCTTTATCAGATTTAGGTAAAAATTCATGCAATGGTGGATCTAATAGTCTCACAGTCACTGGAAGACCACTCATAATTTTGAATATTTCAATAAAATCTTTTTTTTGATGTGGTAAAATTTTTTTTAAAGCATTAGATCTGTCATCTAATGTTTTCGATAAAATCATTTCTCTTACAAATAAAATTCTTTCCTCATCAAAAAACATATGTTCAGTCCTGCAAAGTCCAATACCTTCTGCACCAAAGTCTCTGGCTGTCTTGGTATCTAATGGAGTTTCAGAATTAGTTCGTACTTTAAGTTTTCTTATTTTATCAGCCCAGCTCATTAATTTTGAAAAATCTCCAGATATTTCAGGTTTTATTGTTCGAACTGTACCTAAAATTATTCTACCTGTAGAACCGTCAATGGTAATTGTATCTCCTTCTTTGACTTCTGCTAAAGATGTTTTAAAAAATTTTTTATCATAATTAATTTCAATTTCACTTGAGCCAGAGACACAAGGTCTCCCCATTCCCCTAGCTACAACTGCAGCATGACTGGTCATACCTCCTCTTGCAGTTAGAATCCCTTTAGCGGCATGCATCCCTTGAATATCCTCTGGAGAAGTTTCAACTCTAACTAAAATTGCATCTTGCATCATCTCATTTAATCTTTCGGCCTCTTCTGAAGTGAAAACTACTTTTCCACTTACCGCACCAGGAGATGCTGGAAGACCATTTGCTATAACCTTTATTAGACTTTTTTCATCTAAAGTGGGGTGCAAAAGTGTGTCTAAGGAATTTGGCTCAATTCTTAAAATAGCATCATTTTTAGTGATTAACTTTTCTTTTACCATGTCAACAGCAATTTTTACTGCTGATTTTGATGTTCTTTTACCAGAACGAGTTTGTAATATCCAAAGTTTATTGCTTTCAACTGTAAACTCTACATCTTGCATGTCCTTATAATGTTTCTCAAGTTTTTTTAAAATTTTATATAATTGATAATATACTTCGGGCATCGACTCTTCCATAGATGCACCATCAACTTTTGCATTTTTTCTTGCTTTTTTAGTAATATATTGTGGAGTTCTGGTTCCAGCAACAACATCTTCCCCCTGAGCATTAATTAAATATTCTCCATAAATATTATTTGATCCATCTGAGGGATCTCTAGTGAAGACAACTCCTGTTGCACAATTGTTACCCATATTTCCGAAGACCATAGATTGAACATTTACAGCTGTTCCCCATTCAGATGGAATTTGATTGAGTTTTCTATATATTTTCGCTCTTTTGCTTTCCCAAGATAAAAATACTGCACTGATTGCCCCAAATAATTGATGATAAACATCTTGAGGAAAATCTTTATTTGTTTTTTCTCTAACTACATTTTTAAAGTCTTTTATTAAACCGTCCCAGTCTTGCTCATCAAGATCTGTGTCCAATAATACACCTTTAGTTAACTTATAATTTTCTATTAGTTCCTCGAAATGATAACTTTCAACACCCATAACTACATTTCCATACATCTGGATGAATCTCCTATAACTATCTTTTGCAAATCTTCCATTGGAAGTTTTATTAGCCAGAGCAACTACTGTTTTATCATTTAATCCAAGGTTAAGAATTGTATCCATCATACCTGGCATTGAAACTCTTGCTCCAGAACGAACTGATAAAAGAAGAGGATTTTTTAAATCTCCAAATTTTTTTGATACTTCTTTTTCTATTACTTTAATTTCATTCTTAATTTGTTTTATCAATTTTGGATTTAATTTTTTTTTGTCATTATAAAAAATTTCACAAACTTTTGTTGAAATAGTAAAACCAGGAGGTACGGGTAAACCCATTCTTCCCATTTCAGACAAATTAGCTCCTTTGCCACCTAAAAAATTTTTTGGATTTTTTATTTTTTTTGAGACTTTAGATTTAAAGTTTAAAATCAACTTATTCATTCATTAGCTCTTAAAAATTGAAAATTTATATAATTTCGAAATGTTTTACATAACATATTGATAAGTTCCAATCGATTTTTTCTTAAAGTTTGGTTATCCTCATTAACTTTTACATTATCAAAAAATTCATAAACTTCTTTTTTGGTTTCAGCTAAAATTGATAATGATTTCTCACAATTTTCATCACTATTTATTGTAGAATAATATTTTTTAATGTCGTTTATTTTTTTGTATAAGTTTTTTTCAAATTCATTTTTAAAAATACCAGGATCGGTTGTATCATTTATTTCAATTTTATTATTTTTCATTTCATGATCTAGAATACTAGAGGCTCTTTTATAACTAGAATTAATGTCTATACCAATTTGACTATTAATTACTCTGTTAAGACATTTAGCCTTTTCAAAAGATGAAAATAATCTATTTAATGAAAACGATGATAAAGTAGCTTCAATTATATCATAACGTATTTCTTTCTCTTTAAGATAGTATCTAAATCTGTCTTTTAAAAAATCATGTAATTCTTTTTGTAGATCTTTATTATCAAGATTGTGTCCTTGATCCTCAAATAAACGCGAAGAATAATTCAAAAGATCTTTTATTTTTAAATTCATTTTATTTTCTATTGTTGTTCTAATTATACCTAAGGCTATTCTTCTTAATGCTAACGGATCTTTTGAACTTGTGGGTTTCTCGTTTATACCAAAAAAACCAACTAAGGTATCAACCTTATCAATGATTGATAAAGCAATGCTGAATGGTTTTTTTGGAACCATTGAATTGAGACCAATCGGTAAATATTGCTGAGAAATAGCTAAAGAAATATCTTTGTCAAATCCTTGATGTTCAGAAAAATACCCACCCATAAGTCCTTGAAGCTCAGGAAATTCACCAACAAGATCAGAGGTTAGGTCAGTCTTGCAAATTGATGCTGACAATTCTACTTTTTCTTTACTAATTAACAATTCATCTGAAATCATTCCACCAATTTTTCTCATTCGTTGGACTTTATCAAAATAAGATCCAAGACCTTTAAAAAAATTCACTGATTTTAATTCTGATACTTTTTTAACTAAATTTTGAGTTTTATCTTTATTCCAAAAGAATTCTGCATCGCTTAACCTTGCGTCAACAACTCTTTCATTACCAATTTTAATAAGTCCTTTTTGATCTTTTTTATTTGTTACAATTAAAAATTCATTCGTAATTTCGTTTTTATTATTAAATGTTGGAAAATATTTCTGATGAGACTCCATAGTTAGAGTCAAAATCTCTTTAGGAACTGATAAAAATTTTTTATCAAACTTACATAATAAAACATTTGGGCTATCTACTAAATTTACCACTTCATCCATTAATTTGTGATTTTCATTAATTTTTAAGCCCTTTTTTTTTAATATTTTTGAAAATGATTTATTAATTATTTTTAATCTTTTATTTTGATTAATAACAACTCCAGTATTTTCAAAAAATTTTTCATATCTTTTAAAATTTTTAAAAGATCTTTTCTTGTCCTCAAGATCTTTGTCTAAAAAAGTTAGGTTAGAGGAAACTAAATGATGGAAAGTAAAACTTAAAATCTTTTTATCAAATACCGATAAGATTGATTTTAATGGTCTACCCCAGTTTAAATCAAATTCACCCCATTTCATTGATTTTTTCCATTGATAGTTGCCCAAAATTTTTGGAATGAATTCGGTGAGTAAGTTATGTGTTTTTAATGAGGTTGCTGGAGTTTTATAAAAATAAAATTCATCCTTTCCAGCTTTTTTTTTAAATAAATCCTTTTTTTCAATTTTGTTTGATCTCAAAAAACCCTCCAGCGCTTGTTCAGGAGCACTAGTTTTAGGGCCTTTAATTTCTTTAGGTTTAATTTTAATTTGTTTATCTAAGCCTTCAAAAACCAAAACTAACCTATTTGGAGTTGAAAAAGAAAAATTTTTTTTTGATTTAATTGATTTTTCCTCAAATAAATTTTTAAAGTCTTCAAAAATTTTTTCTCTTAGATTTTTCTGTAACCCTGCTGGAATTTCTTCACTAAATAACTCTAAAAAAAATTCTGACATTTATGTTTGCGACTCTACCCAAATTGCAGCAGCTTGTTTTGTGATTTCTCTTATTCGACCAATATATTCTGCTCTTTGAGCAACACTGATTGCTCCACGAGAATCTAATACATTAAATATATGGCTTGCTTTCAAACATTGATCATATGCAGGTAAAGATATATTTTTTTCAACTAATGATTTCGCCTCACTCTCATGCATATCAAATATTTTAAATAAATTTTCCGTATTAGCATGCTCAAAGTTATAGGCTGAGAATTCTTTTTCCGATTGATGAAAAACTTCCCTGTAATTAATACCTTCATCATTCCAAACTAAATCATAAACATTTTTTTTCTGCTGGGTGAACATACAAATTCTTTCAAGACCGTAGGTTATTTCCACTGACACTGGTTTACATTCGAAACCTGCCATTTGTTGAAAATATGTAAATTGAGATATTTCCATGCCATCACACCATACTTCCCATCCAAGACCTGCAGCTCCTAAAGTTGGGCTTTCCCAATCATCCTCAACAAATCTAATATCGTGATCTTTATGATTAATTCCTATTACAGACAAACTTTTTAAATAAAGTTTTTTAATATTTAGTGGAGAGGGTTTTATTATAACTTGAAATTGATAATAATGTTGAAGCCTATTTGGATTATCTCCATATCTTCCATCTGTAGGTCTTCGTGAAGGTTGAACATATGCTGCTTTCCATGGCCTGGATCCAAGTGATCTTAGAGTAGTAGCTGGGTGAAATGTTCCAGCCCCAACCTCCATATCATAAGGTTGCAAAATTACACATCCATTTTTACTCCAAAACTTTTGAAGATTAATAATTGTATCTTGGAAAGTTTGAAATTTTGGTTTTTTTTTATTTTTTTTAGAGGCCATATTTCTGCCAAACTGATTTTTCCTCTAATATATTTGCTAATTGATCAACATGGTCATTTGAAGACGATAATTTTTTACTAAGCCAACTTTTTGATTTTTCAAATTTTTTAATAATAACATCCTCTCCAAATTTTTCTCTCAATACCTGATTTGCGTTTCCTATTTCATCTATCAAACCAAGATCTTTAGCTTTTCTGCCTGACCAAAATTCACCTGAAAATAATTCTACTTCAGATTTTTTAAGTTTTGATGATCTACTCTTTTCAACCACCTCTATGAAATCTTTATGTAAATCTAATTGAATATTCTTTAATCTTTCGATGTCTTCTTTTTTTTCATCTAGAAATGGATCTAATGTGCTTTTATTTTTCCCAGCAGTATGCACTCTTCTCTCAACACCTATCTTTTTTATCAATTCTGTAAAACCAAAAGAAGAGTAGATAACTCCTATTGAGCCTATAATTGAGCTCGAGTTTGCGTAAATTTCATCTCCAGCACATGCTATAAGATATCCACCTGAAGCTGCTACATCTTCAGCAAAAACTATTACTTTTTTTTTATTTTTTTTTGCCTGTTGTTTAATTAAACTAAAAATTAAATGTGATTGGACTGGAGAACCTCCAGGAGAATTTATTGTAATAGCAACACACGGTGCTTTTTTAACCGAAAAAGCTTTTGAAATAATTTCTTCTTGACCAGCAAAATCTATACCTTGTTTAAATTTACCAACATTTCCAATTACACCACTTAGCTTTATGTGTGGAATAATTTTTTTCTTTTTTAAAAAAGAGAGCATTTTGAATATTTATAGAATTTTTTTATGAATATAAAGACACCTTATAATTGAAGATTTAGGTGCGTCAATTGATAAGTATCAAAAGCAACTTATTGTACTAATTTGCTTGTTAAATGGGAAGTGTCATACAACTAAAAAATAAAATTAATAATTCATATTTTCAACTTAAAAATTCAGTTGAAGATAGATTGATGTTAGTTGAAGAAAAAATAAAGTCCAAATTAGAAAGCAATGTAGACCTGGTTCAAAAAATGACGAGGTATCACCTTGATACGGGCGGAAAAAGACTAAGGGCTTTACTGACTCTAGGTTCTGCAAAATTATGTGGTTATTCAAAAGGAACTAGAGATATAAATTTAGCTGCTTGTGTAGAACTTATTCACTCAGCAACTTTAATGCATGACGATGTAAT
The DNA here is from genome assembly GCA_902557215.1 of uncultured Pelagibacteraceae bacterium. Lineage (GTDB taxonomy): Bacteria > Pseudomonadota > Alphaproteobacteria > Pelagibacterales > Pelagibacteraceae > Pelagibacter. The sequence continues at coordinate 46,824 of CACDZM010000007.1, read as the reverse complement.
AGATAATGGATCTATTAGAAGAGGTAGAAAAACTTTAAACAAAGTTTGGGATAACCATTCCTCTGTTTTAGTTGGAGATTATTTACTTAGTAGATGTTTTGAAATGATGGTAGACGATGGAAATATTGAGGTCTTAAGATTATTATCCTCAACTTCGTCTAAGATTGCTCAAGGAGAAGTTCTTCAATTACAACATAGAGGTGAAGTAGATATGTTAGAGGAAACTTATTTAAAAATAATCTCTGCAAAAACTGCTGAATTATTTGCAGCAGCTACAAAAGTTGGTGCAATTTTGTCAGATGTGACATCAAAAGAAAAGGAGGCTCTTGAATTTTACGGAAGAAATTTGGGATTAACGTTTCAAATAGCTGATGATACTTTAGATTACAATTCTGAGCTAAAATTATTTGGAAAAAAAATTGGTAAAGATTTTTATGAAGGGAAAATTACTCTGCCAATAATTTTGTTATTTCAAAAAGCAAATCTTAAAGAAAAGGAAAGTCTAAAAAGTATTTTTTTAAAAAACAGTAGAGACGAAAATAATTTTAATTATACATTATCTTTAATTAAAAAATATGAAATTATCAAAGAATGTTATCTAAAAGCAAATCATTATATAAAATTAGCGTCAAACTCGTTATCGATATTTAGAGACTGTAATGAAAGAAATATTCTTGAAGATTTAACTTCATTTAGTTTGTCAAGAGATTTTTAGGGACTTAAAAGACTTTTAGTCCAACTACCATTTTTATTTATAGAGTACTTTAATCTTTCGTGTATTCTATTATCTCCATCTAACCAAAATTCAATTGTGGAAGGTGTTAAATTCCAGCCAGACCAGTGGCTTGGTCTAGGTACATTATCTTTGTCATTGTATTTTTTTTTATAATTTTCTAAAGCATCCAAAAGTTCATCTCTAGTCTTGAGAATACTGCTTTGTTTTGAGGCCCAAGCACCTATTCTACTATCATATGCTCTAGATTTGTAGTACTCGTCTGCAGTTTGATCATCTACTTGTTTCAGTGTTCCAACTATCCTTATTTGTCTTAGTAGACTTTTCCAATGAAAGCACATTGTAGCATTAGGATTTTCTTTAATTTCGTTTCCTTTCTGACTATTTAAATTTGTATAAAAAACAAATCCTTTTTCACTATGACCTTTGAGTAGAACCATTCTTACTGAGGGAATACCCTCTTTATTTGCAGTACCAAGTGCTAAGGCATTTGGATCATTAATTTCTTTTTTTTTTGCTTCCTCAAACCATTTTTGAAATAGCTCAAATGGGTTATCTAGATCTAAAAAGCAATTATTAAGCCCTAGTGAGTTTTTTTGATTCATAATTTAAACAAAATAATCTATACAATATAAATAATGTCATTTAATACTTTTGGAAAGACTTTTCGTTTCACAACTTGGGGGGAGTCCCATGGTCCAGCTATTGGGTGTATCATTGATGGGTGCCCACCGTTAATACCATTAAAAGAGGCCGATATTCAAAAAGAATTAAACAAAAGAAAACCTGGACAATCTAAATTTACTACTCAAAGGAAGGAAAGTGACAAGGTTCAAATTCTTTCAGGAGTTTTTGAGGGAAAAACGACTGGGACCCCAATATCATTAATAATTTACAATGAAGATATGCGTTCAAAGGATTATAATGAAATTAAAGATAAGTTTAGACCAGGGCATGCTGATTTCACATATTTTAAAAAGTATGGAATAAGAGACTATAGAGGTGGTGGTAGATCATCTGCTAGAGAAACAGCTGCAAGAGTTGCAGCAGGTGCTGTAGCGAAAAAAGTTTTAGAAAATAAATTAGGAAAAAAATTTAAAATCATCGGAGCTGTAACCAAACTTGGAATATTAGGATGTGATACAAATAAATGGAATGACAAGATAATTTCTAAAAACCCATTTTTTTGCCCAGATAAATCAATGTTAAAAATTTGGGAAAAATACTTATTAAGTATTAGAAAAGCTGGATCGTCATGTGGAGCGATAATCGAAGTAAGAGCGAACGGTGTTCCTGCTGGATTAGGTGCACCTATATACTCAAAATTAGACTCTGACATAGCATCAGCTATGATGAGTATAAATGCTGTAAAAGGAGTTAATATTGGCTCGGGTATGAGCTCAGCGCAATTGTCTGGTGAGGAAAATTCAGATGAAATTTCTCAAAATAGAAAAAAAACAAATTTTAAATCTAATAACGCTGGAGGTATTCTAGGGGGTATTTCTTCAGGTCAAGAAATAATTGTTTCTTTTGCTGTAAAGCCGACCTCCTCAATTTTAAAAAGCAGAAAAACAATTAATAAGTTTGGCAAGAATACAAGTATATCAGTGAAAGGTAGACACGATCCCTGTGTGGGTATTAGGGCTGTGCCTGTAGGTGAAGCAATGCTATCGTGTGTTTTATTAGATCATTATCTTTTACATAAAGCTCAGTGTGGTTAATTTTTCAACTTTGTTTTTTCAATACTATATTAGAATTTAATAAATCTAAAACTTTCTCCTCAATTGAAACAGAGTCAAGATTCGCCACTTTATACATTTTATCTGGAGTGTCTTGATCTATAAAAATATCTGGTAAAGTTAGTGATCTAAATTTTAAATTTGAGTCCATTAAACCTTTTTTTGTCAAAAAATTTACGACATGAGATCCAAAACCACCAATTGAACCCTCCTCAATGGTCATGATCGCCTCATGAGTTGTAGCTAATTGCCAAATAAGGTTTTCATCTAAAGGTTTTGCAAATCTAGCGTCAACAACTGTTATTGGTATACCTTTTTTTGATAAATATTCTTCAGCTTTCAAAGTTTCATTTAGTCTTGCTCCAAAGTTTAGGATAACTAATTTTTTTCCCTCTTTGATAATTTTTGATTTCCCTATCTCAATTTTTTCGTTTATAGAGGGTAGAATTGAACCTAATCCTGTTCCTCTTGGATACCTAAAAGCACAGGGTTTGTCGTTTATGTCGATAGATGTGTTAATCATTTTAACTAGTTCAGCTTCATCACTCGGTGCCATCACAATAAAATTTGGAAGAGTTGATAAATATGTTACATCAAAACTTCCAGCATGTGTAGAGCCATCGGCACCTACAAGTCCAGCTCTATCTATTGCAAATCTTACAGGCAAACTTTGAATTGCTACATCGTGGACTACCTGATCATAAGCTCTTTGAAGAAATGTTGAATAGATTGCTGCATAAGGTTTATAATTTTCGGTCGCTAAACCTGCTGCAAATGTGACCGCATGTTGTTCAGCAATTCCCACATCAAAAGTTCGATCTGGGAACTCTTTCCGAAAATTATCTAAACCAGTTCCATCAGGCATTGCTGCGGTTACAGCAACAATTTTGCTGTCTTTTTTTGCATGCTTTATCAAAGTGTCCGAAAAAACTTTAGTATAAGAGGGAATTTTGCTTTGGTTCTTAACTTGTTTACCTGTTTTCACATCAAACTTGGATACTCCATGATAATGATCTTCTGCTTTTTCTGCAAATGAATATCCTTTACCTTTTTTTGTTTTAATATGGATAAGTATTGGTCCTTGGTGTTTTGTGTCCCTGGCATTTTTTAAAATTGGAATTAGAGAATTTAAATCGTGACCGTCAATAGGACCTATATAATAGAACCCTAGTGAACTAAACAGAGTTCCCCCTGTTACTGCTGATCTAATTAAGTCCTCTGCTTTTCCAGCTTTCGCACTAAATCTTTTTGAGAAGGCTGACATAATTAATTTTAAAGTCTCTCTTAAACTAAAGTAGATTTTTCCTGAAAAAATTTTTGCTAAATAAGTGCTCATTGCACCAACTGGTCTAGCAATAGACATGTCGTTATCATTAAGTATGACTATCATTTTAGTTTTAGAGGCACCCGCATTATTCATCGCTTCGTAAGCCATACCAGCACTCATTGCACCATCACCTATTACTGCAATTACATTATCGGATTTATTTGAAAGTTTATTTGCTACAGCAATACCTAAAGCTGAAGAAATTGAAGTTGAGCTGTGTGCTGCTCCAAAAGGATCATATTCACTCTCTGATCTTTTTGTAAACCCAGAAAGACCTTTTCCTTGTCTTAAAGTTCTGATTCTGTCTTTTCTTCCAGTTAAAATTTTATGAGGATAAGATTGATGGCCTACATCCCATATTAATTTATCATTAGGTGTATTGAAAATATAATGTAATGCGATACTTAGCTCAACAACTCCAAGACTTGCGCCTAAATGACCACCAGTAACAGAGACTGCATCAATCATTTCCTCTCTTAATTCATCTGCTACTTTTTGCAATTTTGTTTCAGGAATTTTTTTTAGATCAGATGGAAAATTTATTTCATCTAGGAATTCGTACTTTTTTCTCATTTTTTTCTATTCAAAATATAATTTAACGTTTCAGACAAATTTTTTGAATTTGATCCATATTTTATTAATTTTTTTTTAATCTTTAAAATTAAATATTTAGCATATTTAACAGTATTTTTATATCCTAGTAAACTAATTAGAGTAGCTTTACCTTTCTTTTTATCTTTTCCTGTTTTTTTTCCAGCAATAATTAATTTTCCTTTATAATCTATTAAATCATCAGCAACTTGAAATAGTAATCCTATGTCTGCACCAATTTCCTCAAATTTCTTTATTTCTTTTTTACTTTTACTTTTTAAAATTAAAGGGGCCGCACAAGCGAAACTAAAAAGTTTTCCTGTTTTTTTGATTTCCATTTCAATAATTTTTTTTTTGGAAATTTTTTTATGTTCGTAATTTAAATCTAAAAATTGACCACCTGCAATACCAAGATGACCTGAGCTTCTGGAAATTTTATCTATCAACCCAATTTTAATTTTTTCTGAAACATTAAAATTTTTATGACTTAAAATTTCGAAAGCTAAAGTTAAAAGAGAGTTACCGGCTAAAACAGCAGTTGACTCGCCAAATTTTATATGTGTTGAAGGTTTGCCTCGTCTAATAGTATCGTTGTCCATACAAGGTAAATCATCATGTATAAGGGAGTATGCATGAATACATTCAATTGCTGAGCCTACTATAATCAACAACTTATAATCTATTTTAAACAATGAACCAACATCAATTAGAATTTTTGATCTAATTTTTTTTCCACCTGAAAATAAACCATATTTCATTGGGGTAATTAATTCAGATTTTTTTTGTTTTTTTATAAATCCTTTTAAAAATAAATTTGTATCTCTAGCGATTTTATTTAGCTTTGTTTGCATTTTTTTGCAGTATAATTTTTAATATATTTTCCTTAGTTTTTTTGCTGATATTTCTAACATTTTCTTTAAATTTATTTTCAATAACACTGTTGAGCTTTAATAATTTTTGATATTTTTCAAAAGAGTTGTCCAAATTTTTTTGATTTTCTAGATCTTCGATTATTTTGTTAGCTAGTTTCGTTAATTCTTCAATAGATAAACTGTTGTAATTATTATTTGTTAAATTTTTTTCTTTCATATAATACTTTCAATTAATACATGAAAATTAATCTTGCACATATTAAAAAAGCTAAAAAATACCTTGATAAAAATGAATGTATAGCAATACCAACTGAGACTGTTTACGGATTAGCGGGGAATGCTTATTCTGATGATGCATGCAGAAAAATATTTAGGTTGAAAAAAAGACCAAAATTTAACCCTCTTATAGTGCATTACTATAATTACAATGATTTAAAAAATGATTGTATTCTTAACAAAAATTTTTTTAAATTGTATAAAAAATTCTGTCCTGGTCCAGTCACATTTATTTTAACTTTAAAGAAAAAATCAAAGATTTCAAAGATTGCAACTAATCGAAAAATGGCACTTGCAGTTAGATTCCCAAAGCACTCTGTAACTCGAAATTTACTGAAAAAGATTGAATTTCCATTAGCCGCCCCTAGTGCGAATATTTCCACTCAATTAAGCCCAGTTTGTTCAAATGATGTGAAGGAGGATTTTGGTAAAAAAATTAAATTTGTCCTTGAGGGAGGAAGATCATCAATTGGAATTGAATCGACGATAATTGATATTAGAGATAAACCACAAATTTTAAGATTAGGAGGTATAGACGTAATAAATATTGAAAAAATATTAAATAAAAAAATTATAGTTAATAATAGTCCCACTAAAATTTCTGCCCCTGGTCAATCAAAAATTCATTATTCACCTGGAATTCCTATCAGATTGAAAGCCAAAAAAGCAAAAAATAAGGAAGCTTTTTTATTTATAAATAAAAGAAAGAAAACACAATCAAATTATTATTTTTTATCTAAAAAGGGAAATTTAAATGAAGCTGCAAAAAATTTATACAGCACTTTAAGAAAAATTAAGAAAAACAAATATAAATCCATTGCTGTAGCTAAAATTCCAAATAAGGGAATGGGTAAAACTATTAACGACAGACTGACAAGAGCATCAAAATTCTAATGCAAGCAACTCTTCAAGTTATCGGATTATCAAAAAACTATAATGAAAAAAATGCTGTAAAAGACATCTCATTTAAATTAAATAAAAATGAAATTATAGGCATACTTGGGCCCAATGGTTGTGGGAAAACAACAACAATCGGTATGATACTAGGATTATTAAAACCAACAAGTGGCAAAATATTAGTTAATGGTATTGAAATAGAAAAAAACAGAGTTCAATTGTTGAATAATTTAAATTTTATTTCTCCATATGTAGAATTGCCGAAAAAATTGACTGTAAAACAAAATCTAATTGTGTATGGCAAACTTTATGACATAAAAGACCTTAAAAAAAAAATTGAATATCTCTCTGAAAAACTGAGACTTGGTGATATAATTAATAAATTGACTGGAGAACTTTCATCTGGCCAAAAAAATAGAGTAAGTCTTGCTAAATCTATTATAAATGATCCATTAGTTTTACTACTTGATGAACCTACAGCATCTCTTGACCCTGAAACAGGAGATTTTGTTAGAAGTTTTTTTGAAAATTATCAAAAAGAAAACGAAACATCTATCCTACTAGCTTCACATAATATGTCAGAAGTTGAAAGATTGTGTTCTTCGGTATTAATGATGAATAATGGATCTATAATTGACCAAGGAAGTCCAGAAAAATTAATTCAAAAACATGGTCGAAAAAATATGGAAGAAGTTTTTTTGAAACTTACGAGGGAAAAATATGAATTTTAATAAAATGTATGGACTTTTCCTAAGACATTTTTATCTAATTAAAAGTTCATTACCAAGAATTCTAGATCTTGTTTATTGGCCAACAATACAAATAATTCTTTGGGGGTTCATTTCTAAATTTTTTTCTATTTATAGTGATTATTATAATAATACGCTTGGAGTAATTCTCACTTGTGCAATTCTTTACGACATTCTTTTTAGATCTAGCATTAGTTTTAATATGCTTTTTTTAGAGGAAATTTGGAGCAGAAATTTTACTAATTTATTTATTGCACCATTAAAACTTAAAGAGATAATTTCATCTTTAATTTTTACAGCTTTAATTAGAACTCTAATCGGATTGGTACCTGCAATATTATTAACCTCACCATTGTTTGGTATTTCTATATTAAAATTAGGCCTTCCCCTTCTTTTATTGTTCTTAAGTTTATACATTTTTGGAATAACTCTTGGTTTATTTGTAAGTGCTGGCCTAATGAGATTTGGTCCCTCATTTGAAAATATCGCTTGGTCATCTTTATTTTTATTAGCTCCACTTGGTTGCATTTATTACCCAATTGAAATTCTTCCAACTTTTTTTCAAATCATAGCAAAGGGGTTGCCTTTAGTTTACATTTTTGATGAAACAAGAAATATTCTTTTAAATGGCTTAATAAATTATGAAAATTTAACTAAGGCGTATGTTTTAAATATCATATATCTAGTTTGTGGAATTAGTTTGTTTTATTTTTCCTTTTTAAAAGCACGTATCAAAGGTACTTTAATCAATATGGGTGAGTAGTTGGTGCGCCTGCTAGGAGTCGAACCCAGAACCTCCTGATCCGAAGTCAGGCGCTCTATCCAGTTGAGCTACAAGCGCATATAATATTAATATATCATTTTATGGAAAAAAAAATAAATTTGAAAGTAAAAGAAAATGATAAAAATTTTCGTTTAGATGTTTTTATCAGTAATAACAGCAAAGAGATAAGTCGTACTAGAATAAAAAATTTAATTTTAGATAAAAAATTAAAAATAAATAATAAGATTATCTTAGATCCTGCAAAAAAGCTTAATCCTGGTGATAAAATTAATTTAATAATTCCTGAGCCAAAAAAGAGCTCTCTAAAACCTTATAAATATAAATTAAATATTGTATATGAAGATGAAGATTTAATTGTTTTAAACAAACCCTCAGGAATTGTTATGCATCCTGGAGCAGGAAATTTTGACAATACAATTGTTAACGCTTTGATTAATTACGATAAAGATTCATTATCAAGTATTGGAGATAAATTAAGACCCGGGATTGTTCACAGAATTGACAAGAATACCTCAGGTCTAGTTGTTATAGCAAAAAATAATCAATCTCATGAAAACTTATCGCTTCAATTTAGCAAACATTCAATTACAAGAATTTATCAATTGTTGGTTTGGGGAAAAATAAGGCCATCAAAAGGTAAAATAGAAACTTTAATTACAAGAAGTTCAAAAAACCGGCAAATGATGATGGTCAGCACTTCAAAAGGGAAAAGGGCTATAACAAATTATCAAACGATAGAACTTTTTGAAAATAAAAATATTCCAACTTTAAGCTTATTAGAATGTAAACTAGAAACAGGAAGAACTCATCAAATAAGGGTACACATGAATTTCTTAGGCAATAGCATTGTTGGAGATGATAAATATAAAAAAAAATTCAAAAAAATAAAAAATATCAACCCATTATTAGAAGAAAAAATTATTAACCTAAAAAGACAATTTCTCCATGCAAAAACAATTGGTTTTATTCATCCAAAAAAAAATAAAGAGATGATATTTAATTCTATTTTACCCAAAGAACTTGAAACTATTCTTAAAATGCTAAGAAAAACAAGCAAATAAAATATTGAAAAAAATAAAATATTAATTAGATAAACTGTAATGAACACGGCTATTAAAAATAATCTTCCGATATTAAGCAACGAGGGTGGATTATCTGCGTACTTAGAACAAATCAAAAAATTTCCAATGTTAGATGCTGAGGAGGAATATATGCTAGCTAAAAATTGGAGAAATAACGGAAATGTCAAGGCTGCTGAAAAATTAGTTACAAGTCATCTTCGATTGGTTGCAAAAATAGCAATGGGATACAAGGGATATGGTTTACCAGTCAATGAGATGATATCTGAGGGTAATGTTGGATTAATGCAAGCAGTTAAAAAATTTGAACCTGAAAAAGGTTTTAGATTAGCAACTTATGCAATGTGGTGGATTAAAGCTTCAATCCAGGAATACATTTTAAGATCTTGGAGTTTGGTAAAGATAGGTACTACAACTGCTCAAAAAAAATTATTTTTTAATTTAAAAAAAATTAAAAACCAAATCGCACCTCAATCAGAGGGAGATTTGAGAAGCGAACAAGTAGATGAAATAGCTAATAAACTTGATGTAAGCAAAGAAGAAGTTGTTTCGATGAATCGCAGATTGTCTGGAAAAGAATTTTCATTAAATGCTCAAATTGGAGAAGATGGCGATGAATGGCAAGACTGGTTAGTAGATAAAGAACTAGATCATGACCTTAAATTTGCTCATCAAGAGGAAATGGAGCAAAGAAAAGATTTATTAAAAAACTCTATTAAAGTATTAAATGAAAGAGAAAAAGAAATTTTATACGCAAGAAGATTAAATGATACTCCATCTACTCTTGAAGATTTAAGTAAAAAATATAAAATTAGTAGAGAAAGAGTGAGACAAGTTGAAAATAAAGCATTTGAAAAGCTACAAAAACATATGTTACTATTAGCTAAGTCTAAAAATCTTTTACCTGTTAATTAAACATCAAAAGGATTTTCAACTAAAATTGTATCATCACGCTCTGGACTAGTTGATATACTTGAAATCTTTGCCCCTATAAATTTCTCTATTGCAAATATATATTTTTTAGCATTATCTGGTAAATCATTAATATCTTTAATTCCATTAGTTGAACTTTTCCATCCATCAAATATTTTGTAAATAGGTTTTATCTTTATTTGATCTTCGACAGCTGCAGGTAGGTAATCTATTTTTTTTCCATTTAGATCATATTCAACGCACATTTTGATCTTATCTAACTCATCTAGTACATCAAGTTTAGTCAATGCAATACCATCAATTCCTGAAACTTTAATAGTTTGTCTAACTAAAACACCGTCAAACCACCCACATCTTCTTTTACGACTAGTGACAGTTCCAAATTCTTTTCCTCTGGTCCCTAATAATTCACCAATTTTATCCACCAATTCTGTGGGAAATGGTCCCTCACCAACTCTAGTAGTATAAGCTTTAGTTATACCTAATACATAATTAATTGAATTTGGTCCACAACCAGTTCCCGTTGCAGCACTTGAGGCAACTGTGTTTGAAGAAGTTACAAAAGGATATGTGCCATGATCAACATCAAGTAAAATACCCTGAGCACCCTCAAACAATATTCTTTTTTTATCTTTTTTATATTGATCAATTTTAAGCCATACGGGTGCAGAAAATTTAAGAATTTCTGGTGCGATTTTTAGTAGATCTTTTTTTAACTGATTTTTTTCAAATAATTTTTTTCCCAATCCTTTTCTGATTGCATTATGATGTGATAAAACAGTTTCTAACCTTTGATCTAAATTTTTCTCAGATCTTAGATCCATAACTCTTATCGAGCGTCTCCCAACTTTATCTTCATAAGCGGGTCCTATACCCCTCCTAGTGGTCCCAATTTTACTTTTACCGGCAGCATCCTCTCTAATCTCATCCATTTCCCGATGAAAAGGTAAAATTAAATTTGCAGCTTCTGAAATCATGAAATTTTCTTGATTTACTTCTATACCTTTATCTTTAATCTCTTTAATTTCATCTAATAAAGCCCAAGGATCCACAACAACACCGTTTCCAATTATTGAAATTTTGTTTTTTCTAACAATACCTGATGGAAGCAACCTCAGTTTATAAGTAATTCCATCTATCACAAGAGTGTGTCCAGCGTTATGTCCTCCTTGAAATCGGATTACAACATCTGCTTGCTCAGACAACCAATCTACAATTTTACCTTTTCCTTCATCTCCCCACTGCGAACCTACAACTGCAATATTTCTCATTATCTAAATATTTTTTTTAAATCAATTGAATTTAAATGATTAATCGGACCATGTCCTTTTCCAATTTTAGGGTTGGTTAATATAGCTGAGTTTACATACTTAATTCCTAACTCACAAGATTTCTTTAAGGTTTTTCCACATGAAAAAAAAGAGGTAATAGCAGTTGATAACGTGCAACCAGTTCCATGAGTATTTTTTGTTTTCAGTCTTTTATTTGAAAATATTTTAATTTCCTTTTTATTAACAAATATATCATACAAATTATCTGATTCTAAATGACCCCCTTTAATTAAAACATTTGGAACACCAAATTTTGTTAATTCATTTGCAGCAAAAATCATATCATTCTTATTTTTTATTTTAGCTCCAGTAAGAAACTCTGCCTCAGGAATATTTGGTGTTATCAATGAAACTTTCTTAAATAACTTTTCTTTCATAACTTTTATTGCTTGATCAGTTATTAATTTAGAACCTCCTTTTGCTATCATAACTGGATCTAAAATAATTTTCTTAATTTTTATCTTATTTAGGGATTTATAGACTTTATCAATCACATGAGTGGAATGTAACATTCCAATTTTAATTGCATCTGGCCTAATATCATTTGAAGTATGAATAATTTGATTGTAAATTTCGTTCGCGGGAATCGGAACTACAGATTTCACACCTAATGTATTTTGAACAGTGATAGCAGTTAAAGCAGTCATAGAATAAGATCCTAAACTAGTAGCTGTCTTTATGTCTGCTTGAATACCTGCACCCCCCGAAGAGTCAGATCCAGCAATAATAAGAATTTTTGATTTTACTTTCAAATTATTTAATTTTTTTTAAAACAATGTTAACACATTTTAAAAGAAGATTTCTATTCTCACTTTCTCCCATAATTCTTATTTTTGACTCCGTTCCTGACTTCCTCACAAGTATTCTCCCTTGGCCTTTAATTAGTTTAGTCGCTAATTTAATTGAATTTTTAATTTCAGATTTATTGATAATATTCTTATCTCTAACTTGAATATTCTTTAGTATCTGAGGTGTTTTTTTAAATATATGAAAAAACTCACTAGCTTTTTTTCCTTTTCTTAGAGCAAATAGAGACTCTAAAGCAACAAGCAAACCATCCCCTGTGGTTGCAAATTTACCTAAAATAATATGTCCTGACTGTTCGCCACCCAAATTAAATCTATTTTTTCGCATCTTTTCTTTAACATACTTATCACCCACGTCAGCACGGATAAATTTAATACCTTTTTTTTTAAAATATTTTTCAAGGCCATAATTTGACATTAGTGTTCCAACAACACCTCCCTTCAACATTTTTTTACTTTTCCATCTTGTTGCTAAAGCTGCAATAATTTGATCTCCATCTATAATATTACTTTTTTCATCACACATAATTATTCTATCAGCATCTCCATCCAACGAAATTCCTATATGAGCTTTATGCTTTTTAACAGCTGATCTTATCTTTTCAGGAAATGTAGAACCATAATTTTTATTTATATTTAAACCATTTGGAGTTACTCCAATTGCTATTACTTTAGCACCTAAAGATTTTAATAGCTCAGGTCCAGCTTTATACCCAGCTCCATTTGCACAATCGATGACGATTCTTAGCCCTCGTAAATTAAATTCTTTATTAAAATTTTTTTTTAAAATTTTAATATAATCTCTTGTGCCAGTTTCTAATCTTTTTACTCTTCCTAATTTTTCTGGTTTAGAGAGATTTTTAATAATTTTTTTATCTATTAAACTTTCTATTTTTTTTTCTATTTTGTCAGACAATTTCATTCCATCTGGGCCAAATAATTTTAAACCATTATCATTATGTGGATTATGGGAGGCTGTAATCATAATCCCCATATTTGCTCTCATAGTTTTTGTGAGCATAGCTAATCCATTTGTTGGCAAAGGCCCAAGGGTAAATACGTGCATTCCTGCTGATGCCAATCCAGACACAAGTGCTGGTTCTAGAGTATAACCTGATAATCTTGTATCTTTAGCAATTATTGCAGTTTGTTTACTTTTTTTTTGAGATTTAAAATATGTTCCACTCGCTAATCCAAATTTAAAAAACATGTCTCCATTTATTTTTTCACTATTGATAGCCCCTCTAATACCATCAGTGCCAAAATATTTTTTTATCATTAATTATTGATAATTTTTTTAAAAATCTTTAAACCTTGTATTACTTCATTTACATCGTGAATTCTTAAAATTTGAACACCTTGCATCATTAAATAAATTGATGATGCTGTTGTTCCTCCAATTCGGGATTTACTATCATTTTCTCCAGACAAATCTTTTATAAACCTTTTTCTTGAATTTCCTACTAGTATAGGAAAACCAAGAGAATGAAAAATAGAAATATTATGAATTAAACTCATATTATGTTTCAGATTTTTTCCAAAACCTATACCTGGATCTAAAATAATATTATTATGTTTGATGCCTTTTGATCGTATAACTTTTATTTTCTGCTCAAAATAATCATATATATCTAATAATTCGTTTTTATAACTTGGTTTTTTCTGCATGTTTTCTGGAAGACCTTTGGTGTGGTGGATGACAAATGGAACTTTATACTTCTTAAGTATATTTATTGTATTAAAATCAAAATCTAAACCTGAAACATCATTAATTAACCGAACACCTTGATTTATACCTTTCTCCATAATATTTGATTTTCTAGTATCTAATGATAAAGGTATTTTTTTTTTAATTAATAATCTTATAACTTTATTAATCCTTTTCCATTCTAAGTTTTCAGAAATTGCTTTTGATCCAGGTCTTGTTGACTCTCCCCCAATGTCAACTAAGTCTGCTCCATCTTTTATCAAATTAATTGCATGAAAAAAACCTCTTTTCTTTTTATTAAATTTTCCACCATCAGAAAAACTATCAGGTGTTAAATTTAATATACCTAATAAATTTGGAGATTTCTTAAAATTAAAGTTTGAAAAATTTTTTTTCTTTGATTTAATTTTTTTTAAATCTAAATTTATTTTTTCCCTAAGCGATTTAGATAAGTTTTTTATTTGGTTTATATAAATCTTTTTTTTTGATTTTCGAGTAAGTATTTCAATTTGATCAAATGAGATTTCTTTTCTCTTACATAAAGGTAAAGCTTTTCCTCTATTAACTAACTTTATTGAGTGGTTACCGTAGTAGAAATTACACGCTCTTGTGTAATATCGCAGCATTTAAATTAATGCACTATTTTTGGTTTAAGACCTAAAGCCCCCAAGGCAGAGCCCTTATCTTCATCAACTTGTAAACTTTCTTTGTCAGCTGGATAAACATTCTTATTTATTATGTTCTCAATTTCTTCACCTGTTAAAGTCTCATAAGTGATAAGTGCTTTAGCAATCTTGTGTAAATCATCAATTTTTTCAGTCAAAATTTCTCTGGCTTTATTATAACCCTCATCCACTAGTTTTCTAATTTCTTTATCTATTTTTTGAGCAACCTCCTCAGAAACTGATTGTGTTTGTGTGACTGATCTACCTAAAAATACTTCTTCTTGGTTTTCTCCATATTCTACAGGACCCATTTCCTCACTCATTCCATATTTTGTTACCATAGCTCTAGCAAGCTGAGTAGCTTGATTTATATCAGAACCGTTTCCGCCCCCAGCTCCAGTTGAAATATTATCTTTTCCAAAAATAACCTCTTCGGCAACTCTTCCGCCAAAACATACTGCTAATCTAGCTTTTAAATATTTAATTGAGTACCCGTGCTTATCTCTCTCAGGTAAATTCATCACCATACCCAATGCTCTACCTCTTGGAATTATAGTAGCCTTATGAATAGGGTCATAACTCGGCATATTAAATGATACTAAAGCGTGTCCACCCTCATGATAAGCAGTTAATTTTTTTTCATCTTCGGTCATTACCATTGAACGTCTTTCAGCACCCATCATGACTTTATCTTTTGCATCCTCAAACTCGTTCAAGGTAACTATTCTTTTATTTTTTCTTGCAGCTAATAATGCAGCTTCGTTAACTAAGTTTGCAAGATCTGCTCCCGAAAATCCTGGTGTCCCTCTCGCAATAGTTCTTAAATTTACGTCCGGAGCCATTTTAATTTTCTTCACATGAACTTTTAATATTTTTTCTCTTCCGATAATATCTGGATTTGAAACTACCACTTGACGATCAAATCTTCCCGGTCTAAGTAATGCAGGATCTAAAACATCAGGTCTATTTGTAGCAGCAATTATTATAACACCTTCATTAGTATCAAAACCATCCATCTCTACAAGTAATTGATTAAGGGTTTGCTCTCTCTCGTCATTTCCTCCACCAAGTCCAGCACCTCTACTTCTTCCTACAGCATCAATCTCATCTATAAAAATTATACAAGGTGAATTTTTTTTACCTTGTTCAAACATATCCCTTACTCTTGAAGCTCCAACTCCAACAAACATTTCAACGAAGTCAGATCCTGAAATAGTAAAAAATGGTACTCCAGCTTCACCTGCTATAGCTCTAGCCAACAAAGTTTTTCCTGTGCCCGGGGGGCCGACTAATAACGCACCTCTTGGTATTTTGCCCCCAAGTCTACTAAACTTTTTTGGATCTTTTAAAAATTCAACTATTTCTTCTACTTCTTCTTTGGCTTCTTCAACACCAGCTACATCATTGAATGTCACTTTCCCTTTTAGTTCATTCATCATTTTTGCTTTTGATCTGCCAAAACCCATTGCTCCACCTTTTCCACCTTGCATTTGTCTCATAAAAAAAATCCAAACAGCAATTAGTAAAAGCATTGGAAACCATGATAGCAAAACGCCAAAAAGAGATGGCATTTTTTCATCAATAGGTGCAGCAGAAATACTTACGCCCTTTTCAGAAAGTTTTTCTACAAGGTTTGGATCCTCGGGAGAATAAGTAGAAAAAGTGTTACCATTTGAATAAACACCATTAATATTTTTACCTTGAATTTCGACCTTGACAACCTCTCCATTTTCGACAGAAGTTAAGAATTCTGAAAATATAACTTTGTTAGTTTTTAGAGAATTAGACTGTGGGTTTTTAAACATATTGTATAGACCTATAGTTAATAGAACTATAATTGCCCACATAGTTATATTTTTTATATTCATATGCCTAAAATAAGAATTATTATAAATTAAACAAGTGGCATTTTGGTATAAGTTTAGACAATTTAATGCTCCTTTGTTATTAATATTGTTTGATTTGCTTTTTCTATAATGCAACCACCTATAGTTTCTTTATTTAGCCTATTATTTTCAATTTTTGAGATAATTTTCTCTAATTTTTTTCCCCTTACCGGGTAGCTCTTTTTACCGATAAATTTAATGGACTCTGATAAAGATCTCAAAACTACTTCGAAAGGTTGATTAAAATAATCATTTTTTATAATCAATTTTTTTTTGTTTGTTGAAAAAAAAGTATTTGTTTTTAGATTTGCATTTACATAATAATTAACAACATAGTTTGACTGCTTTAAATTTCTGATTGTGGTGCTTAATTTTTTTCGATCTAAGCCTTTTTTTTGAAGCTCTTCGATTAATTTTCTAACTTGCACTCTTAAATACTTATCATCCTCATTTGAAGGATCATTTATATAAAAATTAAAAACTTTTTTTGCGATAAATTTAAGATCCTCTTTTTGTTTATCTATCAAAGGTCTCAACAATTTTTTTCCATTTATTGAGATTTCTTTATCTAAAGAGACCAAGCCCCTTAACCCACTGCCCCTTAGCATCCTAATAAAAAAATTCTCAAAAAGATCATTTTCATGATGTCCTAAAAGAATATTTTTAATTTTGAGTTTATCAGCTTCTAAAAACAATAATTGATATCTTTTTTTTCTAGCTATTGACTGTATATTTTTTGATGGTTTTTTCCCAAGCCAGGTTAATATTTTAGATTTTATATTAAGATTTTTTAAAATTTTTTGTATTTTTTTTGCTTCTTTAGAAGAATCTATCCTAAGCTTATGATCAACTATAAAAAACTTTGCAATTAAGCTTTTTTTAATTGAGTATATCTTAGCTAAAAATGCAAGTGCCAGACTATCTGGACCTCCTGAAACTGCTACAATAAAATTTTCTGAAACGTTAAGATTTTTTTCGAAATTCTTATAAATTTTTTTAATTCGATGATTATTTAAATTTTTTTCTAAAGTCTTAGGAATTTTGTTTGTTACATTCAAATTTTTGAGACTCATATTTGGCTTTTTGAATTACAGATTGGGTTGCGTTTGGATATTGATTTTCGACACCATTAATCATTTTACAACCTTGATCTTTTTCTCCGATCTGTACCATTGATACACCAAGCTTTAATAAATTTATAGGTGCTTTTTCTCCTTTAGGATATTTTTGATAACCTTCTAAATACGCAGAGGCAGCATCTGTAAAAAGTTGTCTAATTCTGAACGTTTCTGCATACCAATATTGAGCGTTTCCTGCTAACTCGTGATTTGGATTTGTCAAAACAAATTCTCTTAATGCCCTTTCAGCAGTCGTGTAATCACCATTTTTTAAAAAACTAGTTGCGAAGAAATATTGTTTTTCTATCGATGCTTGGGGCAATATTTTTTCTTCTGTTTGAAATGTTTCGGTTACAATTGATGCAGTTGTCTCTATAGACTCTATCTTTTGAGTATCTTCCTCTGTAGCAGTATCTTTGTAAGATATTGTGCCTAAATCTTGAGGTTGAGAACTTCCTGGTAATTGTTCATTATTGGATTTTTTTGAAACTTTAATTTTTGTTTCATTCACAGATGTTGATTTTTCTAAATCTTGGAATCTAATCTGGTTATCAGCTTGTACTTTTGATAATCTATTTGATAATTTATCTAATTTGAAATTTATCTCTTCAAATTTATTAGTCAGTTCTTGAAATTGATTTTCTATCTCAGAAAGTTTAAGTAAATGTCTTGTTAAAACATCCTCTGAATTGAATTCAGAATTCATTGAATTATCAAAACTATTATCTAAAGAATTATTTGATTGTAAGTAGACAGCTTTTTCTAAAGTTTTTAGATCTTTTTGAATTAAACTTAGAGCCTCGTAAACATCATCATTATCTGCCTTAACGTTAAAACTTATTAATAAACTTAAAATCAACAATAAGCTTAAAAATGATTTTTTTTTTTTAAAATGCATTAATGATTAATAGAAAAGATAATGATGGCAAAAAAAAGACCCCTAAGAATTAGCCAAGGGGTCCTTTAAATCTAAATGTTATTAGTTTGCTTTAACTGTAACTGATCTTCTGTTTTTTGACCAAGATAACGGGTTAGATCCTGAGTCCACTGGTCTTTCTTTACCATAACTCAAAACTGAAATTCTATCTGAAGAAACACCGTATGTCATAAGATAATCTTTAGCAGCGTTAGCTCTTCTTTCACCTAAAGCTAAGTTATACTCTCTAGTGCCTCTTTCATCAGCGTGACCTTCTAATACAATATTTATTTTTGAATTTTTTCTTAACCATGCAGCTTGTTTTCTTAAAGTTTCCCTAGACGCCGTCGTCAAAACTGACTCGTTTGTGGCAAAAAATACTCTGTCAGGAACTCCTGAAGCTAGATATTCAATTGTTTCTTTACCAGTGTAAACGTCTCCTTGCATTTGGCCTGTTCCTGCTTTTTTAGTTGCACAAGCAGAAAGCGCTAAACACGCGAAAATTATTAAAAGTGCATTTTTTAAAATTTTGTTAAATTCCATAAATCTCCTTGATCAATTTACTTAAGTTAATCTTCCATATCTAGATAGATGTTTCAAGTCTAAAAATCAAGCTAATTTAGCTAATTACTCAATTTAATTTATCTAATTGCTTAATAAAGATGACCAAGATGGGTCTGAAGCATCTGTTGGTGTCTTTACTTCTCGCTCATTATAGCCTGTAAGGTCTATGGACCATAATTTTGCAGAGAAACCCTTTCCCTCGTCATCTGTTTTTGTCTCTCGATAAAAAATTAGAACTCTACCATTAGGCGACCAAGATGGTGCCTCCTGATAAAAGTTTTCTGTAAGCAATCTCTCTCCTGATCCATCAGTTCTCATAACACCAATATAAAATTTTCCTTTGTGTAATTTTGTAAAAGCAATCAAATCTCCTCTTGGAGACCAAACAGGAGTACCGTAAAGTCCCTTCCCAAACGAAATTCTTTTTACGTTTTTTCCACTACTTTCCATTACATATATCTGTTGGTAACCACTTCTATCAGAGTTGAATGATATAAATTTACCGTCAGGAGAGTACGACGGAGAAGTATCAATTGAAGGATGATTTGTGATACGATCAACAACTCTACTTTCTAAATCCATAGTATAAATATCGGAATTGCCATCTTTAGCAAAACTCATAATAATTTTTTTTCCATCAGGGGAAAATCTTGGAGCAAAAGTCATTCCTGGAAAATCACCTACTACCTCTTGGGTGCCAGTTTCTATATCGAGCAAATAAACCCTTGGTAGATTTCTAAAATAAGAAAGATAAGTAACCATTTGACTCGTTTTATTAAATCTTGGAGTTAAAACTAACTCATTTCCAAGAGTTAAAAATTTATTATTAAAACCATCTTGATCCATAATTGCCAGTTTTTTTACTCTTTGTGTTTTTGGTCCTTCTTCTGCTACATAAATTATCCTAGTATCAAAATAACCTTTTTCTCCAGTTAATCTCTCGTAAACTTTATCTGAAATTATATGACCAACTCTTCTCCAGTTTGTAGGGACTGTTGTAAATGCTAATGCCATCATCTCCCTTCCTGCAAGAATATCCCATAATCTAAATTCAACTCTTAATTTTTCATCAATAAAATTGACCTTGCCTGTAATTAGTGCTTGAGCTTTAATTAATTTCCAATCCTCAAATCTTGGCTTTAAATTTGCAATATCAGGTTTTTGAAGAAAAGCCTCTTTATCTAAAGGATTAAATAATCCTGAGGTTCTAAGATTTTTTTCGACAATTATCGATATTTCGGACCCAATATCTCGCATATTCAAAATTTTTTTAAATTCATTTTTCGAATCATTATCTATTGCTAAAGGTGAAACCGCTAAAGGTAAAGGATCGAGATTTCCTCTTGTAATATCAACTTTAATTATACCATAAGTATTGAAGGGAAATAAAATAATGAGGACAAGAAATATTATTTTTTTAGTCATAATTTATTTTAACCTTCTAACATTTCTCTTGCATCAAAATTTAATTGTAAATCTTTCCATCTTTCATAACCAGTCGATGGGACCCTTAAAGGTTGGCATAGCTTTATTGCTCTAAGAGCACTTTCAGCTAAAACCTTATAAAAGCCTTGTCCAGGCTTATTCATTCTAGCATGATCTAAAATCTCGGAACTTATAACACTTCCATCTGGTTTTAATTCTAATTTAATTCTAACTAGTAAATCTTCGTTATATGGTAATCCCAGCGGTATACTCCAACATCCAAAAATCTGAGCTTTAAGCGCATCTTCCTCACTTAAACTTAAACCTGTATCAACGATACTTTTATCCTGGTCTTGTGTAATTTTGTTTGTCTTTTTTAAAGTTTCCGCACTTTCAACCTTAGACTTGTCAATAAGTGCTGCTATACTGTTTGGGTCAAATAACTCTTTCTTTTCAAATTCTGAAACTTGCTTTACTTCATTATCAATTTTTTCAGGATTTTGCTTATCTTCCTCAACTTTTTTAATTTTTTCGACATTCTCATCTGGCATAGGTATTGAGTCAGGTTTAATTTTTTTTACTTTTTTAGGTGGCGCTTGTTCAGAGACTAGCTTTTCCTCCTTTTCTTTAATTTTTTCTATTATTTTTTTTGCTTTTGGTGCGAAAGGAATGTTTGTTTTATCTGTAATTTGTATTAACTCAACTGACACAATTGGTGGTAAATTAATAGGTTTTTTTGCTAAAATAGGCAAACTCATTGCCGTGATCAAAATTAAGATTAAATGAAAAACAGAAGATATAAGTATACTTCTACTCAAATTCAATTACCTTTCTTTATATGGTTCTGAGATGAGTGCTACTTTTGTAAAACCAGACCCTGATAATAGTCCCATTATTTCAAGTACTCTTCCATAATTAATAGTTTTATCACCTCTTACATAAATTCTTGTGTCAGTCCTATTTTTTGAAACAGCTAGAACTTTTGCAATAATTTTTTCATATTCTACTTTTGACTCTTGAATAAAAATCTCACCTTTTGAGTTTATCGTCAAGGTGAGAGGTTCCGTTTCCTCTGGGAGAGAGTCGGCAGAACTCTCTGGCAAATCAACTTGGACCCCAACAGTTAATAAAGGAGCAGTGACCATAAAAATAATCAAAAGCACTAACATTACGTCCACAAACGGTGTGACATTTATTTCACTCATTGGCTCTTTTGTTGAACGGTTAAATTTAAAAGCCATTTTAAATTATTGTTAAAAATCTTTTAGAAAAATTTTCTAATTTTTGAGAATATTTTATTGAGTCGTAATTAAATTTATTATAAGCAATAACTGCAGGTATAGCAGCTAACAAACCAAGAGCAGTTGCAAAAAGAGCTTCTGCTATACCGGGAGCGACAATTGCTAAACTCGTGTTTCTTGAAATTGCAATAGATTGAAATGAATTCATAATACCCCAAACCGTTCCAAACAATCCAATAAAAGGTGCTGTAGAACCTACAGTAGCTAAAAAAGTAAAACCTTTACTAATTTTTGACATTTGTTTTTCAATTCCCGTTTCTAGCATAGTTGTCATCCTAGAATTTAAATCTGTTTTTGATTTTCTTTTAAGCAAATTCTGCATGGCATCTTTAAAAACTAAAGCCATTGGATCCTCGGGGTTTGCTGGCAAGCTATTATACATTGACTCAGCGGACTTAGAATTCCAGAATTTTTTTTCAAATTCTTCAGAAGATTGATTTATCTTTTTAAATAACCTGAATTTTTCAATAATTACAGCCCAAGAGTAAATTGAACAGACAATTAAAACAACAATTACAGATTTTACTATGATATCCGCTCTCATAAATAAATTCATTAAAGAAAAGTCAGCATTAGATGCTAAACCAACTGCTTGGGTAGAAATATCTGCTTCCATGGGGTCTTCTCACACTTAAATGTGTCATGATTTTGTCTTAATATCTAAGCAATTAATCATCGTTTTTGAAGGTTTCATAATAAAAGCTTGAAATTAAAATAGCATCAGCTTTATTTGAGTCCTTTTTTTTTGATAATTGTTGTGAAAAATAAGGAAATATCTCTATAGCTTTAGTTCTACTAGCATCTTTCTGTGAGTTTATTAAATTAAAATATTTTTTCCATTTAGCTGGTCTTACGAAATACATAGATAGTTGCATTGCAGAGCAAATACCTTTTAGAATTCCAAATGATTGTCCAAAGTTAAACATGCTTGTAACACCTTGACCAGGCATTGCTGAAACTTGTTCAATTACTACCCTGACCTCGTGATTTTCAAATTTACTAACTCTTTTTGAAATTTCATTAAAAATTTGAGCACCATTGACTTGTCTTTTATTTTTTTTTCCCTCTATCATTGTGGGCATTTCGATTACGTCAATAATTTTCCCATTCTCAAAAAAACAAATCGAACCAGAAATTCCGGGGTCTATTCCAATTATTAACATAATCTAATTCGTAAATTCCACGTTTGAATAAACATTTTGCACATCGTCATCCTCCTCTAGTGTCATAAAAAAATTAATTAAATTTTCATTTTTTTCTTTAGAAAGCCTAATCGTATTCAACGGTATCCACTCAATTTCTGTAGATATAAAGTTAATAATTTCTTTTTCTAATTCTTTTTTAATGTTGTAAATATCATTGATTGAACATTGAATTTCATGAAAGTCAGAATTTGATTTACATTCATCAGCGCCAGCTTCAATTGCTAATTCAAGAATACGCTCGTCAGAAATCTCTTTTTTATCTATTTTGATTACTCCAACTTGACTAAAATTATGTGAGGCAGAACCTTGAGTTCCTAAGCTGCCACCCGCTTTCTGAAAAATAGTTCTGATGTTTGATGCAGTTCTATTTTTATTATCTGTGAGAGTCTCAACTATAACTGCAATTTTCTCTGGTCCAAATCCCTCATAACGCAAACTTTCAAAATTTAGTTCTGCATTTAATGAAGATTTATCTATTGCTCTCTCAATGTTGTCTTTAGGCATATTAGCTGATCTAGCTGCTTGAATTGCTGATCTTAATCTTGGATTCATACTTGGATCTTTATCTCCAAGCTTTGCAGCAACAGTAATTTCTTTAGATAATTTTGAGAAAATTTTAGATCTTTGTTTGTCAGCTTTACCTTTTTTATGTTTTATACCTGCCCAATGTGAATGACCTGCCATAAATTTTAATTACTTATTTAATAGATCTCCATATATGTAACTTTTAATTTTTGAAGCTAATCCAGTTTTTAAGTCACAATCAACTATCGCCCCACTTAAAGTAGCATTTCCTTTTGCTGGAAAATGTTTAACAGAATCTTTCTTCATAAATCTGTTTAACGAATTATATTTATTCATACCTATGACTGAGTCATAATCACCACACATTCCAGCATCTGTTTGAAAAGCGGTTCCATTTTTTAGTACTCTTGCGTCATTAGTCGGTATGTGAGTATGGGTCCCAATTACTAAAGTGGCTTTGCCATCAAAAAAATGGCCAATGGCATTTTTTTCACTGGTAATTTCTCCATGGAAATCAACGATTAAAAAATCATAATCCTCTTTTAATTTGAACTTTTCTAAAAATTTTTTTGAAATTTTAAAAACATCATCACATTTCTTCATAAAAACATTTCCCATTAAATTAAGGACACCGATTTTAATATTATTTTTAGTTTCAAAAATTTCAAATCCTGATCCAGGTGCAGGTTCAATTAAATTTTTTGGCCTCAACAATCTATTTTCTTTTTCAATATAACTCATTATTTCTTTCTGATCCCAAACATGATTTCCAGTTGTAATTACATTAACTCCACATTTAAAAAAGTCTTCACATATATCTTTTGTTAAACCGACCCCAGCCTCTGCAGCGTTCTCTCCATTGACAATAACAAAATCAATTTTATTTAATCTAATTTGCTCAAGGAGATTACTCATTATTTTAGAACAACCAGAATTTCCAACTACGTCACCTAAAAACAATATTCTCATTAATTTTTACCTCTTGTGACATTTGTAAGTATAAAATCCAATTGAATGTCATGTTTTGTGATCGGTATTTTTTTCACTTTTTGAAAAGAATATGCCAGTCCTATAGTTAAAAAAATTTTTTTTTTTTTTAATTTTTTTATATATCTATCGTAAAACCCACCACCATAACCAATTCTATTACGGTTTTTATCAAAAGCGACCAAAGGTACCAGTAAAAAGTCAGGAAATTTAATAATATCCGAAACAGGTTCAGGTATTCCATATCTGTTTATTTCTAACGGATCTTTTGTTGACCATTGAAAAAAATCCATTTGATAATTTTTTCTAATCTTTGGCAATGACAAATTATAATCAAATTTTTCAAGTTTTTTTAAAATTTCTTTAGCATCGACTTCAAAATTATAAGGGTAATATCCCCCAACAACTTTTCCAACTATTTTTGATTTTCTTATAATTTTTATCAAAGATTTAAAATTAATTCTTTGATTCTTGCAGTTATTAATTTTTCTAATATTTAATATCTTTTTTCTAATTTCTGATTTATTCACAGGAATTTATTTAGTCAAATTCTCTAGACTTGCTTTTTCAACAAAACTTGAAATTTCATTAGCAGCTTCATCTATTATTTTTTCGTAATTTTTTTGATTTTGTTCAATTTCATTTTTAAGTTGATTATGATTTTTATTTATTTGTTCTATCTCCTCTTCTTTTTTATCTCTATATTCATAAATTAATGATTTCAATTCTTTAAATTTATTTGATAGATTTTTTAACTCATTTTTTTTTTGTTCAATCTTTTTTTTGGTTTCATGATATTCATCCATTACTTTTACTGCCGTTATTAATAAAAGCTTGTTTTCACCTAAATTTCCCAGATCATTTTTTAGTTTATTAAATTTTTGGTTAATCTGAATTAATAACTCCTCAAGATGTTCTTCTTGACCATCATCACAGGACAACAAAAACTCTTTTCCGTTAAATTTAATGCTTACGTTTGCCATTTATCAAATTCATTCATTAAATTATCTGTTTCTTGATTTAATTCATCAATTTTTTGAGAAAATTGCTGTTGCTTTTTAATCTCATTTTTTTCTTGATTCTGAAATTCACTGAGTTTATCGGTTAAACTATTGTAGTCACTAAGTAATCTTTTGTATTTTTCCTCTAATTCTTGTTTTTCAATTTGTAATTGATTCCTCTGCTCATCTAAATTATCTATGTTTTTTTTTATATTTGAATTTTTAAAATTCAAATTTTTTAATTTAGTTAGCGCTAAAGTTAATCTTTTTTCTTTTTCGATCACAGAATTCATATATATATGATTATATATTAAATAGAATCTTCTTAGTCTAGACAGGATAATTTTTGAGCAAACAATATAGAGATTTGGCCAATTGCATTAGATTTTTGTCAATTGATGCCGTTCAAAAAGCTAATTCTGGACACCCGGGAATGCCTATGGGAATGGCAGATGTAGCAACAGTTTTATTCAAGGATTTTTTAAATTTTAATCCGAAAAATCCTAGCTGGATTAACAGAGACCGTTTTATTTTATCTGCAGGCCATGGGTCTATGTTGCTTTACAGTCTCCTTTATTTAACTGGTTACAAAAGTGTATCCTTAAATGACATTAAGAATTTTAGACAGTTTGATTCTATTTGTGCTGGTCACCCAGAGTATCACCCAAATACTGGGATAGAGACAACCACTGGTCCACTAGGGCAAGGGATATCTAATGCAGTTGGTTTTGCAATATCAGAAGAAATTTTAAAAAAAAAGTTTGGAAAAAAAATAATAAATCATAAAACATATGTATTAGCTGGTGATGGATGCTTAATGGAGGGAATAAGTCATGAAAGTCTAAGTTTAGCTGGTCATTTAAAATTAAAAAATCTTATTCTTTTATTTGATGATAATTCTATTTCTATAGATGGCCCTACAAGTTTAGCTGTTTCTGATAATCATGAAAAAAGATTCAAGAGTTACGGGTGGAATTATTTAAAAGTTAATGGTCATAATTATAGAGAAATTTCAAGTGCATTAAAGAAAGCTCAAAAATCTATCAAACCAATTGCAATCTCTTTTAAAACAAAAATAGGTTATGGATCACCGAACAAAAGTGGTAAAGCTTCATCACATGGAAGTCCTTTAGGCGAAGACGAAATCAATCTAGTTAGAAAAAAACTTAAATGGAATTATGAACCCTTCAATTTACCTAGTGAACTGCTAGATCAATGGAAAAAAATTGGAGAAAAGTCGTCACAAAAAGCAAAGAAGCATGAAATTAAACACAAAAAAGCTTTGTCTAATTTTAAAGATTTGAGCTCAATAAAAAATTTTATTAAAAAAATAACAAAAGATTATTTAAAAAACCCAAAACCTATTGCAACAAGGAAATCATCTGAGATGTTTTTAAATATTTTGACAAAACTTCCAAATGTAATTGGTGGTTCGGCTGATTTAGCGGGGTCAAATAATACAAAAACTAAAAATCATAAAATTATAAGACCTAATAATTTTTCTGGAAATTACATTCACTATGGAGTTAGGGAGCATGCGATGTGTGGAGTAATGAATGGTATTGCACTACATAGTAATTTAATACCATACGGAGGTACATTTTTAATATTTAGTGATTATTGCAAGCCGTCTATAAGATTAGCAGCAATGATGAAACAAAGAGTAATTTATGTGTTTACTCATGACTCCATTGGTTTAGGTGAAGATGGTCCAACTCATCAACCGATTGAGCAATTGACAAGTTTAAGATCTATTCCAAATTTAAATGTTTTTAGACCAGCAGATACGATTGAAACTTTTGAGTGCTGGCAATTAGCAATAGAAAGTAAAGATACTCCCAGTGTAATAGCTTTAAGTAGACAAGGAATAAATCCTCTAAGGCTTAAAAGTTTATCTAAAAATCAATCTTCAGTTGGTGCTTATGAAATTTTAAGAACGGGAAAGAATATAAATGTAACAATTTTAGCAACTGGATCTGAAACTAGTTTGGCCAGTGAAGTAGGTCATAAATTGGCCATAGATGGTATTTATTCCAAAATAATATCAATGCCTTGTCAGGAATTATTTGATCAACAAAATAAAGACTACAAAAAAAAAATTTTATCAGAAACCAAATTGGTTGTTTCAATAGAGGCCTCTGAAACAGCTTATTGGAAAAAATATACTGGTGTAGAAGGATTAAATTTTGGAATAATTGATTTTGGAAAGAGTGCACCATATAAAAAAATTTATAATCATTTTGGATTAGATGCAGATAACATAGCACAGAAAATTAAAGAAAAATTATGAAAATAAAAATTGGAATAAATGGAATGGGAAGAATCGGAAGAATGATTATTCGATCTATAGTAGAGAATAGTAATAAAAATATTGAGATTAAACATATAAATAATAGAGCTGATTCTGAAACTTGCTCAAATTTACTAAAATATGACTCTGTCCATGGAAAATTCACTGCAGATATAGGTTTTGATGACAAACATCTAATCATAAACAAAAAAAAGATAACATTTAGTCAAGAAACAAATTTAAATAAAATTGAATGGAAAAAATTTGATGTAGATTATGTTTTTGAATGCACAGGTAAATTTAATTCAAAAAATGAGTTAAAAGCTCATCTAAATAATGGAGCAAAAAATGTTATTGTTTCAGCTCCATGTAAAAATGCAGATAAAACTATTGTATATGGAGTAAATGAATCAGAATTGAAAAAAACCGACAAAATAATTTCTGCTGCATCATGTACAACAAATTGTCTTGCCCCAGTAGTTCATGTTTTGAATGAAAACTTTGAAATAGAAAAAGGTTTTATGACAACTATCCACGCATTTACAACTGATCAAAGGATTTTAGATAATTCTCATAAAGATCCTAGAAGAGCTCGATCTGCAAGTCAATCAATAATACCTACCACAACTGGTGCATCTAGAGCAATTGGTGAAATTATTCCATCTTTAAAAGGAAAATTAGAAGGTATTGCAATAAGAGTCCCTACACCTAATGTTTCTCTAATTGAGCTTGTTTTTTGCACCAAAAAAGATTTGAGTGTCGAAAAAATTAATTTAGCATTTCATAATTTTAGTAAAAAAAATAAGATTATTGAAGTCACTAAAGAAAGACTTGTATCTATAGACTTTAATCATAATCCAGCTTCATCAATAATTGATGCTAATTTGACCAAAGTAATTGGAAAAAATATGGGTAAAATTTCAGCTTGGTATGATAACGAATGGGGTTTTTCAAATAGGATGTGTGACATAGCAGAATACCTTTACAAAAGTTCTTAATGAATAACATAAAAGATCTAGAAAATCTTAATCAAAAGAAAGTTTTGTTAAGACTTGATTTAAATGTTCCATTAAGAAGTGGATTTATCACTGATGAAACTAGAATTGATAAAATTGTTCCTATCATAAAATTCTTAATAGAGAAAAAATCGAAAATTATAATTATTTCTCACGTTGGGAGGCCAAAAGGCGAGGCAAGTAAAATGCTCTCACTCAAACCAATTTGTAAAAATTTAGAAAAAAAGCTAAAAAAAAAAATTAAGCTTTTGAATGACAATATTTTTACTCTTAAAAAAGAAGATTTATTTAAAACTCATCAAGATCAAATTATCTTTTTAGAAAATATAAGATTTTATAAAGAAGAGGAACAAAACGATGCGTCATTCGCAAAACATTTAGCTAGTCTTGGTGATTTATATGTGAACGATGCATTTTCTTGTTCTCATAGATCACACGCGTCTGTAAGCAAAATTACAGAATTTCTGCCATCATATGCTGGTTTACAATTAGAAACTGAAATAAATGCGTTAAAAAAAGTTACAACAGAAATCAAAAAACCTATTACTTGTATTATCGGAGGATCAAAAATTTTGACAAAAATCAGTATCATTAAAAATTTAATCCCGAAATTTAATAATATTATTATTGTTGGAGGAATGGCTAATAACATCATAAAATATATGGGACATAATATTGGGAAATCAATTAAAGAGGTAAATTGTGACTCTGCTATAAAAGAAATTTTTAAAACTTCGAAGAATCATTCCTGTGAAATTATCTTTCCAGAAGATGTTTTAGTTGGAAAAAGTATGAATGATAATTCACAAGTTAAAGAATTAAATGATATTGAGGACAATGATTTAATTTTAGATATTGGACCAAAAACAGTTCAAAAAATAAAAGACATTGTCAAAACAAGTAAAACAGTTTTATGGAATGGTCCTGCAGGTTATTTTGAAAATCCAAATTTTGCGAGTGGAAGTCACGAAATTGCAAAAGCAATTGTTAAAAAAAATAAAGAAAATACAGTCTACTCTGTAATTGGTGGAGGTGATACAATAGCTTTAATAAACCAATTAGATGTAATTCAAGAATTTAACTTTGTTTCAACCGCTGGTGGAGCATTTTTAGAATATCTTGAAGGAAGAGAACTTCCTGGTATAAAAGCCCTAAATCAAAATGTCTGAATTACACAATATAGTATTAAAAATTCTTGAGAAAGGTAAAGGAATTTTAGCTGCTGATGAAAGTACAGGAACAATGACCAAAAGACTAAATAATGTAAATGTTCCTTCAACCCCAGAAAATAGGTTGTTATTTAGAGAAACGCTATTTAGTGCATCAAGTATGTCTGAATGCATTGGGGGAGTAATATTATATGATGAAACAATTAAGCAAGAGACTTCAAAAAAAATAAAGATACCAGAACTGATTTCTAAAATGGGAAGTACACCTGGCATTAAAGTTGATACTGGTGCAAAAGTTTTAGCTGGATCACCGGATGAAAAAATTACAGAAGGTTTGGATGGATTAAGAGAAAGACTTAAAGAATACTACAAATTAGGCGCTAAATTTACTAAATGGCGTGGAGTTTACACTATCACAAAAAATTTTCCAAGCAAACTATCAATGCGATCTAATGCTCATTCATTAGCAAGATATGCGGCGCTGGTTCAAGAATGTAAGATGGTTCCAATAGTTGAACCTGAGGTCTTAATGGATGGTGAACATTCTGCAAAAGAATGTTATGAAAAAACTTCAGAAGTAATAAAAAGATGTTTTGATGAATTAATTTTACACAAAGTTGATTTAAAAGGAATTATTCTAAAACCCAATATGATCTTAGCTGGTAATAAATCTAAAAATACAATTTCAAATGAAGAAGTTGCAAAATTGACACTTAAATGTTTAAAAAATTCTGTTCCTTCAGAAGTTCCTGGAATTGCTTTTTTATCCGGTGGTCAATCTGAAATTGAGGCAACAGAAAATTTAAACCTAATAAATAAATACAATGATACTAATTTTATAATGAGTTATTCTTATGGACGAGCCCTTCAACAAAGCGCTTTAAAGTTTTGGTCAAAAAACATCCAAGACATTAAAGGTACTCAAAAAGTTTTTAATCATCGAGCAAAAATGAATACACTAGCAACTCAAAGTAAATGGTCTAAAGATCTTGAGGTATAATAGTAAAAAATTCATTTATCTTATTTCTCCCACAAAAATTACCAGTTTTTTCTATAACGACTTGCATGAAGTTCTAAGATCAAAAAAAGTTAGCTTTTTTCAATTAAGATTAAAAAAAGAAAATTTTAAGAAAAAAATTATAATTGGAAAAAAAATCAAAAAAATTTGTGAAAAATTCAATGTTAAATTTTTAGTAAATGATGATGTTTTTCTCTCAAAAAAATTAAACATCGATGGTTGTCACCTAGGTCAAAAAGATATGAATATTTTGGAGGCAAGAAAATTTATTGGAAATAAAATTATTGGAATTACTTGTCATAATTCAATTAAATTAGTAAAAAATGCTATTAAAAATAAAGCTAGTTACTTAGCAATCGGAGCATTCAATACTTCAAAAACTAAAAAGGTAAAATTTAAAGCGTCAATTAACTTACTAAAAAAAGTCAGAAAAATGACAAAAACTCCTATAGTTGCAATAGGTGGTATTAATTCTGATAATTATAAAAAACTACTATTGAATAAAGCTAACTTTTTAGCTATTTCAGGCTACATTTGGAATAATAAAAAATTAAAACCAATAGAAGCTATTAAAAATTTGAAATGAAAATAAACGCTAGCGAAATAAGAGTAGGAATGTTGCTAGAACATAAGAATGATTTATGGCAAGTTCTTAAAACTCAACATGTAAAACCAGGCAAAGGTGGTGCATTTGCACAAGTAGAAATGAAGAATTTGAATAAAAATACTAAATTGAATGAAAGATTTAGATCCAGTGAAACAGTTGAAAAAGCATCATTAGATGAAAGAGATTATAATTTCTTATATGAAGATGAGCGTAATTATTTTTTTTTAAATCCCAAATCTTTTGAACAAATAGAAATAAAAAAAGATATAATTGGTGAAAAAGGTAAACTGCTTTCAGAAAACTTAAAAGTTTCAATCAATTTTTATAATGATACACCTATATCGGTTGATTTACCTAATCAAGTAACCTGTAAAATTGATACAACTGATGTAGCACTTAAAGGTCAAACAGTCTCATCTTCATATAAACCAGCGGTATTAAGCAATGGTTTAAATATTCAAGTTCCTCCATTCATCGAAGTTGGTGACGAAATAATTGTTGATACTAGAAATCTCGAATACATAAAAAAAATTTAAGTTTATGAGATCGATTTCTGCCAATCTAAATATAATGATTAAAACTGCAGAAAAAGCTTCAAAAATACTTATAAGAGATTTTGGTGAAATTGAAAAATTACAAGTTTCTAAAAAAGGGCCTAGTGATTTTGTAACAAATTCTGATTTAAAAGTTGAAAAAGTAATAATCGATGAACTAAAAAAAGCAAAACCGCACTATTCAATTATAAGTGAAGAGAATGGAGTTGAAAATAATAAAGATAGGAAAAATACATGGATAATAGACCCCATTGATGGAACCATCAATTTTCTACATGGAATACCACACTTTGCAATATCAATTGCATTAAAATCAAAAGAAGAAATAATTTCAGGAATAGTATTTGATCCGATAAAAAATGAAATGTTTTTTGCTGAAAAAGATAATGGGTCCTATTTCAATAATCACAGAATAAGAGTTTCAAAAAAAAATGAAATTAGTAATTGTTTATTCGTAACAGGAGGAAAAATTAATAATGAACCGGATTTACCTTACAGAAAATCTGGATGTGCTGCACTTGATATGGCTTATGTCGCATCAGGTCGATATGATGGGTACTTTCAAAAAAATTTGAATTTGTGGGATATCGCTGCAGGAATAATTTTAGTTAAAGAAGCAGGAGGAACACTTAATAATATTGATCTTTCAACACATAAAAACATAAAGATTATCGCTTCAAGTACTAATATTAGTTCAAAATTGTTAGAAAAACTTGACAACTTTTAATTGTTTTAAAAATTTGTTTTGCTATAAGTCTCGTCATGAAAAAAAAAATTCACCCAAATTATCATCAAATTAAAGTTGAAATGACAGACGGCAGTCAGTTTGAAACTAAATCAACTTGGGGGAAAGAGGGAGAGATTTTAAAGTTAGAAATTGATCCTAAATCTCATTCTGCTTGGACTGGCGGAAAACAGAAATTAATGGATAAGGGGAGAATAAGTAAATTTAATAAAAAGTTCCAAAATTTTAAATCAGAGAAGAAAAATTAATGTCTAATACACCATTAATGCCAATGGCAACTGCCGTTTGGCTTGTTGAAAATACTACGTTGACCTTTAAACAGATTGCAAATTTTTGTAACATGCATGAAGTTGAGATACAAGGAATAGCGGATGGAGAAGTTGCAAAAGGAATTAAGGCATACAATCCTATAATTTCAGGCCAACTTTCTAAAGATGAAATTGAGCTTTCTTCTAAAGATGAGAATAGACCGCTTCAAATAAAAAATACCGATATTGAAATTTCTAATACCGAACAAAAAATAAAAAAATATGTTCCATTATCTAAAAGACAAGATAAACCAGACTCTGCATTATGGTTAATTAAAAGTCACAATATTCTCAAAGACTCTCAAATAGCAAGATTAGTTGGTATTACAAAAAATACTGTAACATCAATTAGAAATAAAAGTTATTGGAATTATAATAATCTGAGTCCAAAAGATCCTGTTGCTCTAAATCTTTTTTCTCAAAAAGATTTAATTGAAGCTATCGAAAAAGCAGAAAGACGTATAAAAAGAGAAAAGAAAGAAAAAGAAAAACAACAAAAAGTAAATAACGTTTAATGGGGAAAATTGATAGACATATTTTTTTAAAAGTGATATTGAATCATTTTTTTGGAGGTATTTATTAAAATAGAAGTTAAAGATAATAATGTTGAACAAGCTTTGAGAGTTTTAAAAAGAAAACTTCAAAGAGATGGGTTTTTTAAAATTATAAAACTTAAAAATAATTATGAAAAACCATCAGAAAAGAAAAAAAGAATTTTACAAGAAAATATTAAGAGAGTTAAGAAATTAAACAAACTTAAAAACAGAATTTAAATTTATCGCGGGGTGGAGCAGTCTGGTAGCTCGTCAGGCTCATAACCTGAAGGTCGGCGGTTCAAATCCGTCCCCCGCAACCAATTGTATCAGATTTTGAAGTTTGATTTTTTACTATCAGTTAAAAACGTTTTTACAGTCTCTTGAGTGAGCTTCGAAAAACTCTTTCCAAATTTTTCTATCTTTTCAATTATACTTGGTGGAATCGTAATTATCTGACATCCTATTTGTCTAGCTTGCAAAAAATTATAGGGCTCTCTAACACTTGCCCATAAAATTTTGACATTTTTAAATTTTTTTGACATAAAAATACTTTTCTTAATCTCTGGTAATGGATCTTTGCCTGCATCAGCAGCTCTACCAGCAAATATCGATATAATGACATCAGTTTTTTTATCAATTCTATTAAGGATTTTCTTAGTTTGTGTCGCATTATAAACAGCAGTAATATTAATTTTGATTTTTCTTTTATTTAATTCTTTTATAATCTTACCCATATATTTACCTTTAGAATTTACTACTGGGACTTTTACAAAAATATTTTTACCCCACGAGTTTATTTTTGTAGCTTGCTGCAATATTGTTGAATAATCATCGGCAAAAACTTCAAAAGAAACTGGCTTATTATTACATACGTTAAGTACTTTTTTACAATACATAACATAATCTTTTGCTCCAGCTTTTCTCATTAAACTTGGATTTGTCGTAAAACCATCAATAATTTTTTTTTTAGAGAAATATTTGATTGTTTTTATATCAGCAATGTCACAATATATTTTTGTTCTCATAATAATGTATATATATATATTTAAATGTTAAAATTAAAAAGAAGCAATTACATTATAATTTCACTTTGTATTTTAATTACCTTAATTTCATTTATTTTAAGTTTTGTCTTTAATGAGGACTCTTTAGGTAGTGCATATCTAGATTATAAGTTCCATGAGGAACTTTTTTTTAAATTTGGGGACGATTTTAATAAAACCATCTTAGAGTATGGTAATGAAAATAAGGCTCGAAATTCCCCTATTTTTTACATAATTATTTCTCAGCTTTTAAATTTAGGTTTTGAGGTCAAATATTTGAAATATCTTAATGGTATTTTTGTTATTGGTATAATGTTCTTTTTTTTAAAATCTTTGGAATTAACTTATCCAAATATAAGAATTGATACAAAAATTCTTTTTTTGTGTGCTCTTATTTTATCGCCAACTATTAGATCTCTTACTATTCATCCTTACCCATTATTATGGGCAATTAATTTTTTTATAATCTCTATTTATTTTTACCTGAAATTTCTTAAGGTTGAAAAAAAAAAAATAAAATTTATAAATGCATCTTTAAGTATTATAAACTTATCTATAGCATCCTATTTCACACCAAACTTTGCTGTTTTTATATTATTTTATTTTATTAAATTTTTAGGTGAATTTAGATTTGGTTTAAAAACGCTAATTTTATCTTTGTTTACATTTTTAATATCCCTTCCAGCTTTAACATTTTTGATATGGAAAGATTTTTATTTTTTTCAGAACAGTGGTTATGATATTACATCTTTTGAAAAATTAAATATTGCAAATAAATTGATAATTATTTCGTCAATAATTTTTCTTTTCATCTTACCAGCTATAAAATTCATGAAAAAAGACATAAAATCATTTTATTCTTTCAGTTTTGAATTTCTATTAATCGTATTTGTTTTCTTTATATGTATTTATTTTTTTGATTTTAAAAATGGTGCTGGTGGAGGAATTTTTTTTCAAATATCAAATTTAATTTTTGGTAACAATTATTTTTTATTTCTAATTTTTTTAATTACTCTTTTTGTTTTTTATCTATTTAAAATTTTTAATTTAGAAAATATAATTATTTTTTCGATACTAATTTTATATAATCTACAATATACAATCTATTATAAATATTTTGATCCAATTTTATTTTTCATAATACTATTTTTTGTAAAATTTAACAAAAATATTTATGACATTAATTACTTAGGTAAAAGATATTATATATTTTATCTAATATTTCTTATTGTTAATTTATGTAAGAATCAGCTAAAGATAATTTTAATTTAGCGATTTTATAATGTCCTCAGTCATTTTCTTAGCATCTGCAAACAACATCAGTGTATTATCTCTATAAAATAAATCATTATCAATTCCAGCATAACCTGGTGATAAACTTCTTTTTACAAATAAAACTGATTTACTTTTCTCAACATCTAAAATTGGCATTCCATAAATTGGACTTTGAGGGTCTGATTTAGCGACAGGGTTAGTTACATCATTCGCTCCTATGACATACGCAACATCACAGTTAGCAAAATCATTATTTATTTCCTCTAATTCGAAAACCTCATCATATGGAACATTTGCTTCAGCCAAAAGTACGTTCATGTGTCCTGGCATTCTACCAGCAACAGGATGAATTGCGTAAGATACTTTAACTCCATTCTTTTTTAAGGCATCAACCATTTCTTTAAGGGCATGTTGTGCCTGTGCCACAGCCATCCCATAACCAGGAACTATTATAACCGATGAAGCATTTTTCATTAAAAATGCAGCATCATCTGCATTTCCTCCCTTAACAGGTTTTTGTTCTTTTGAACCCTTCTTCGAAGCATCCTCTGTTGCACCCCAACCACCAAGTATGACATTAAAGAAAGATCTGTTCATACCTTTACACATAATGTAGGACAATATTGCGCCTGAAGAACCCACTAGCGCCCCGGTTATTATCAATGCTGTGTTTTCTAATGTAAAACCTATTCCAGCAGCAGCCCAACCTGAGTAAGAATTCAACATGGAAATCACTACTGGCATATCAGCGCCTCCAATTGGTATGATTAATAAAATTCCAATAACAAAAGAAATTACTATTAATGTCCAAAACAAATTCCCGTGTTGTGTTTTACAAAGATAAAAAATTAAGCCAATTAGCGCTAATCCAAGAAACAAATTGAGATAATGTTGACCAAAAAAAGTTATGGGTGATCCCGACATAATGCCTCTCAATTTTAAAAAGGCAATAATTGAACCTGTGAAGGTTATTGCGCCAATAGCTGAACCAAGGGACATTTCTATTAAACTTGCAATGTTGATATTTCCTTGTGAGCCTAAATTAAAAACTTCAGGATTTAAAAAAGCAGAAATTGCAACAAATACCGCGGCTAATCCAACCAAACTGTGAAATCCAGCTACTAACTCGGGCATCGCAGTCATAGGAATTTTAAAAGCTATGAAAGCACCGATTGATCCACCAATTAATAAAAACAGCAGAAGTAAAAAAAAACCGGTTGAAAAATTACCAACAGATAAAATAGTCACACCGATTGCTATCCCCATACCAATTATTCCATACAGGTTTCCTTGCCTTGAGGTTTCTGGAGAGGAGAGGCCTCTTAGAGCTAGGATGAATAGAACTCCAGATATCAAATAAAAAACTGCCAATAAATTTGCTGAAATCATTATTTAT
Organism: uncultured Pelagibacteraceae bacterium; assembly: GCA_902557215.1. Classification (GTDB taxonomy): domain Bacteria; phylum Pseudomonadota; class Alphaproteobacteria; order Pelagibacterales; family Pelagibacteraceae; genus Pelagibacter. The sequence goes on along the minus strand of CACDZM010000007.1, from coordinate 9,449 downwards.
CTTTCTTCTTTTTTTTTTTATACATTGCCAACATTCTTTGTGTTACTAAAAATCCTCCAAAAATATTAACAGCTGCTAACAAAATACCAAGATACCCAAATAAACTAGCTGTATTAAAAACTTCATTTGTGTCTCCAGCTAACGCTGCGATAATTGCACCTACGATTATTACGGATGATATTGCATTTGTTACTGACATCAAGGGCGTGTGTAAAGAGGGTGTAACACTCCAAACTACGTAATAACCAACAAATATAGATAGAATAAAGATGCTTAATCTGAATATAAAAGGATCTATTTCCATTATTTATCTCACTAAAGTTTTTTTTATAATTTCGTCTTCTAAGTTTATTTTAATTTTTTTATTATCTTTATCATAAAGATTAGAAACAAAATTAAATAAATTTTTTGCATATAAATTTGATGATGAAACAGGAATTTTATTTAGTATATTCTTTTCACCCATTATTTTAACTCCATTTTTATCAATTATCTGATCAACTTTTGTATACGCCGTATTGCCCCCTTGAATAGCAGCCAAGTCGTAAATCACTGATCCAGGTTGCATATTTTCTACCATACTCTCCTTTAGAATTATTGGGGCTTTTTTTCCAGGTATTAACGCAGTACAAATAACAATATCAATTTTTTTTAAGGTTTCAGACAAAAGTTCTTCTTGTTTTTTTTTAAAATCCTCAGATGCTTCTTTTGCATAACCACCCTCCGTTTCAAGATTTTCCGCTCCCTCAACTACTAAAAATTTACCACCTAGACTCTCAACTTGCTCTTTAGAAGCCATTCTTACATCAGTAGCAAAAACAATTGCTCCCATTCTTTTCGCAGTTGCTACTGCCTGCAAACCCGCGACTCCAGCACCAACAACTAACACTTTTGCTGCCGGAACTGTCCCAGCTGCTGTCATCATCATTGGGATAGCTTTTTCAAAAAATGCAAATGCTTCTACCACTGCTTTATAGCCAGCAAGGTTTGCTTGGGATGATAAAATATCCATAGACTGCGCCCTAGTGATCCTAGGCAATAGTTCTAAAGAAAAATTATTTACCTTTCTCTTAGATAAATTATCTAATTTTTCTTTGTTTAAAAATGGATTCAAAACACCAATCAAATTTTGGTTCTCTCTCAGCAAAGAAAGGTTTTCATCTGATGGTAAACCTAATTGCAATATTACATCAGAATTGATCAAAATATCTTTATCGTTTTTGATAATATTTACACCTTCAGATTTATATTTATCATTATCAAAACCTAGGTGAAGGCCGTAATCATGAGATATAAAAACTTCAAAACCTAGAGAATTATATTTTTTTGCTATTTCAGGAGTAATCGCTACTCTTTTTTCTACATTTAAATTTTCAGATATAGATGCGATTTTCATAACTAAATTATTCTATAGTAAGAATAGTGCCATTAAAATCAAAACTGATATAACAGCGACAGTTCCCCACAACACGAATTTAGTGAAATTGTTCCAAGTTTTTTTATGGTCCTCATTATCCATAAAATTATTTCTGTCTTGCTTTAAATTTTGGGTTAGTTTTATTTATGATATAGACTCTTCCTCTACGTCTCACTAACTTAGAGTTTAGATCTCTTTTTTTAATTGACTTTAAAGAACTTTTAATTTTCATAAAACAAGATGCCGGCAATGACCTACTCTCCCGTATCTTAAGACAAAGTACCATCGGCGCTGAAAGGCTTAACTTCCGAGTTCGGAATGGGATCGGGTGTAACACTTTCGCAATAATTACCGGCGAATGCTTTATATAGATAATTTATTCAATGTAAACAGAGATTTACTGTAAAAATACGTTATTTCTACCTATTTTTAACAAACTCTTTGACGTAATTTTTTAAGTCTATTTTACCATAAATTCGATAAATCTTCTTTGATAAACCCAAAGTTGTTAAAGCAGATGCATATCTCTCACCCTTTCTTGCGGGTAAAAACTTAATTTTTTTTCCAAACATCTTTGCAACTTCAAGAATAGAATAACTTTTTTTATTTGAAATACTATAAAATCTTGATTTATCATTCTTCCAAGCTTTATAACAAACCTTTACAGTATCTGAAATATGAGTAAATCTTCTAGATTGAGTTCCAGGCTTTACTACTGGCAAAGGCAGATCCTTCAAATAACAGTCTTCAAAAATTCCAATTACAGTTGACATGTCACCTTTTTTAATCTGGCCAGGTCCATAAACGTTATAAAAAAATATAACCTCATATCTAAAATTAAACCAATTTCTTAAATTTTCTAAAAGTTCCAAATTTTTAGCTTTCGTAAAGGCATACGGGGAAAGATTTTTATCTTTTCCTTTATTTCCTAAGGATGCAGATGTTGCCGAATAAATTAATTTTATCTTATTTTTTAAACAAAAGTCAAAAACTGCATTAGTACCTATTGAATTAGATTGTATACATTTATTCATTTTTAAAAAACTTTGATAAATTCTAGAAAATTCTCCAAAATGAAAAATGGAGTGAATTTTTTTAACATACTTTTTTAAAATAGAATCAATATTTTTTGTATTACCTTTTATATATTTAACTTTTTTTGAATTAATGTGATTTTTTTTAGTCCCAGATGAATAATCATCTATGCTGATAATATTATATGCAGTCTTTTTAATTAAATATTTAATTAAATTACTTCCTACAAAGCCACTCCCACCTGTAACAATAACAATTTTTTTCATTTTTTATTTAAAATCAATTTCTTTAAATAGTTTTTATAGGTCAAATTGAATCCTTCATCTAATTTATACCTAGATTTCCAGCCATATTTTTTTGCTAAACTAAGATCTAATTTTTTTCTTGGTGTTCCGTTTGGTTTTTTCTTTTCGAATTTTATTTTTAAATTAGCATTTAGTTTTTTTATTACAAATTTGTAATATGCTAAAATTGTCTTTTCCTCACCACTTCCAATATTTATTAATGAATGTTTTGTTTTTTTTTTTAAAAAAAATTCACAAGCATCTGCGAGATCATCTACATACATCAACTCTCTTTTTGGGGTACCATCTCCCCAAATTTTTATCACCTTATTTTTTGTTTTTAGTGCAGTATGAGCTTTAACAATTATAGCTGGAAAAAAATGTGAGGTATTTAGATTATAATTATCATTTGGTCCATAAAGATTTGTGGGCATTAAACATAAATAATTCGTTTTGTACTGTTTATTATAAGCCTCACACATCTTGTAACCTGCTAACTTTGCAATAGAATAAGGTTCATTAGTCTCTTCAAGTTTTCCTGTCATCAAATAATCTTCTTTAATAGGTTGCTTAGCATACTTTGGATAGATACAACTTGAGCCTAAAAAAATAAGTTTTTTTACACCCGCTAAAAAAGAGGAATGAATTAAATTTGTTTGTATCATAATATTTTCGTAGATAAATTTTGCTTTTTGATCATCGTTAGCAAAAATTCCACCAACTCTTGCAGCTGCAATAATAACGAAATCTGGCTTTATTTTTTTTATATAAAAAAGTGTTTTTTTTTGATCAATCAAATTTAAAGATTTTTTATTTTTAAAAAACAATTTTTTATACCCCTTTTTTTTAAAGTGTCGTAATACTGATGAACCCACCATACCATTATGTCCTGCAATGAAAATTTTACTTTTTTTATTTAATTGCATTTAACATTTTATATTCTGATTGAATCATTTCATGGATCAACAAATCAATGTTGTTTTTAGGTTTCCATTTAAGTATTTTTCTGGCTTTTCTAGCATCACCTAGAAGTGTGTCTACGTCTAATGGTCTAATATAATTTTTATCACATTCAATAATAGGAAAGCCTAGATTATTATATCCTTTCTCTTTCATTCCTTTCCCTTTCCAAATTATTTTCATTTTTAATTTTTTTGCTGTTAAATTTATGAATTGTTTAATTGAGTATTGTTTACCTGTAGCTATAACGTAATCATCAGGTTTTTTTTGTTGAAGTATTTTCCACATAGCAAAACAATAATCTTTTGCATGACCCCAATCTCTTTTAGAATTTAAATTACCTAAAAATAATTTTTTTTGTTTTCCCTCCTTAATCTTACAAAGTGCAGAGATAATTTTTTTAGTAACAAAAGTTTCACCCCTTCTCGGACTTTCATGATTAAATAAAATTCCATTACAAGCAAAGATTTTATAAGCCTCTCTATAATTCTTGGTAATCCAGTGTGCATATAATTTCGCTACTCCATAAGGACTCAAAGGATAAAAAGGGGTTTTTTCATTTTGAGGTGAACTTTGAACTTTACCATACATTTCAGAAGTACCTGCCTGATAAAATTTTGTTTTTTTTTCAAGTTTATGAAATTTTATTGCCTCTAATATTCTAAGAGCACCCAGGGCATCAGCGTTAGCAGTGTATTCCGGAACCTCAAATGAAACTGCAACGTGAGACTGAGCAGCTAAATTATATATTTCATGAGGTTTAATTTTTTTTATAATATTTGAAACAGACAAAGTATCAGTAACATCGCCATAATGAAGTCTGAATCTATAATTTTTATCGTGAGGATCTTGATATATGTGGTCCACTCTAAAAGTATTAATGCTAGAAGATCTTCTCTTTACACCATGTACTATATAATTTTTTTTTAATAATATTTCTGCTAAGTAAGATCCGTCTTGACCAGTGATACCAAAAATTAAGGCTATTTTTTTTTTCATATTTAAAAATTATTTTTTAACAGCTTTTATTATAAATATAATCATTAATTTTTATTTATGATATAGAAAAAATTTTTTTTAGTAACCAATATTCCATTAAAACGTTCACAATTTATTTTATTTTCATTTTTACATTTTTTGTAATTGTGCAATATCTTATCTACGAGTTTGTCTATTCTGAAATGAACATCATCTAAATAATAATATGGATATGAAAACAAATTATAATTATATTTTTGTACTTCATCATTAATTCTATTTACATTTCTTCCAATAAATATGACTAAAGATAATATAATCAAAAAAATAATTTTTTCTTTAAAAATCTTTATTAAGGAAAATCTTGAAATATATATTGAAAATGGCACAAACATAATTATAGCAACCAAACTAAAGCCACCGTATCTAAGACTTGGATGATTATAAAACCACTCACAAAATAAAATAATGGCTGTGAAATATATTAGATAACTTTGTTTATTCATTTTAATAGTAATTTTGTGTTTTGAGTAAAATGTGAAAAAGACTATGATTAATAAAAGGAATAATCCAAGTATAAAGTCACTTACCTTATTAAAGAAATACATCTCAATCCAATTCGGAACCCAATTAAAACCTTGAATATAAATATCTGGATTGTCTACTCTATGCGTTGGACCTGCACCAGCCTTTGCCCATTGTTCAAACCAATCATTAGAAGTTTTAGCTTCATTAAACATTGACCATTCAAGATTAGAAAAACACGAAAAACTTACAGGATATAAAATGCAGCCAGAATTAAAAATATTAACAAGTATTAAAAAAAAACCAATAAAACAGAAAATATAAAAGTAAAAATTTTTAAAAAAACCTAAAATAATTCTTTTATTCTTAAGATACATAAAAATCGGTAAAAGAATAATTAAATATAAAACATAGAATGCTTTAAGTGATATAATGAATCCCATTAAAATAAAAATTTTAGAAAAAATTTTTCTTATATCTACTGTTTTTCGATATAAATTAAAAACTTCAATAAATAAAATAAGAATTAGTATTTGTGCAGACCTATCAGTTCCATGTTCAGCTAGTCTATAAAAAAATACATTTATGAATAAAAAAGATAGGAGGGTTAAAAAAAATATAAAATCATAATTTTTACTTTTGTAGTCATTTTTTAATTTAAAAATTAAGATTAAGTTTGAAAAACCTAATATTAAAATTGCTCCCATGTTAAATAAAAAATAGTCTATAATTGGTAAATAAAACAATGAATTTAGATAAAAAATCGAAGATGGTGTTCTAAAAGCATGTACTAAATGCCCCATGCCTATTATCAAATTTTCTTGAGTTAAATAGTAAGTATAAGGAAAATGATAATAAGGGAAATCATCATGAGTTTTTGATGTTAGAAATCCGACCGCTAATATTCCAAAAATTAAAAAAATATACCCAAAATATATTTTGGATATTCTTTTTTCGTTAATGAAATAAAATATAGATAGAGCTATTCCTATTATAAAAATAATTATATTATGTGTGTAACCATGTTTTAAAAAAAAATGTGTTAAAAAAGATAAGAAAATTAAAAAGAGTAAACCACCTAATAAATTATACTCGAATTCAATATCAACCGTATTTCTTAAAACTTTTTGGAACATCAAGGAATATCCAATTACCGATATGATTATTAATGCATAAAATGATAAATAAATTAATATATTCATTAATATACCTCTATATTTTTTTTACATTAATACCAAAGAAAGTATTTCAAAGAATTTTATTTAAAAAGTTAATATTTTAAGATAAATCAAAATTACAATTATTAATATAAAAATAATAATAAATTTAAATATTTATGAATAATCTTACATTAGTAATTCCTGCCAAAAACGAAAAAGAATCTCTTCCTAAAGTACTTGATGAGTTAAAGAGCTATAATCTTAAGATTATAATTGTTTTAGAAAAAGAAGATATAGAAACTATCAATTCAATAAAAGATTATAATTGTAGAATTCTTTATCAAAAAGGTAGGGGTTATGGTGATGCACTAATTACTGGCATAAACTCTGTTGAAACTGAGTTATTTTGTCTGTTTAATGCGGATGGATCGTTTGATCCTAGCGAACTATCCAAAATGTTAGAGCAAATTAGAACAAATGAAGCTGATTTTGTTTTTGGAACTAGATATGAAAAAAATTGTGGTAGTGACGATGATACGATAATTACGTTAGTTGGTAACTTCATTTTTACCAAAATTGGAGTATTATTTTTTGGATTAAATATTTCCGATATTTTATATACCTACATAATAGGCAAAACCTCAAAGGCTAAGGAGTTAGAATTAACTTCAAAAGATTTTAAATTTTGTGTTGAACTGCCAATTAAAGCCAAAAGAAAAGGCCATAAATTAATAACATCTAAAGCCTATGAAAGATCAAGAATTGGTGGGAAAAAAAAAGTTAATGTTTTTAAAGATGGTTTTTTAATATTAACTCACATGATAAAACTATTTTTTATCAGAAATTAAAATTTTATATTTAAACTTAAATAATCTTGAGTAAATAACTGTGTAAATTATCATATTGATTAATGTTAATATAACTAACAGTTGAGTATTATAAATATTAAAGCTACCAAATGATAAAATTACAAAATTATAAAAGTTAATAATTATGCTTGAATAATTATTACAAGCTAAATTACTAAATTTGGTTTCTTTTTTTAAAAAATAAAATAATAGTTGATGAAAATGATTACTATCCGGGGAGACTGGCGACCTTCCTACTTTAAATTTTCTTATGATTGAAAACAAATTTTCAAAACATGGATACCACAATAACAATACAATAAAATATGGTGAAATATTTGGATTATAATTATGTAATTTTATCAACATGTAACCAATCAATAGCCCTAATAAATATGCTCCAGAATCACCTAAATAAAATTTATTTGAGAAATTAAAAATAATCATTACAAACAACAAGTAGCACAAGTAAGCACTATCTAAATCTGTAAAATTTAAGCCAATTAGTAGATCTAATTTAAAAAGTAAGGCTGTGACTATTAAATAATATGTTAGAACTAAGCCATTAAGTCCATCCATAAAATTAGTGCCATTAATTAATATAATTAGACAAAAAGTACTAAAAAAAATACCTAGATAATAATTTTGTAAAGCGTTATCAATAAAAATGATCCTAGTTGAGATTGTATTAAGACTCGAAAAAGAGACGAATAATATAACTAGTATAAATTGATAGAATAATCTTCTTGAAGGAACAGATAAAATTTTTAAATCAGAAAATAGTCCTAATAAAAAAATAAGAGCCAAAAAAGTATAAAACTTCAAATCTTTTTCGATAAAAATAATTGATAAAAATAATATCAAAAAAATTCCACCAATTAATGGTGTATTTTTTGTACCTAAGTACTTTTGATGGGAATCTCCTGAAAAATTAGAGAAGTATTTATTTTTGATAATAAAATAATTTGAAAAAAAAATAAATAATGGAATAATTAAAAAAATTAAATAATTCATATTATTTTTTTAAAAAATTAAAACTTAAGCATATAACGTAGTAAATTGATTTTACAAAACTAAATCTCATATGATGATAATAAACTTTAAAAGCATCTTTTAATTTTTGAGTAATTGAACTAGATAGTGAATTGTCAAGTTTTCTCCACGAACTTAGCGTTTCATCTAAAGAACTTATTAAAATTTTTTTTTGAAGAATTTTAAGCCACAAAACAAAGTCCTCTTTTGTTTTTAAATTTGGAAACTTTGTTTGATCATCAATTATTTCTTTTTTCAAAATTACTGTTGATAATCCGATGTCACAAGACTTAACTAAATCATCTACTTTATTAAAATTTCTGGAATATCTTTTTCCTAAAACTTTACCATTTTTGTCAATAATTTCATACGATGTATGACTAAATTTAAGTTTATTGTTGACCATAAAATTAATTTGGACTTCCAACTTAGATTTTTTCCAAATATCATCAGCGTCTATAAATGCTATAAATTCACCTTTTGCGTAATCCATTCCCCTATTTCTGGAAAATCCAGATCCAATATTTTGAGAATTTTTAATAATTTTAATTTTTTTTTCTAACTTAAACGATTTCTCTAAATAATATAAATCAGATAAATTTTCATCGTCATAAATTAAAATTATTTCAAAATGATTGTACGATTGATCTAAAATTGAGTTTATTGTTTTTAAAATATATTCTCTTTTTTTATAATAAGGTATTATAATTGATACCAAACCCTTATTTATTTTTTTTGGCTCCATTAAATGTACATTAATCTTTTTTTATTTTGAAAAACATGTAAAACTAATCAGCTCTTAATTACATATGCAAGAGAAAAAAAAAATTTATTATGTAGCAGAACTAAATCTGCCAAGTAAATCTGCATACTCAATTCATGTTATGAAAATGTGTGAAGCTTTTTCCAGGCTAAAATATGACATTAATTTATTTGTAATTAATAAAAAAAATATAAATCTAATAAATAAGATTTATAATATAAATTATAAATTCAAAATTATTTCAATTTTCGAAAATTTTATTTTACTCAATTTTATACTTAGGATTATATTTTCAATTAAAATTCTATCTAAAAAACTCGATGATGATGCATTGTTTCTTTCACGTAGTATAATTTTTTCTCTTTTAGCATGTATTTTTAAAAAAAAAATCATTTTAGAATTACATCACGAAATTACAGGTTTTTCAAAAATAATTTATTTTTTATT
>CACDZM010000006.1 GCA_902557215.1 uncultured Pelagibacteraceae bacterium | reverse complement strand
AATTTTATTTGTTAAGCCGCCTAGCATAGATTTCATTATTGAGGGTACACCTGGCAAACAAAATACATTTTTTACACTAAATCCTGGAGCACCACTTGTTGGATTTAAGATCAACTCAGCATTCTCAGGCATCCAAGCCATTCTTTGTCTACCTTCATTAAATTCGCCAGGTTGATAGTAAGATTCTAAAATTGTAAATGCCTCTTTATGTATTTCATATTTTATCCCAAAAGTTTTAGCTACAGACTCAGCCGTAATATCATCATGAGTAGGTCCTATCCCACCAGTTGTAAAAACATAATTATTTTCATTTCTTAATACATTAAGGGTATCAATAATAATTTTTTCAACATCAGGTATAACTCTTACCTCGTTAACTTTTACTCCAATTGAATTTAACCAAGTTGCTAAAGTGCTAGTATTAGTATCTTGTGTTCGACCAGAAAGAATTTCATTGCCTATAATTAGGATAGCAGCATTTACTTTTGTGTTTTTTGTCATTTTATATATATAATTTGAAAATGAAATTTACCAAGTCTTTATTAAAAGGTAAACTAATCAAAAGATACAAGCGTTTTTTTGTTGATGTGCAATTAAATAAAGAAATTGTTACGGCTCATTGTCCAAATACTGGCTCTATGAAAGGCCTTCTTGATGAAGGTAATGAGGTTTATTTACTTAAAAATGACGATCCAAAAAGAAAATTAAAATACGGCTTAGAAATTATTAAAGCTAAAAATAATTTAGTTGGAGTTAATACTCATTTGGCTAATAAGATTGTGAATCATGGATTATCCAATAATTTAATTAAAGAATTGAATAAAAATGACTCAATTAAATCTGAGGTTTTTTATAATAAAGAAACTAGGTTTGATTTCTTAGTCGAGAAAAATAAGCAAAAAAGTTTTATTGAAGTTAAAAATGTAACCCTTTTTAGAGATAAAAAAACTGCTGAATTTCCTGATGCAATTACAACAAGAGGCTCTAAACATCTTCTTACCCTTATTGATGCCATAAAAAAAGGGTATAAAACATATTTAATATTCCTGGTTCAAATTCAAAATATGGAATATTTTAAAATAGCTAAAGATATTGATGATAAGTATCATAAGAATTATTTGAAAGCTAAAAAAGCAGGTGTTAATTTTTTAGCTTATAGGTGTAAAATTAGTTCAAAAGAAATTTTAATAGAAAAGAAAATAAAAATTATTAATGGCTGATTATTCAGAAAAGTTTGAAAAGATGAGAATTGCTGGAAAGCTTGCTGCCCAAACACTTGATATGCTTACAGAAAATATCAAAGAAGGTATTTCAACAGCCCATATTGATAAACTTGGATACGAGTTCATAAGAGACAACGGTGGTTACTCTGCTCCTCAATACTATCGAGGATTTACTAAATCGTTATGTACATCTCTTAATCATGTTGTTTGTCACGGTATACCTTCAGAAGATAGAATTTTGGAAGAAGGCGATGCAGTGAATGTTGATGTAACAGCTATAGTTAATGATTACTATGGGGATACAAGCAGAATGTTTTGCATTGGGAACACTTCTGTAAAGTTAAACAATCTTATTAATGCAACTTATGACTCAATGATGAAGGCTATTAAAATTTTAAAACCTGGAATTAAGATGGGAGACATAGGTTACGAAATTCAATCGAATGTTGAAGAAAAAGGTTTTTCTGTTGTAAGAGATTTTTGTGGACACGGAATTAGTTCTGTTTTTCATGAGCCACCAAATGTTTTACACTATGGCAAAAAAAACACTGGTATGGAATTAAAGCCTGGAATGACTTTTACAATAGAACCTATGATTAACGAAGGTAAATTTGATACAAAATTGCTCAATGATGGTTGGACTGCAGTTACTAAAGATAAATCTTTATCAGCACAATTTGAACATACGGTAGGAATTACAGAAAATGGTTATGAAATCTTTACAGAATCTGCTAAAGGTTATTCTAAGCCTCCATACTTATAATTAATGATAAAAAGATACTCAAGAAAAGAACTCACTGATATTTGGTCAGAGGAGAATAAATATAAGATCTGGTTAGATGTTGAGATTGCAGCAGCTCAAGCAATGGAAAAGCTAGGTCAAATACCAAAAGGTGTATCATCAGTTGTCAGGAAAAAAGCAAGAATTAATGTCAAAAGAATTCATCAAATTGAAAATCAAGTAAAACATGATGTAATTGCTTTTTTAACTTCGGTTACTGAAAAAGCAGGAATTAAAGCAAGATATCTTCATCAAGGCATGACTTCCTCTGATGTTTTAGATACAAGTTATAATATTCAACTAGTTCAATCAGGAAAAATAATCCTTAAAGACCTAGACCAAATTTTAAAAGTTTTAAAAAAACAAGCAAAAAAATACAAATTCACACCTTGTATGGGAAGAAGTCATGGAATTCATGCAGAACCAATTACATTTGGTTTAAAACTTGCATCTTTCTATGAGGAATTTAAAAGAAATAAAAAACGATTAATAACTGCAATAGATGAAGTATCAACATGTGCAATATCAGGGGCTGTAGGAACTTTTGCAAACATTCATCCCAATGTTGAAAAACATGTTGCCAAAAAACTTAATCTAAAAATTGAACCGATTTCAACTCAAGTGATCCCCAGGGATAGACATGCTTTCTATTTCTCAGTTTTAGGAATTATCGCTGGTTCAATAGAGCGAGCTGCTATTGAAATAAGACATCTTCAAAGAACTGAAGTTTATGAATTACAAGAATTTTTTTCAAAAAATCAAAAAGGTTCTTCAGCTATGCCTCATAAAAAAAATCCAATCTTGAGTGAAAATTTAACAGGTCTTGCAAGAATGATTAGAAGCGCAGTTGTTCCTGCGTTAGAAAATATAGCTTTATGGCATGAAAGAGATATTTCCCACTCAAGTGTAGAGAGAAATATCGGCCCAGATGCCAACATCACTATAGATTTTGCGTTGGTTAGATTAGCAAATATTTTAGACAATATGGTTGTTTATCCAAATAAAATGCTTGAGAATTTAAATATCACAAAGGGTTTAATTTTTTCTCAAGAATTAATGCTTGAGCTTACGAAAACTGGTTTAACTAGAGAAAAATCTTATAAAATGGTTCAAACATATTCAAAAAGATGTTTTTCTGAAAACCTAAATTTGTATGAAGCTATTCAATCAGATAAATATATAACAAGTAAAATCTCGTCAAAAAGATTAAGATCTATTTTTAGTTACTCTAAGCATTTTAAGAATATAAATTTAATTTTTAGAAGAGTTTTTAAATAATGAAAAAAGGAAAAAAATTATACGAGGGTAAAGCAAAGATTATTTATGCAACACAAGATAAGAATTTGGTGATACAATATTTTAAAGATGACGCTACTGCGTTTAATAACCAAAAAAAATCTACAATTGAGGGAAAAGGAGTTTTAAATAATAGAATTTCAGAACATATTCTCTCAAATCTCTCACAAATAGGAATCAAAAATCACTTAGTCAAAAGATTGAATATGCGTGAACAAGTAATAAAGTTGGTTGAAATTTTACCAATCGAATTTGTTGTCAGAAATGTTGCTACTGGTTCGTTAACCAAAAGACTTGGTATAGAAGATGGAACTGTTCTTAAAGAACCTTTAATTGAGTATTGCTTGAAAGACGACAAACTTGGAGATCCATTGATAGCTGAAGAGCATATTTATGCTTTTGAATGGGCATCAAAAAAAGAGATAGATAAAATTAAAAAAATGATACTAAGAATTAACGATTTCATGATTGGTATGTTTAGAGGGGTTGGCATTAACCTTATTGATTTCAAATTAGAATTTGGAAGAATAAAAGTTAATGGAAAAAATGAAATAATTCTAGCTGATGAAATAAGTCCAGATACTTGTAGATTGTGGGACTCAATAACTGACAAAAAACTCGATAAAGATAGATTTAGAAAAGATTTAGGAGGATTAATACCTGCTTACACTGAAGTTGCTAAAAGATTAGGAATATTGCATGAACAGTCTAATATATCTGCAGTGAATGTAACAAAATTATCATCCGTAAAGAAAAAAAATAAATGAAAATATCAGCAATAATAACATTAAAAAAAGATGTTTTAGATCCCCAAGGAAAAGTAATACATCAAACTTTGGAAGGTATGAATTTTAAAAATGTTAATGAAGTCAGACAAGGGAAATATTTTGAAATTGATGTTAACGAAAATGATCCAAAAAAAGCTAAAGAGATTGTAGAAGATATGTGTGAAAAACTTTTGGCTAATCTTGTCATTGAAAATTATAAAATTATTGAGATACAATAATTAATGAAATCATCAGTAATTACCTTTCCTGGTTCAAATTGCGATAGAGATATGGATGTTGCTTTAAAAAAGTTTGGTTTTAAAAATAAAATGATTTGGCATAACGATAATGAACTACCTAAAAGTGATTTAGTTGTTTTACCAGGTGGGTTCTCATATGGAGATTACCTGCGTTGTGGTAGTGTTGCTTCTAAATCTAAAATTATGCAATCAGTAATTAATTTTGCTAAATCAGGAGGTTTAGTAATGGGTATTTGCAATGGTTTTCAAATATTAGTGGAAGCTGGTCTGGTTCCAGGAGTTTTATTAAGAAATAAATATTTAGAATTTATTTGTAAGAACGTATTTGTAAAAATTGACAATAAAGACAATCCTTACTTCAAAAATCTTGAAAAAGATATTTTTGAACTTCACATTGCACATAACGAGGGAAACTATTTTTGTACTGACGACCAATTAAAAGAAATTAAAGATAATAATCAGGTAGCAATCCACTATTGTAATAATGATGGCAAAATAGAGGAAGAATTTAATCCAAATGGCTCAATTAAAAATATTGCTGGAATTTTAAATAAAGAAAAAAATGTATTAGGAATGATGCCTCACCCTGAGCGAATGATTGATAGTTGTTTATCTGGTGAAGATGGTTCATTATTTTTTAAAAACCTTCTCAATAATATTAAATAATGCAAGTTAATGAAAAATTAGCAGTAGAACATGGACTTAAAGTTGAAGAATACAAACTTATTTGTGAATTACTTAAAAGAACTCCCAATCTTACAGAACTTGGCATATTTTCAGCCATGTGGAACGAGCATTGCTCGTATAAATCTTCTAGACTTCATTTAAAGAAATTACCCACTAAAGGAAAAAAAGTTATTCAGGGACCTGGTGAAAACGCTGGGGTAATTGACATCGAAGATGGGGATGCAATTGTTTTCAAAATTGAAAGTCATAATCATCCCTCTTTCATTGAGCCTTATCAAGGAGCAGCAACTGGCGTAGGGGGAATAATGAGAGATGTATTTACAATGGGAGCAAGACCAATTGCAAACTTAAACTCTATTCACTTTGGATCTACACAACATAAAAAAACTAAAAACTTATTAAGAGGTGTAGTTCATGGAATAGGAGGATATGGTAATTGCATGGGTGTTCCTACTATAGGAGGTCAAACTTGCTTTGATAGATCTTATAATGGAAACATTTTAGTTAATGCAATGACTTTAGGATTGGTTAAAAAAAATAAAATATTTTATTCTAAGGCGGCAGGGCTTAATAAGCCTGTGATATATGTCGGTTCTAAAACTGGAAGAGATGGAATTCACGGTGCTAGTATGGCATCAGCTAGCTTTGATGATAAAATTGAGGAAAAAAAACCTACCGTGCAAGTGGGAGACCCGTTCACAGAAAAACTTTTATTAGAAGCTTGCTTAGAACTAATGGCGGGAGACTCTATAATAGCTATTCAAGACATGGGGGCTGCTGGATTGACATCATCTAGTATTGAAATGGCGTCTAAGGGTAAATTAGGAATTGAAATTAATTTAGATAAAGTTCCGTGTAGAGAAACCAAAATGACACCGTATGAAATCATGTTATCTGAGAGCCAGGAAAGAATGCTAATTGTATTAGAAAATGGAAAAGAAAATTTAGCCAAAAAAATATTTGATAAATGGGGTTTAGATTTTGCAGTTATTGGAAAAACTACAAATACAAAAGATATAGAACTATTTTTTAACTCAGAACAAGTGGCAAAAATACCTATTAATATACTAGTAGAAAATTCCCCAATGTATGATCGTAAATGGAAAAAAACAAAATTACCAAAAAAAAATAAAATTCAAAAAAAAGACCTTAAAAATTTAAAAATTTTAGATGTTTTAAAAAAGATGATATCAAATCCAAATGTATGTAGCAAAAAATGGATATGGGAACAATATGATCACACTGTAATGGGTGATACAATTCAAAAACCTGGGGGTAATTCTGGTGTTGTTAGAGTTCATGGAACAAACAAAGCCGTCGCCGCAGCTGTAGACTCTTCTGCAGTTTATTGTTGGGCTCATCCACTTACTGGTGGAAAACAAATAGTGTGCGAAAGTTGGAGAAACTTAATTTCTGTTGGGGCTAAACCTGTGGCAATTACAAATTGTCTTAATTTTGGAAGCCCTGAAAAAGAGGAAAATATGGGTGAGTTTGTCGAATGCGTTGAAGGTATTGGCGAGGCTTCAAAATACTTAGCTTTTCCTGTGGTCTCAGGAAATGTTTCTTTTTACAATCAAACGAAAGAGGTTGGAATTAAACCAACTCCTGTAATAGGTGGCGTGGGATTAATAAAAGATTACACTAAAATGATTACGATGAATTTTAAAAGTGAGGGAAATCTGGTTTTGGTCATAGGTAAAACAGAAGGTCATTTAGATCAAAGTTTATTTGCTAGAACAATTTTAGATGAAAAAAATGGTCCACCTCCAGAGATAAACTTATTTAATGAAAAAAATAACGGCGAAACTATTTTAAAGCTGATAGAGGGAAACTATATTAAGAGTGCACATGATGTATCTTTAGGAGGTATTTTAGTGGGGATTTCAAAAATGTGCATTGCAGGAAATATAGGGATTGAAATTAAGAAACCTCGTTCGTTATTAAGTGAATTTGAATACTTCTTTTGTGAAGACCAAGGTAGATATATTATAGAAATTTTAAAATCTGATTTAAAAAAAGTAACCAGTGTTCTGCAAAAAAATGCAGTGCATTATGATAAAATTGGTACATTGGTTGGAAAATCAATAAGTTTTAATGAAAAGACAATTGTTCCAGTTGACGAATTAAAGTCATACAATAATAATTGGTTAAATAACTTTATGAGTTAGTAAAATGGCAATGGATTTAAAAGAAATTGAAAAGTTAATAAAAGAAGCCTTCTCAGATGCAACTGTTGAAATACAAGATTTGGCTGGAGATGGCAATCATTACTCAGCTACTATTACATCGTCCAAATTTTCTGGTAAAAGTAAGATTGAGCAACACAAAATGGTATATAACTCTCTCAAAGGTAAGATGGGAAATGAGTTGCATGCTTTAGCCCTTAAAACAAAGGAACAATAATGGATGAACAAATAAAATCTTTGATACAAAAACATATAGATAATAATGAAGTTTGCTTGTTTATGAAAGGAACTCCTGACGCTCCTCAATGTGGATTTTCAATGGCAGTATCAAACATACTTAAAATTCTAGATGTAAATTTTCAAGGTGTGGATGTTTTAGAAAATCAAAAAATTCGTGAAGGTATTAAAATTTATAGTGATTGGCCAACTATTCCACAATTATATATAAAAAAAGAGTTTGTAGGTGGATGTGATATCATAAAAGAAATGTATGAAAATGGCGAATTAACAAAACTGTTTAAGAATAAAAATATAAGTTTTAAACCTAAAAATTAATTTTTTCTCAAAAAATTTCTAAAAATCTTAGAAATAAATTTTCTTAGTAATACTACTCTTGATATTTTATAAACTTCATCGTGCATCTTTTGGTTTAAATCATATTCAATTGAGTTTTCCCAATAAAGTTCTAAAATTAAGCTTTGTCTGAAAACTTTCATAAAATTTTTTGAAGAGGAGACAGTAAGTACCGGTTCGATATATTGTAATTTATTTGATATATTTATTTTTTTTTCATCATCATCAAATTCAGTGTGCCAAATATGATCATTTTTATTTTCAAACACTAAATTATCCTCTAGTATTGTAGGTAACTCAATGTAGCCTTTGTTGGATACTCTTTCTAACTCACTTAAAAAAGTTTTTACATCTTTAACATGTTCAATAACATGTGAGGCTATTACAAAATCAAATTCTTTATCTTTAAACGGCAAAATATTATTTTCTAATCTTATAAAATTTTTATTATCATAAAAATTTGATAAATCTTGAATGTCACAAATTACAGAAGCATTTTTGTGTGCTGAATAACCACAACCTATATCCAATACTTTCCAAGTTTGGTTTTTTTTTAAAAGATTATCTATAAATTTTTTTGAGGATCTTCTTATCAAGATATTATCTAGAATAATATTCAATTACTAAATTTGGCTCCATAACTATTGGATAAGGAACCTCTTCAAATTTAGGGACTCTTACAAATTTAAGTTTTTTATTTTTTTCATCCATTTGAATATACTCTGGGATTTCTCTTTCTTTATTTGCCATAGCTATATCTATAATAGCCAGCTGTTTTGATTTATCCTTAATTTCAATTGAGTCTTCCTCTTTTACTAAGTAACTAGAAATGTTTACTCTTTTACCGTTGACCTTAACATGACCGTGATTAATTAGTTGTCTCGCAGAAAAAATAGTAGTTGCAAATTTTGCTCTGTAAATAATTGCATCTAATCTTCTTTCTAATAAACCTATCAAATTTTCACCGGTATCACCTCTTTGCATACTTGCTTTTTTATAAATATTTCTAAATTGTCTCTCATTAATATTACCATAATACGCTTTAAGTTTTTGTTTAGCTTGTAATTGAATTCCATAATCCGAGGGCTTTGAAGTTTTTGTTTGGCCATGTTGACCTGGGCCATATGCTCTTGTGTTAAAGGGACTTTTAGGTCTTCCCCATAAGTTGACTTTTAATCTTCTATCAATTTTATGTTTAGAGTTTAATCTTTTTGTCATTTAGTAGAAGGTCTTATAAACTTACTCATTATTTTGTCAATCAGCGTTTTTACCAAGACTTGCAAATACACTTGATAAAATACGTGTTTCTTTATCTGATAATTCCATTTTATAAAAAATATTTCTTAAATTTTGTAACATTATAGGTTTCTTTTCTTTAGGTTTAAAAAAATCAATATTTTCCAAATTAGCAATACAAAGATTGATCATAGATTGAATTTCTTTTTTTGAGGCGAATTTAATTTTTTTTGACTTTTGGAAAGGTTTTGTCTTTATTTTAAAAATACTTGAAACTATCTGGGCAATAATAATTAGGCTGTGAGAGAGATTTAATGATTTGAATTCAGGATTTGTAGGAATTTGTAAGGTGTAATTTGCATAACTAATCTCTCTATTTGATAAACCTGATGCTTCTGAGCCAAATAAAAATCCAATTTTTTTTCTAAAATCTATCTTTTTTAAACCCTCAAGATTAATATGTTTCACATTTTTGTTTCTAAATCTTGCAGATGTAGCAATCAATATATCGATATCTCCTAAGGAACTTTCTAAATTATTAAATACTTTACTTTTTTTTATAATATCTTTTGCCCCTACGGATGTTGCTAATATCTTATCATTAGGAAAAATAGGTTTTGGATCAATCAGATAGAGCTTTTGAAAATTAAAATTCTTTAATGCTCTTGCGCAAGCACCAATATTTTCTGAAAGCTGAGGTTTGTGTAAAATAAATGTAACTTTATTTTTTTTCATTTACTTGATCCCGTGATTTCTATCATAATTAGACAATTTAGATGGATTAATTTCTTTTAAAAATTTTTGGTCAACATCCCATATAGAAACCTTTAATGGATAACATTTTGCTACATCAGATGAATGTTCTGATCCACAGTCTCCACCCGGGCAAGCAGATAAGGCTCCTAATAAATCTGTGTCTGCAAAAAATTCTAAATAATCACCAGGTCTTACCGGGCTGGATTTCATAAAATATTGTTTAGTGTCATTGGTAAAACCAGTAAGCATAAATACATTTAATACATCGTGTACAATTTTTTCTGCGTCATCTAATTTGAAATTTTTCTCCTTAACTAAAGCTCTAGTTAAGTTTGAATGGCAACAATAATGGTAATCGTTATTTGATGTTAGCTTATATGTGTAAGGATCGCATCTAGTGCCAATAACATCGTGAACTGAGCCCCCATCTTTATCGTAACCATACCAATCTAATGTATCCCACGTAATTGTAGCCAATGATCTTAAATATGGGAAGCTGCTGAACATTCTATCTCCAACTGAAACATGTGTTCCATATAGAGCTCTAGTTTTTCCAGAATAAAACTTTTCATTTAAATTATCAGCTTGAAATAAGTTTAAATCTCCAACTTGTGGTCCTTCAATACTTTCAATTCTAAAAAAATTACCTGATTTGACATTAAAAGTTCTGGCATCTCTTGGAGGGACTATAACTTCATCAATTTGTTTAATATGTTTTCTCGCTTCATGTAATATTTCAAGATTATTATTTATATTTTCATTTGGATAACAAACGACGGGATCTGCTCCTACCCTACTTTCGAAGTCAGAAGGTTTCTTAGAGAACTTCTTAATTTTCATTTATTTACTTGCAGGCGCTTTATCCTTAAATAATTTGAAATCTAAACTATCGATAAGAGCTTTAAATGATGCATCAATTATGTTCGGAGATACGCCAATAGTAAACCAATTTTTTCCTTGAGAGTCTGTGCTTTCAATCGATACTCTTGTGGTAGCTTCAGTTCCTGTATTTAAAATTCTTACCTTATAGTCGACTAGTTTTAAGTCTTTTAAATATTCAGAATATTTTTCTAACTTAGTAACGTTATTTCTTATAGCGTTGTCTAAAGCATGTACGGGTCCATTACCTTCACCTTCACAGACTATTTGTTCACCATCAACTTCCAATTTTGCTTTTGCTTTAGAAACTATTTTATCTTGATCGTTTTTTGAAACTGAAACGTCGTATTCTTTTATTGAGATATATCTTGGAATTTCTCCTATTACTCTTCTGGCCAGTAACTCAAAAGATGCATCGGCTCCATCATAACTGTAACCAATGAACTCTCTATCTTTAACTTCTTCTAATAGTTTTTTAACTTTAGGATCATTTTCCTTAATATCGATTCCAATAGTTTTAAGTCTAGACAGGATATTCGATTTACCTGACTGATCAGAAACAACTATATTTCTGTTATTACCAACTTCTTCAGGATTTATGTGCTCATAAGTTTTAGGATCTTTTTGAACAGCAGATACATGTAAACCGCCTTTATGTGAAAACGCTGCAGCACCCACATATGGTAAATGTTTATTTGGTTTTCTATTAAGTATCTCATCAAGCAACCTTGAACATTGTGTAATATGTTTGATATTTTTTTCTTTAATACTTATTTCAAATTTATCTGATAACTCTTTCTTAAGATGAAAAGTTGGAATAATAGACATTAAATTAGCATTACCGCATCTTTCACCTAAGCCATTTATAGTGCCTTGGATTTGTCTCGCTCCAGATAAAACAGCTGCTATTGAGTTTGCAACAGCGTTACCAGTATCATTATGTGCATGAATACCTAAATTTTCACCAGGTATGTTTTCAGAAACTTCTTTTACTATCTTAGTTACTTCATGAGGAAGTGTGCCGCCATTAGTATCACATAGAATTATCCATTTAGCTCCGTTATCATAAGCAGCTTTGATACAAGCTAAAGCATATTCGGGGTTTGCCTTATAGCCATCAAAAAAATGTTCTGCATCAAACATGAACTCTTTATTGTTTTTTACAAAATGCTTTGTTGTTTCTTTAATGTTTTCTAAATTTTCCTCTTTAGATATTCCTAATGCAACATCGACATGAAAATCCCAAGACTTTCCAACTAAACAAACAGATTTAGTATTAGAATTTAAAATTGCTGACAAACCTGGATCATTTTCAGCACTTCGTCCCGCTTTTTTTGTCATTCCAAAAGCGGTAAAAGTAGAGTTCTTTAAATCTAAACCTTTCTGAAAAAATTCCGTATCAGACGGATTAGCACCTGGCCAACCTCCTTCAATGTAATCTACACCAAGATCATCTAAAGCATGTGCAATTTTTGCTTTTTCATCAATTGAAAAATGCACACCTTGAGTTTGCGCTCCATCTCTAAGTGTTGTGTCAAATATGTATAATCTTTCTTTACTCATTTAATTTTCCACAGTGTTTTACCATCTTTATCTTCTATTAAAACACCTTTATCTAAAAGATTATTTCTAATTTTATCAGCTAATTCATAATCTTTATTATCTCTCGCTAGATTTCTTTCTTCAATTTTTTTTAAAATATCTTTTTCAGAAAGTTTTAAATTTTGTTTCTTAAAATTATCCCATTCCTCTTTAGACTGACACAATAGACCAATAAATTTACAAGCAGTTGTAAATTTTTGTTTTTTTTCTTGATTACCATCTTTAGCTTTATCATAAAGTTTATGTAATACAGCAATATATCCTGGTGTATTTAGGTCATCGTACAAGGGTTTTAAGTCATCATCTTCTATCAAAATCTTTTCTTTAACGGGCGTATAACAATTATACCATTTGTTAATAGTTTTTTCACAATTATCCATAAGTTTTTCGTTCCAGTCGAGAGGCTGACTATAATGAGAGCTAATTAATGCCAGCCTTAAAACTTGACCATTAAATCTTTTTTTAAACTCACTTATCTTTAAAATATTTCCTTGTGATTTAGCCATTTTTTCTTTTGACATTGTGATGAAATTATTATGCACCCAATAATTTGCAAATTTTTTTGTTTTATTGGCGCATACCGACTGTGCTATCTCATTTTCATGATGTGGAAATATTAAGTCTCTACCCCCACCATGAATGTCAAACGTATTTCCAAGATATTTTTTTGACATTGCTGAACATTCTAAATGCCAACCCGGTCTTCCCTTGCCCCAGGGCGAATCCCATGAAGGCTCATTATTTATGGATGGTTTCCATAATACAAAGTCCTCTGGACTTTGCTTTTTATCTGATGGTTCGATTCTTGAACCTGCAATCAAATCATCAATATTTTTATTTGATAGCTTCCCATAATCCTCAAATTTTTTCACCTTAAAATATACATGTTTTTCATTTTCATAGGCAAATTGACCTTTGATTAATTCATTTATCATATCAATCATTAATTCAATATTTTCTGTAGCCTTAGGTTCATAAGTTGGAGGTTCACAATTTAAATAATTACAATCCTCATGAAACTTTTTTGTAACATTAGTAGTCAATTCAGTTATAGAAATTTTTTTTTCTTCAGATGACTTGATAATTTTATCGTCAATATCTGTAATATTACGCACGTAGGTAACAGATTTATGTCCGTACTTGCATTTTAATACCTTAAATAAAATATCAAAAACTATTAAAGGTCTTGCATTTCCAATATGTGGATCATCATAAACAGTAGGACCACAAACATACATTCCAATATTTTTTGGATCAATCGGATTAAATTTTTCTTTTTTATTTCCTAAACTATTAGATAAGAATATATCTTGATTCATTTAGTTCCAATTTCTAAACCCACTTGTAAGCGGAAATCTTCTATCTCTACCGAAAGCTTTTGATGTTACCTTTGGTCCAGGTGCTGCTTGAAACCTTTTATATTCAGATCTAGCTAATAATTGAGCTGTTTTTTCAACAATTTTTCTTTCAAAACCTTTTGATATAATCTTTTCTACTGAAATTTCTCTTTCTACTAAACCTTTTAAAATTTCATCTAAGATTTCATACTCTGGCAAGTTATCAGTATCTTTTTGGTTTTCTTTTAATTCAGCTGTCGGAGCCTTAGTAATTATATTATCAGGAATAACTTTTCCTTTAGGTCCTTTAAATAACTCAGAAAAATTTTCATTTCTCCACTTACATAACTTAAAAACATCTGTTTTCCATACATCTTTGATAGGGGCAAAACCTCCACACATATCACCATACAATGTTGAATACCCAACGGCATACTCGGATTTATTACCAGTTGCAAGTACCATGTAACCATATCTGTTTGACAGGGCCATAAGCAATAATCCTCTTAACCTTGATTGAATATTTTCCTCTGTAACACCAGGTGAAAAATTTTTCCCATTAAATTTTCCTAAAGTTTTATCAATAATTTTCATGGCTTCATTTATTTTTAAATTAGAAAATTTAATTTTCAAAAAATTAGCAGTATCATTTGCGTCATTTAAACTCTCTTTTCCTGTAAAAGGGCTTGGAAGCATAATAGCTTGCACTTTTTCAGGTCCAAAAGCATCAGTTGCTATTGCTGCAACAAGAGCAGAGTCAATTCCACCAGATAAACCTAAAACAACACCAGAAAATTTATTATTATTAACATAATCCCTTAATCCAAGAACTAGAGCTTTATACAGTCTTTCTATATCAGAGGTATTTTTATTTAGATTTCCACTACCAACCCATTTTTCATTTTGTTTTTCAAAATTTATAAATGAAACTTCCTCTTTAAACTCTGAGGAACAAAAAAATTTATTTCCATCATGATTTAAAGCAAAAGAAGAACCATCAAATATTAGCTCATCTTGTCCGCCTGTTCTATTAAGGTAAATTAGTGGAAGTTCAGTTTCTTTTACTCGCGATAAAGCTATACGCTCTCTTTCAAAACTCTTAGTAATGGTAAATGGCGATGCATTTATTGCAATAATAATCTCTGCTCCAGATTTTGATAGTTTTTCGAGAACTGTTTTTTCCCAAATATCTTCACAAATTGGTAATCCGAACTTAATATTTTTTATGTCTGCACAATCCTCCAATTTACCTTGAGTGAATATTCTTTGTTCGTCAAAAACTCCAGTATTTGGAAGTTCAAATTTATCTTTAATTGCAACTATTCTACCGTTTTCGACAACATAAACTGAATTTTTTATTGATATCTTGTCTTTTCTGGGTGCCCCAAATATCAATGCTGATTTTCTATCTTTTGTAATTTCTACAAGTCTTTTTATTTCACTTTCAACTAAATTTAAAAAATCCTCTCTTAAAACTAAATCATCTATAGGGTATCCAGAAACATAAAGTTCTGGTGCAACTAATAAATCGACATCACTATCTAATTTTGATCTGATAGTTATTAATTTATTTACATTACCAGTAACATCACCCACTAAAGGATTTAATTGTGCTAGTGCAATTTTTAGTTTTTTAGTCATTTTTAAGATATAGTCACTTTTAATTAATATTGTATAGAATTAATAGTCATACTTAATAAGCCAATTCAATTAAATAAGCTTTTAAGAAGCTGCTTTAATAATGTTTTTTGCGTAATTAGAGTTTTTCTTAATTTCATCTGAAATTAAAAAAGCCATTTCTAGTGCTTGGTCTGAATTAAGTCTTGGATCACAATGAGTATGATATCTACTTGATAAATCTGCATCAGATATTTTTCTTGCTCCACCTGTGCATTCAGTCACATCTTGCCCAGTCATTTCTACATGTAATCCACCAGCATATGTTCCCTCTGATTGGTGTATACCAAAAACGTTTTTAACTTCTGCAACAACATTATTAAATGGTCTAGTTTTAAAACCAGTGGTTGATACAATAGTGTTACCATGCATAGGATCGCAAGACCAAATAACATTTAAACCCTCTTTTTTTATACCTCTAATTAATTTTGGTAAAAACTTCTCTACATTCTGATGACCGAATCGGGAAATTAAAGTTATTTTACCTTTTTCATTTTTCGGATTTAAAACTTCGCAAATTTTTGCAATTTCATCTGGTTTAGATGTTGGACCACATTTAATACCTATCGGGTTTTCAATACCTTTACAAAATTCAACATGACCCCCATCAAGTTGTCTTGTTCTATCACCAATCCAAACGAAGTGAGCCGACGTATCATGATATTCTCCAGTGGTTGAGTCTACTCTGGTCATGCTTTCCTCAAAAGGTAGGTGCAAGGCTTCATGTGAAGTCCAAAAATTAACTGTGTATAATCTATTATTGAAGTCTGAAGTTATTCCACAAGCTTCCATAAAAGCTAGAGCATCAGCAATTTTATCCTCTAAGTCCTTAAACTTTTTAGCCTGGGGGCTTTTTTTAATATAATCTAAATTCCATAAATGAACTTTATTTAGATCTGCAAATCCACCTTTTGAAAATGCTCTTAATAAGTTAAGTGTAGATGCTGATTGAGAATAAGCTTTAAACATTCTTTTTGGATCTGGTCTTCTGGCTTTTTCATTAAAATCGATTGCGTTAATGTTATCTCCTAAATAACTTGGTAATTCTTTATCACCTTGTTTTTCTGTGGGCGCACTTCTAGGTTTTGAAAATTGTCCAGCAATTCTTCCAAGTTTAACAACTGGTAGTGATGCTGAATAAGTTAATATTAAAGACATTTGAAGAATTACTTTAAAAGTATCTCTAATATTATCCGGATGAAACTCTGCAAAACTTTCAGCACAGTCTCCTCCTTGTAGAAGGAATGCTTTACCATCAACAACTTTGGCTAATTGTTCTTTTAGGTGCCTAGTCTCACCTGCAAATACAAGAGGAGGAAAAGTTTTGAGTTTATTCAAAACAGTATTCAATTCCTTCTCATCATCATACGTAGGTATGTGTTTGACAGGAAATTTTCTCCAGCTATTTACTTTCCAATTTTTCATATTCAACTCAAGATTGTTGTAGCAGAGTTTCTATATTATTCAACGGTTACAGATTTGGCTAAATTTCTAGGCTTATCTATATCATAACCTTTTTTTAATGCTGAATAATAAGCGAGTTTTTGTAAAGGCACTGTTAAAAGAAAAGGTAAAAGATCTGCATTTGTAGTTTCAACCTCAATCGTTTCCCAAATATTTTCTGAAATAATTTCATCTTTACTTTTATTTGTTATCAATAAAACTTTCGCACCTCTGGCAATTACTTCCTGCATATTAGAAATAGTTTTTTTATAGTAATCATCCCTAGGGGCTAAAACAACTACTGGCATACCCTCCTCGATGAGTGCTAACGGCCCATGTTTCATTTCACCAGCAGGATAACCTTCTGCGTGGATATATGATAATTCTTTAAGCTTCAGTGCCCCCTCAAGTGCAATCGGATAAGAAAAGCCTCTGCCTAAAAACATCGATCCTTTTGCATCATTAAAAGTTTTGGATACTGTTTGAATTTTATTATCAGTTAATAAAGTCTGTTGGACTAAATCGGGCAACTCTTTTAAATCTTTGAGTTTTTTGTTGAATAATTCTCTCTTAAGATCCTTTCTCAAAAAACCAAGCTTTAAGGCCAACATATAAAGTATCAAAATTTGCCCTAAAAAAGCTTTAGTCGAAGCAACACCAATTTCAGTGCCACAATGAATTGGCAATACAAATTCTGAGTCTCTTGCAATTGAGCTTTCAATAACATTCACGACTGAACATGTCTTCATTTCCCTAGATTTACATAAGCTTAATGCTGCATAAGTATCAGCTGTTTCACCAGATTGAGACACAAAGACATATAAAGTATCTTCTTTAAATCTATTTTTTCTATATCTAAACTCTGAAGCTATATCGACATTAACATTTAAAGTTGTTAGTTCTTCAAACCAATACTTTGCCATCAAGCATGAATGATAAGCTGTACCACAACCTATTAATATAATTGTTGAAATTTCATTTATTTTCCAGGGAAAGTTGAAGATATTAATATCATTATTTGATGTATCTAAGTACTCCTTAATTCCATTTTTGAGAGTAGTTGGTTGTTCCTCTATCTCCTTTGCCATGAAATGTTTATAATCACCTTTGTCATATTTTTCCTCTTCAGATGACAGCTCTAAAACTTTTTTATTTATCTTTATTCCGTCTTCATTAAAAAATTCTACGTGATCTTTTTTAATTACACAAAATTCTCCATCACTTAAGTAAGTTATTTTATTGGTCATTGATTTAAGTGCATAGGAGTCTGAACCTAGATAATTTTCATTTGGACCATAACCCACAGCTAAAGGTGATCCCCTTCTAGCTCCAATAATTAAATCTGGTTGATCTTTAAATATAATTCCTAAAGCAAAACTACCATGAAGAGATTTTAAAGTTTTTGTAATTGAGTTAATAATATTTTCTGTTTTTAAATTCTCTGTAATTAAATGAACGATTACTTCAGTGTCTGTTTGTGATTTAAATTTATGTCCCTTACTGACCAGAAATTTTTTTAACAACGTAGAATTTTCAATTATTCCATTGTGAACAACCGAGACATTTTGAGAAGAGTGAGGGTGAGCATTTATACTATTAGGAAGACCATGCGTTGCCCATCTTACATGACCAATTCCTATCGTTCCTTCCATATTTTGAACTACAGAATTTTTTTCAAGATTATCAACTCTGCCCTCTAATTTAACTTCATTGATAGATCCGGCAGAAAGAGTTGCGATACCTGCTGAGTCATAGCCTCTATATTCCAATTTCTTAAGAGAATTAATAATTGAAGCAGAAACCGGTTTCTTACTATTGATACCAATAATTCCACACATATTTATTTTTTCTTTCTTTTATAATTTTTAATTTCTGATTGTAAAGTTCGTGTAAGGGCTAATGTCTTATTATTTACATTCTTTGTTATTACTGATCCTGCACCAACAACGCTATTTTTGCCTATTGTAATTGGAGCAACTAATGCTGAATTTGATCCAACAAAAGCATTATCTTTTATAATCGTTTTGTTTTTTTTTATTCCATCATAATTACATGTAATAGTTCCTGCTCCGACATTAACTGACTTACCTATATTGCTATCACCGATATATGATAAGTGGTTTACTTTAGATTTTTGTCCTAGTGTAGATTTTTTTATTTCGACAAAATTACCAACTTTAGATCCTTTTTTTAAAGTTGTGCCAGGTCTTATTCGTGCATAAGGACCAATCTCAACACTGTTCTCAATTTTACAATTTTCAAGATGTGAAAAAGATTTAATAACAACATTATTACCAATTTTAACTTTTGACCCAATCACAACATAGGGCTCAATAATTACTCTTTTTCCAATTTTTGTATCATTTGAAAAAAAAATGGTTTCAGGTCCTGACATTTTAACACCCAATTTTAAAAACTTTTTTCTAAGTGTATCTTGTTGCTTTTGTGAATTTGTTTGTTTCATCTAGGAAATTCTTTATATTAAGTATATGTCTTTCTTAATTCACAAATTATTTCTTAAAAATACTTTTGATAATGAGCCAACAATATACAATTCTTTTTGATTTAGATGGTACTTTAGTGGATACAGCACCAGATTTAATGCGTGCTCATAATCATGTCATGAAAAAATTTGGGTATCCTACAAAATCTACCGAGGAAATAAGAAATTTGGTTGGTCAAGGCGCGGGTGCTATGCTTGGTAGATCTATTTGGGGACAAGCTAAAAAAGAATTCGGCAAAGTTCAGGATAAAAATGTTAAAGAAGCAATGGTTAGAGATTTTGTGGACTTTTATGGTAAAAATATTGTTAATGAGAGTACATTAATTAAGGGTGTTAAAGATTTTTTAATTTGGGCTAAAGAAAAAAATATATCAATGGGTGTTTGTACAAATAAACAAGAACATCTAGCAGTTGATCTATTAAAAAAAATTGGTATTTACGACTTTTTTGAGTATGTTGCTGGGCACAACACTTTTGATTATTGTAAACCAGATCCAAGACACCTAACCTCAGTAATAGAAATATTAAATGGAGATATAAAAAAAAGCCTGATGATTGGTGATAGCGAAACAGACGCTAATGCTGCTAAAAACGCTGGAATACCAGTTATTCTACTAGAAGACGGATATACAGAAAAAAAAATAACAGAAATTTATCACAATCACTTAATAAAAGACTTTGTAGGTATTGAAAAAATTGTATCAAAATATCTTTAAGATTGATTATTTTTTTTTAACTATTAAAAACTAAATCGTAAATAAGGAGTTTTTTTGATAGTTCATAATGTTAAAGTTTATCCATCCAAAATCCATCTACCGAAAAAAAAACAGCTCGCCTGGAAATTAGCTGAAATAGCAAGCGATAATGCAAAACTTAACAAAGATTGTGTTGAAATGGTTATTAATAGAATAATTGATAATGCATCTGTAGCGATAGCATCATTGAATAGAGGACCAGTAATTTCGTCTAGAGAGATGGCCTTAAAACATTCTAGAAAAAATGGAGCCACATTATTTGGAGTAAATAGCAAGTTAAAGTTTGATTGTGAATGGGCGGCATGGTCAAACGGTACAGCAGTAAGAGAACTAGATTTTCATGATACTTTTTTAGCAGCTGACTATAGTCATCCTGGAGATAATATACCTCCACTTATAAGCGTTGCTCAACAAAATAAAAAAAGTGGTTTAGATCTTTTAAAAGGAATCATCACTGCATATGAAGTTCAAGTAAATTTAGTAAAAGGAATTTGTTTACATAAACATAAAGTTGATCATATCGCTCATTTAGGTCCAAGTGTTGCTGCTGGATTAGGAACAATGCTTAAATTAAACACTGAAACTATTTATCAGGCTATACAGCAAGCGTTGCATACAACTATTTCCACCAGACAATCAAGAAAGGGAGAAATATCAAGTTGGAAAGCTTATGCTCCAGCGCATGCAGGAAAACTTGCGATAGAGGCTGTAGACAGAGTCATGCGAGGTGAAGGAGCCCCAAGTCCAATTTATGAAGGTGAAGACAGTGTAATAGCAAGAATTTTAGATGGAAAAAAAGCTTTGTATAAAGTTCCTTTACCTAAAAAAGGTGAAACCAAAAAAGCAATATTAGAAACGTATACAAAAGAATATTCGGCTGAATATCAGTCTCAAGCTTTAATAGATTTAGCAAAGAAATTAAGAAAAAAAATAGATAATTTAAGTCAAATTAAAAAAATAGATATTTATACAAGTCATCATACCCATTACGTTATTGGAACAGGCGCAAATGATCCTCAAAAAATGGATCCAAATGCAAGCAGAGAAACTTTAGATCACTCAATTATGTACATATTTGCTGTCGCTTTAGAGGATGGTAATTGGCATCATATAAAGTCTTATACGAAACCTAGGGCAAAAAGGAAAAGTACCTTAAAAATTTGGAGGTCAATTAAAACTCACGAGGATAAAAAATGGACTAAAAAATACCACGATCCAAACCCTAAAAAAAAGTCATTCGGCGCTAAAGTTGTTATTACTTTAAAGAATGGAAAAAAAATATCAGAGCAACAAGATAGAGCTGATGCACATCCCTATGGATCTCGACCATTTAAAAGACTGAACTATATAAACAAATTTTTAACTTTAACAGAGAATATTATTGATAAAAAAGAGAGTGATAGGTTTTTAAAAACTGTTCAAAACTTAAAAAAATTGAAATCTGGACAACTAGATAAGCTCAATATTGAGATAAAAAGAAATAAAATTAAAAAAAATCTAAAGAAAGGTATTTTCTAATGCATTTTGTTGAAAAAGAACCTCCACAAAAAAGAATGGATTTGGATGAAAAACTTAAATCTAATAAAATTTTAAGAGTTCCTGGGGCATATAACCCTCTAACTGCTAAATTAATTGAAGAAATTGGCTATGATGCAGTTTATGTCTCTGGCGGTGTGATGGCTAATGATCTTGGTTTTCCAGATATTGGATTAACCACATTACAAGATGTCAGTACTAGATCATATTTAATTTCAAGAGTTACGAATTTACCTACAATCGTTGACATAGATACAGGTTTTAAATCTTGTAAAGAAACTATTGAAACTTTTGAACAATTTGGGATTTCAGCTGTACATTTAGAGGATCAAATTGAAAGGAAAAGATGTGGTCATCTTGATAATAAAGAATTAATTTCGACTGATGCAATGGTTAAAAAAATTAAAGAATGTGTTTCTGCAAAAAAAGATAAAAATTTTAAAATCATTGCTAGATCAGATGCAAAAAGTGTCGAGGGGATCGATAAGATGATAGAGAGGTGTAAAGCATACATCGATGCTGGAGCCGAAATAGTTTTTCCAGAAGCATTAAGTGATGAAAAAGATTTTGAGAAAGTTAGAAAAGAATTGCCTTGCTACTTGTTGGCGAATATGACCGAATTTGGTAAATCAAAATTATTTAATTATAAAGAATTAGAGCAATTAGGTTACAACATAGTGATTTATCCTGTTACCACTCAACGGTTGGCTATGAAAAATGTTGAGGATGGGTTGAGAGACATTTATGCAAATGGACATCAAAATAATATTATTGATAAAATGCAAACAAGAAAAAGGTTATATGAACTTGTTGACTATGAAAGATATAATAGTTTGGACGAAAAGATATATAATTTTAGTACTGAAGGACATGAGTAATGAGTGATGATATAAAAAAAGGTTTACTTGGAATAGTTGTTGATGAGACAGAGGTTTCAAAAGTTATGCCTGAAATTAATTCTCTCACTTATAGAGGATACGCTGCTCAAGATTTGTGTGCTAAATGTAAATTTGAAGAGGTGGCATATTTAATTTTAAATGGAGAACTTCCTGACAAAAAACAATTAAGAAAATTTGAAAAGCAAGAAAGAAAAGAGAGGAAATTATCTAAAACTTTACTTGAAGATATCAAAAAATTTCCAAAAAAAGCTCATCCTATGGATGTCGCAAGAACAGCAGTGAGTATTATGGGGCTTGAGGATAAAGAGACAAAAGACAACTCACCAAAAGCTAATATGCGAAAGGTAATGAGAATTTTTGCAAAAATGCCTGTCGCTCTTGCAGCTTTTTATAGATCAAGAAAAGGTAAAAAAATTATTCCTCCAAAAAGTAATTTATCCTTTTCGGAGAATTTTTTTCATATGTGTTTTGGTAAGGTGCCTAATAAAGACATTGTAAAAGCTTTTGATGTATCTTTAATTCTTTATGCCGAACATAGTTTTAATGTCTCAACTTTTACAGCAAGAACAATTACCAGCAGTTTGTCAGATATTCATGGTGCAATCACTGGGGCAATTGCAAGTTTAAAAGGTCCTTTGCACGGCGGTGCGAATGAAGAGGTAATGCATATGATGAATAAAATTAAAAAACCTGAAAATGCACTTAAATGGATTAATAAAGCACTTGATAATAAAGATGTTGTTATGGGATTTGGCCATAGAGTTTACAAAAGTGGAGATTCAAGAGTGCCAACTATGAGAGAGTATTTTGGTAAAGTAGCAAAAATTAAAAAAGATAAAAAATTTGAAAAAATTTACGACATTATTGAAAAAGTAATGATTGAAAGAAAAAATATCCATCCTAATGTTGACTATCCGACTGGGCCCACTTACCATTTAATGGGATTTGATACAGATTTTTTTACACCTATTTTTGTGATATCAAGAATAACTGGTTGGTCAGCTCATATTATCGAACAACATGCTGCAAATAAACTTATTAGACCACTTGCAAGTTATAAAGGCAGTCAACATCGTAAAGTGGTTCGATTAAACCAAAGATAAAGTAATTATTTATGATTTAATGTTGTAACCTTTTTTCAAAAGTATTGTTACGACCATCACACAAATCACCAAAAACGAAATCATTGTCCCAATACTAATCCAAATATTAAAGTCTGATACTCCATAAAATGAAAATCTCAATCCATTAATCAAATAAACTACAGGATTAAAGTATGTAACCATTTGCCAGAATTCTGGCAACATATCTAACGAATATAAACTTCCACCTAAGAAAACCATCGGTGTTATTACCAAAGAGGGTATGATAGACATTTGTTCAAAATTTGTGCTCATCAAACCAATTAAAAATCCAAATAATGCAAAAGTAAATGAAACTAGAACTAACAAAAAAATCATTAATAATGGATGCTTAACTTCAACATCAACAAAAAACATCGATGTTATAAATATCATTACACCTACAATTAATGTTTTAGTTGCTCCAGCTCCCACGAAAGCCAAAACTACTTCAAAGGTAGAGATAGGTGCAGCTAAAATTTCATAAATTGTTCCATTAAATTTAGGAAAAAAAATTCCAAAAGATGTATTACTGATTGATTGTGTTAGTAAAGTTAACATTAATAAACCAGGAACAATATATGATCCATAACTTATACCATCAATTTTTTGAACATATCCTCCAATTACTGAACCAAAAACAATAAAATATAATGATGTAGATAAAACAGGTGATAATAGTGATTGAGTTAAGGTTCTTCTAAACCGATCCATTTCATGTAAATAAATAGCTTTCAACGCTTGAGAATTAAATTTCATTGTTCTCCCTAACTAATGATACGAATATTTTTTCAAGATTACTTTGTTCAGTTTTAAGGTCTCTGAGTTTCAAGCCAGCATCTTTAATATCTTGTAATAAATTTGTTATACCAGTTTGCTTTTCGTGAAGATTATAAGTGTAAATTAACGACATTTTGTTAACACCAAAATTTAGACTATATTTACTTAGAGTATCAGGTATTTTTATAATCTCATCTTGTAATTCAATAGTTAAAGTTTTTTGCCCCATCTTTTTTAACAATTCTTTTTTTTCTTCAACGACGATGATTTCACCTTGATTTATAACACCAACTCTATCAGCTATAGCTTCTGCTTCCTCAATATAATGTGTAGTTAAAATAATTGTCACTCCTGTCTCTCGTAAAGATTCAACGACCTTCCACATTTCCTGTCTTAATTCCACATCTACACCTGCTGTCGGTTCATCTAAAAATAATATTTGAGGTTCATGAGACAAGGCTTTAGCAATCAAAACTCTCCTTTTCATTCCACCTGATAACTGACGGAGTATTCGATCTTTTTTATCCCATAAACTTAACTGTTTTAAAACTTTTTCAATATGGACAGGATCTGGTTTTTTTCCATACAAACCTCTTGAATAAGATACATTGTTAAAAACTGTTTCAAATTGCTCTAAAGTTAATTCTTGAGGAACTAAACCAATTCTAGATCTTGTTTCTCTATAATCATCAATAATATCGAAACCTTCTACAGCGATTTCACCACTGGTAGGTTTTACAATGCCGCAAATAATATTAATCAAAGTCGTTTTGCCAGCTCCATTTGGACCTAGCATTGCAAAAATTTCACCTTTTTTAATATTGAGATTAATATTTTTAAGGGCTGTTAAACCATTTTTATAAACTTTTGAGAGATTATTAATCGCAATTTGATTGTCTAGCATTAAGCCAGATTTATAACTATTAATTCACTTAATACAATCTTGTATATTAAAACCTTTTAGCTTTAAGAACTAAGAATGGTAAAAAAGTTGCAATTATAAAAGATAAAAATAACAAAGACTGTGACACAATAGGTGCAAATAATTCTTTAGAAAACATAACACCAACTAATAAACTTTTTGAAAAATCAGGAGCTGGAAACATTAAAAATCCCCCTATTAATCCAGCAAAAATTGAAACATAAGCAGTTTTTTCATTTATGTCTTTATTATAAAAACTATAAAAGACAGTTAAGACAAATGCACAACAAAGCAAGTCAGCCAATAAAAAAAGGTATAATATATCAAATCCTTTAGATGCAATAATAAAAGTTATAAGAGATAAAAATAATATTATATTTTTTGAAAAATTTAGACTTGTCTTTTTATCTAAATTAAATGTTGCATTTCCATCAACTACGATAAGACTTGATATAGCATTAATTAAAGTATCAACTGTTGAAATAGTCAGCGCTAAGCCTAGTACAATCACAAAAAAAGATAGAAATTTTGTCTGTTCTTTTAAAAGTAATGTGAAAAATCCAAGATCAGGGCGAATAGTTGGGTCTAAAGAAAAAGCGACCATTCCTGTAAAACCCATAAAAAAAACTACTGGTACGATAATAAAAAACGAAATTATTAAACTTTTTTTTAAAGTTTCAGAATTTTTTGCTGCATACACTCTCTGCCAATTACCTTGATGAAATAAATTTGTTGCAGCAACAGCAATAAAAAAAGTCAAACCTGCTGTATAACTAGGCACATACGACAAACTTAAAAACTGAGGATTTTTTTCTTTTACAAAGTCTATTGAAAAGTCAGATCCTGTGAAAATGTTAATATATATTAAAGAGATCAATAATAAAATTCCAATAACTATCATTTGAATATTGTCTGTGAAAATAGATGCTCTTAACCCTCCATATAATGTGTAGACAAGTGTAGATATCAATACAATCAATGCGGTTACCCAAAGTTCTGTTCCTGAAATATAATTAATCAAAACTGCTACCGCAGTAACCTCTGCGCATAAAAAAATAAACATATAAAATATTGTTAATAACAAAATAAGTTTGAATAGACTTTTTCCAAACTTTTTTCTCATGAATTCTATTAATGAAGATCCTCGAGGAAGTTCTTTTCTAATTTTTTTTCCAAGATATATTAAAAAAAACATTGGAAAAGCGGTTCCCAAAGAGTATCCTATAACGGCGCCTATACCTCCCCAAGTTGCTGCTGAAACTGGTCCAAACAAAATCCAAGCTCCTAAAGCAGATGCAGTTAAACTAGTAGTTAATGAGAAAACACCTATATTTCTATTAGCTGTAAGATAGTTATTTAATCCTTGATATTTATTTGAATTATATAGACCCAAAATTACAAATATTAGACTAATAGTTATTACTATTATTAAAGATGTGGATTGTGTTAAAAGATATGTTTTTTCCATTATTCTCCCTTTCTGAATTACCGGACAGGTTCAAAGGGTTTATTCTCAGTCTATTCAGACACCCCTTAAAATTATTATTATACTTTGTTATCCATTATTTCAATCATACACTTAGTTGCGTACTCCCTCCATTCTGTTGAGCTTTTACCTTTAAGGCTATCTAAGTGATCTCGGTTATTTTTTATATCATTTTTATGCTTGATTTTATCTTGCTCATCTAAATTTGACTCCATTTTTGTCAAATTAGTTTCCATGGCTTGTATCCAATTATTCCCTAACTCTACACACTTTTTGTCATCTTTTTCATCACAGATCTGTTTAAAAAAATTAAAGATAACTTCATCAGTTTTTACAGGATTTTTCATTTAAGAAATATTATTTGTTAAAACAATTATTAACTAAAATTGCCATTAAAATCCAAATTACAAAAACTTCACCGTTTGTGAAGGAATAATCTGCACCAGCAAAACCAGCAACAATATTTATAGCGTAAATAATTATTGTAGAAATTACTAAGCTAAAAATTAAATTTATTAATCCAGTTACGTATTTCATGTTTAAAGATTATCTATATTTCTGTCTAAAGCAAATTTAAAATTTCTATTTATAAGTGATGTTTTTTTTGATGCGCGAATATTATAAAAATATCAGGTTGTATTCAAACATTTTATTTTAATTTTAATTAAATATAATTCTTGAATACAACCTACTTAAAACTTAGTTTTTTGCTAAGGAGGTTATTCAAATGAATCAAAAGCCACCTGACACTTAGCTGGGTAGCTACATATCAAAAAAACAATATAAGAAGAAAATCCACTTGGATTTAAAAGCCAAAAAGGCGATATAGAGGAGCTCTTTTGGTATAGGAGCTAAAAGAGCGAACCTCTAAAAAAAGATTTAATGTGGTGCTCTAAACTTGCTATGACAGGCTTTGCAATTACCCCACATCATTTTTGTCAAAACTGCCCTTACTTCATCCACACTTTCAGTATCTTCAATAATAGATGTTAATTTAATCATGTCATTTGAAGATTTAGTCATTAAAGCGTTAAATTCATCTTTATTTTCCCAAATGATTGGTAGAGCCTCAGTTTTAAAACCTTCCTTGGTATTATCTGGAAAATAATTAATTAAAGTTTTGTAATTCTCACTCATTTTTAACATTAATTTTTTTGCTTTCTCAAACTCGCCTTTAGATGACAGAGCTTGAACTCTTTTTGCAGAACTATAATTTTTACTAAATAAAGCTTTTCTACCTTTAATAATTTCTTCTACAGTTTCAGCGTTAGCATAAAAAGTAAAGCATAAGGAAAAAATAATTATAATTGTTTTTATTATTTTTATCATAAGCTTTATATTGTCATAAATACTGAAAATTTCCCATCGACAAGTTGATAAATAACGTAAGGCTCATCTTTATCACCTGGCATACCTGGTGTACCAATAGGCATACCGGGCAGTGCAATTCCATCAATATCAGGTTGCTCTTTCAATAATTTATTTATCGCTTCTAGAGGAACATGACCCTCGATAAAGTATTTGTCCATAATTGTAGTATGACAAGATTGCATTTCTAATGGGATGGTATATTTTTTTTTAATTGTATCAAGATTTCCCATATCTGTTTTTTTTACTTTAAAATTTTCTTTTTCTAAAAACAAAACATAACCATTGCAACATCCACATGTTGGAGTTTTAAAAACTTCAACTATCTGTTTGTTATCAATATTAGCCGAAGCATCTTTTTTTTCTGTGACTAAATTAATAATATATAATAAAGGTAATGTTAATATTGTTATAATAGTTAATTTGATCAAATTATTTTTTTGAAGCATTTGATATTTTAATTTTATAAAGATAAAATGAATATTAAAGTAGTCAAATTGTTACACTTTAAATAATCTAATTATGACACAAAATGATAATAAAATTTTATTTATTTTATAATTAAAATTGTATGAAATTAAAAAATAACTCAACAGAATATGGTTTAATTTCAAAATCATTTCATTGGTTGAGTGCAGCTGTGTTATTTGTTCAAATACCTTTAGGTTTTTATTTAGTTGATATGGATTTTAGTGAAAAAAGAATAACAGTCGAAAATATCCATGTAATTATGGGTTTAAGTATATTGTACTTAACCATATTTAGATTAATTTATAAATTACTTAACCCTACCCCACCTTTACAAAATAGTGTTTTTATTGGACAAAAATTTATAGCAATATCTAATCATATTCTTTTATACCTTTCAATTTTAACAATTACTATCTCTGGAGCTTTAAAAAAACTATTTAATGGAGAAGAGCTTGATATGTTTTTTTTTAATCTTGAAATTCAAGATAATTTTGAGTTAGCAGAAATCTTTTATGAAATTCATATTATCGGAAATTATACATTAATAGCCCTTATATCATTACATATTTTTGCAGTTATAATTCATAAAATTTTATTTAAAGAAAATTTACTAAAAAGAATTTTATAAAATTATACAGATTAATTTGTCTTTAAATCTTATAATATTTTTATATTTCAACTCAATTTCTTGAACTCCAAGATCAATTTGTTCTCTCGAAAAATTTACTAAGGTAGAGATGTATTTATTTTTGATCATTTTTAGATATTCTTTCTTATGAACTTTTACATCAAAAAAAAAATTTTTTTTAGTCCTATAGGGATATAACTTTGTAATAATCTTTAATATTTCCTTATCTCTTTTAAGAGATTGTTCTAGTTTATGTTTCATTAATTTAAAGGTTGGAATTTCATTTTTATTTGTTTCAAGAGTAAAAATTAAAATTTTGCCTTTCAAATTTAATCTTTTTTTTAAAAATCTTAATAATTTTTTGATTTCTATGAATTTCATTAAATGAATTGTTTGTTTTATTAAAATCAAATCAAATTTTTGATTACTAACTGAGGAATAATCTAAAGCACTAATTTTTTTGAAATTTATTCTTTTATCTCTATCTTTATGATTAATAATATCAATACCTAGCGGTTTTATTTTAAACTTAATCTTTGAGTTTAAAGCACCTAGAATTTTGCCCCGACCACAGCCGATATCTAAAATTTTTGAGTTAGAGCTTAGATTAAAATTTTTTAATAAAAAACTGTTAAATGCATTAATATATTTTTGTGAAGATAACCAAGTTTTATTATCCCAATTTCTAACATTTTTTTTTACCATAGTTATTTAAATCCTAAAGTTAGAGTCAAATCTTTGATAAATTTTATCTAAATAATAAAATAATGATAATCCTCTTAAAATCATAAATAAACAGAGTGAAATCCAAACTCCTGTATTGGATAAATACTTAGTTAAAGTTATTGAGATTAATAAATAACAAAACACTGAAAAAATCATCGCATTTCTCAACTCTTTTGTTTGAGAAGATCCAATAAAAATACCATCAAATTGATAACAGAACGATGCAATAAAAGGTAATAAGATTAACCAAATTACATAAGATGAACTTAAGTTTCTGATATTTTCAATATTAGACATTAAATTAATTACATGTTCATTAATAAAAAAATAAATAATTGAAATAAACAGACCTGTTAACGAACTTAGTAAAAAAGAATTTTTAATAATTGTTTTAAAAAGTTTTAAATCTTTTTTTCCAAGAGAGAATCCAACCATTCCTTCAGTAGAAAACGCATAAGCATCTAAAATAAATGCTGATAAGAAAACTAAATTTATTAAGATAGCATTAACTGCAACATAATCTTCTCCTATTTGAGTTCCTAAATAAGTAAACCATAAAAAGGAAAATGTTAATAAAATGGTTCTAATAAAGATATCAAAATTTATATTAAAAATATCTTTCATCTTTTTTAGATTAAATAAATTTAATAAATCGATTTTAATAATAGTAAATTTATTTAGATAATTAAAAGTATAAATCAAAAATATTAGAGATGTAATTAATGCAGAAAACAAAGTGCCATATGCAACTCCTTTAATATTTAAATCAAATTTTGTAACTAAAACAACACTTAAAAATATATTTAAAATAGAAAAAAAACCTACCACTAAGCTAGAAATTTTAGTTTTTTGTAAACCGACAAATAAGCCTGTAATAATATACAAAGTTAACTCACCAGGAGCTGAGTAAATTCTTATGTTAAAATACTGAATGTAAAATTCTTTTGTTAACTCAGATAAATTAAATATTTTTAAGCTTAAATTTAGAATAAACGTTTGAGACACAAAAATTAGGGCTGATACTATCAATACAAAGAATAAATTTCTTAAAACTATATTTAAAATTTCTTGATAACTGTTTTGCCCAAAAGCTTGGGAAACCATACCCACAGTTCCCATTCTTAAAAATCCAAAACTCCAAAACAACATAGAGAATAAATTTGCTGCAATCGATGTTGCTGTTAAATAAGAAAGATTTCCAAGATTTCCCATTAGAGCTGTATCAATAATAGCGACCAATGGAATTGCTAAATTAGCAAAGAAAATAGGAATAGATAATTTTAAAATGTAAGATATTGAGGATTTTTGCATTTAATCAACTTAATTTGTATTTTTTGATTAATGGCAAGCAACACCAAATTTTTTAAGTCTCCAATAATTATATGGCCAAGGTGTTAGAAATCCAACTATAAGCATTAACGGCATAACCCACCAAGTTAATATTGCACCACCTGTTAAAAGATAATCTGTTAAATTCATTGCAACTTCCATGCTTATCATTGAAATAAAACTCATACCAAGTGCTGTTCTGAGCGCATTACTAAAACTAAAATTTTGCTTGATCAAAATTATTGTCTCAAGAATTAAACTAGTGATTAAACCATTAATAATTGCTAAAATCATTATCCCTAATACTGGAAATGGTATTTTTGTTAATTGAAAATATAAAATCGTACCAAAATCTCCGATAGCACAACCCAGCAAACACCATGCAGTATTTTTAGCACTTTGTTTCCAGGTTTTTGAGCAACGCCAGTCAAATGTAGTGGATTCCATATTTATGTGATATTATTAATTTATGATTTTTAAACAAGTTTTTGATAAAAAATCTAGCACTTACACTTACATAATTGCCTCAGCAGAAGGAAGAGAA
This sequence comes from uncultured Pelagibacteraceae bacterium, assembly GCA_902557215.1. Lineage (GTDB taxonomy): Bacteria > Pseudomonadota > Alphaproteobacteria > Pelagibacterales > Pelagibacteraceae > Pelagibacter. The sequence goes on along the minus strand of CACDZM010000006.1, from coordinate 34,519 downwards.
GCTTTAATCATAGACCCTGTTTTAGAAAATGTTGAGGACTATATAAAAATACTCAATCAACTGAAACTTAAGTTAGTAAAGGTAATAGACACCCATATCCATGCTGATCATGTCACTGGTGCGGGAATGTTGAGAGATAAAACAAAATGTGTAACTATTATGGGTGAACATACCCCGACTGACGCTGTAGAAATAAAAGTCAAAGATGACGAGATAATTAAGTTAGATAAAATTAATTTTAGAGCAATTTATACTCCAGGACATACCTCTGATAGTTTTTGCTTTTTAATGGATAAATATTTATTTTCTGGGGACACATTACTTATAAATGGCACAGGAAGAACTGATTTTCAAAATGGTAGTTCTAAAGATGCTTATAACTCTATATTTAATAGACTATTAAAACTTCCCGAAGATACACTTTTATATCCTGCCCATGATTATAAGGGCGAGACTGTTAGCACGATAGGTAAAGAAAAAAGATCTAACCCAAGGCTGCAAGTCAGAAATGTAGATGAATATATCGAAATTATGAATAACCTGGATCTTAAGAAACCAGAAAAAATTGATTATAACGTTGCGAGTAATCTTAAATTAGGAATTTAGGTTTTAATCGAAGATTTGATTGCTTCATATAGCAAATCTTTGGTTGTTTCACCTACGCTTCTATATATTTCTTTATTATCTTTAAAAATCAAAAGTGTAGTTTGAAACTGAACTTTTAATAATTCAGCAATTTCTCTATTTGTGACGTCAAAAGAGAAGTATTCAATATTATCAAATTTAATATCTGATAAACCACCTTCTTTTTTGGCATTTTTTAAAATTTTCATTTGACCCGCGCATGAAGGACAATATTTTATCCAAGAACTAACTATTACTACTTTACCTTCGGCTTGAGCTTTGTTGAACAATTCTTTAGTAAAAGTAGTTTCTTTCTCTATCGCATTGACGTTTATTGAAAATAAACAAATAAAAAAAAATAAAAGTTTTTTCATAGCGATCTTATACAACAAAAATTAAAAACCAATAAGAAGCTAGACCTGAAAATATTGTCGCAATGATACTTCTTGAAAAAATCCCAATTACCACAGCAATTATAGCTGCGATTATCTTTGGATTATCCTGGATTTGAAATAGTCCTGCATCATTTATAAAGATTGCTGGAAAAATGATTGCAGGAAATATTGCGGACGGTACAAAAGACAATATCTCTCTAATTCTATCATTAAACATTTCTTTTTTAATTAAAGCAATCATAGTAAATCTTGTGAGATAAGTGATTAGTCCACAATATATTATTAAAGCCCAATTACTCATTTGTTTTAGTCATTTTTGTTAAAATAATTGCTGAAAGTAATCCAATTAATGCAGCAACAATTACATAAGCTTTAAATGGAATTATATTATAGCCGAGAGTAGCAACAAGTCCTGAAACTATTATTACAACTACATTAATAAATTTTCTAAAATCGTTAATCAGTAAAGCTAAAAAAGTTAATGGAATCGCAAAACTTAATCCAAGTTTTTCTGGAATAGCAGCACCTAGTATAATTCCTAAAAAAGTTGTTGATTGCCATATTATCCAACAAGTTGCACCACCACCAACTAAATGAAAATATTTATTTTCATCTTTGTTTTTTTTGAAGTATTCATTTGATCTGGCAAATGCCTGGTCAATTAAAAAATAAGAAATAATAATTTTCCAAATTAATTTTAAATCTGACAAGTGTTCAGAAACAACAGCTCCATAAAGCAAGTGTCTAGAGTTTACTGCTCCTACTGAGCTAACAATTACTAAAGAAGAAGCACCTCCTGAAAATAATTGTAAAAGAACTATTTGAGAAGCACCTCCGAATATAATTAAAGACATTCCCATTGTTTCCAAAGGTGTAAATCCAACGTCAATAGCTAAAACACCAAATATTAATCCAAAAGGTACTACAGGGATCATTAATGGACTTACATCAATTACTCCTTTTAGAAATATCTTAAGCTTACTACTCATTTTATTAAAAAGGCTTTTATTAGAAGCAAACTATATGATCAATATGAATTGGTCTTTTTATACCAAATTTTTCATCCACCTCATGTTGATGGATATGATGAGAGTGAACAAATACAGGAATGAGGGTATTAGTTGGAGTTTTAAGGGTGTAAATAAAGTTAGTACCCCTAAATTTTCTGTCAATCACCTCGAATTTTAAGTTACTTCCATCATCATGATGTAAGTCCTCTGGTTGAATTAGAAGCTTTACTTTAGATCCTATTGGGAATGGTTTGACAAAGTTACCAGTAATTGTTCCCAGATCCTTGTTTTCAAGACTTTTAGGGCTTGTAACCTCTGCAGGAATTAGAATTCCTCTATTTAAAAAATTAACTACTTCTACCGAGTTTGGTAAATGATAAACATTATAAGGGTCATCAAATTGTTTAAGCTCTTGATTTAAAATTATTCCACATTTTGATCCTAGGTAAAAAGCCTCATAAGAGTCATGGGTGACTATAATTGTAGTTGTCTTTGAATTCTTTAATACTTTCTTTAACTTTTCTTGTATCTCCTCTTTAAAACTTTGATCTACATTTGATAGTGGTTCATCTAAAAGCAATAAATCAGGCTGTGTGATAAGAGATCTTGCGAGTGACGCCCTTTGAGCTTCACCAGCACTTATTTCATGAGGAAATTTATCTAATATTTGTGAAATATCCAATAAATCAATTAATTCTCCAGAATTAATAGATTTACTTTTTTTGATCTCATTTCTTTCAGCTCCCAATAATATATTTTTTTTAATCGTGTAATGTGGAAATAAACTGTTCTCCTGAAAAGCAAGCGATATATTTCTGTTCTCAGGTTCAATATTTATTTTTTCTGAGGATAAGGTTTTTCCTTTGAGCGCAATTGAACCTTTATTTATATTTTCCAAACCAGCAATAGTTCTTAAAATTGTCGTTTTGCCAATACCAGAGGGTCCCAATAAACATATGATGTCCCCTTCTTTTTCTATCGAAAAGGAAACATTCTTTACCTTAACTTTATTTCCGATCTTAAAGTCGACGTTTTTAATTTCAAAAAAGTTATTACTCATGATTTTCTCTTAAAATATATTTTGATGTTACTATAATAAATAAACTGGCAATTAAAATTAAAAATAAGGAAGGTACTGCTGCAGCTTCTAATAAATCTTCAGATGCAGAGATATATGCAGTAGTAGCAAAGGTTTCAAAATTAAAAGGTCTTAAAATAAGAGTTATTGGTAATTCCCTAATTATTTCTAAAGAGATAAGTATGATAATAAACAAAAGGGAATTTCTTAAAAAAGGTATATGAATATTTGTAAAAGTTTTTCTTTTAGAATAACCAAGTAGGTAAGCACTCTCATCGACAGAAATATTCATCTTTTCATATCCTGATTTTATCCCATTAAAAGCTAATGAATAAAATCTGATAAAGTAAACTAAAACTAATCCAAACACAGAGCCTATAAATATTTTTTTGATTGAAGAAAATCCGAATGATTTAACTATACTATCATCAAACCAAGCTATAAAAGTAATAAAAGCTATTGCTAAAATCACTCCAGGTATAGCATAGCCCGAAATTGATAATGTAGATAAAAAATTAAGAATTTTATTGTTTGAAACTCTGTTGCCGTAATTTGATATTAAAGAAAATATTATTAAAACTAAACTAGATAATAAAACTAAATACAAAGTATTTAAAATTAAATTAGTAATTTTCAAATCAAATAGGTTTTCAGGAAATTTTATTGTCCAGTAAAGCATCTGACTTAGTGGAAATAAAAAACTTATAAAAAAAATAAAAAAACAAAAGCCAAAAGCTAAATAAGCGTCAATTCCAAACAGTTTTATTTTTTCTTTTTGTTTAAATCCACCTTTCGAATTAAAGTGATATTTAGCTCTTCTTCTAGATAAATTTTCCAAAATAAATAAAGAAAATATAAATAATAATAAAAAAAAGGATACTCGATTAGCAAAAGCTAAATCATCAAAATAAATCCAGGAGTTATAAATACCTGTAGTCAAAGTATTTATTGAAAAAAAGTCAACTGCACCGAACTCTGCTAAAGTTTCCATTGCTACCAAAGATAAACCCGCAACTATAGCCGGTCTTGCTGCAGGCAATATTACTTTAAAAAAGGATTTAAATCTTGAAAAGCCTAAATTTTTTCCGAGATCAATAAGATTTTGCGACTGATATAAAAATGATGCCCTGGCAAGTATATATACATATGCATATAAAGAGAGAGATATTGATAATATCGCTCCAAACATACCATCAAATTTAGGAATATTTTTATTATAATTTGCCTCGCCAAATAGGTTTTTTAAAATTGTAAATGCAGTTCCATAATTTTCAAAAAAGGCAGTTAAAGAGTATGCATAAATGTAGGGTGGGACTGCAAAAGATAATATCAATGCCCATTTAAAAAAATTACTTCCTGGGAATTCATAGAAAGATACTAGGTAAGCTGCACCAGTACCAATAATAAATGTAAGTAATAAGACTGATAACAAAAGAGTAAGTGAATTAAAAATATACTCAATTAAAAAAGTATTTTTTAATATTTCATAATAATTAGAAGTAGCTTCAAAAAAACTTGCAAATACAGTTATCACTGGAATTAGTACAATTAAAGAAATTAAAAAAGATGAAACAAACCAACTATTGAATTTCATATTATAATCCGCCTTATAAACATGGAAAAAGTAAAGTGTCCACAATTAACTTTCACTAATAGTGGACACTATTTAAGAAAATCAAAAATTAAATACTTTTAGGATATGCGGAACCTCCTCAGTCTTAATTTCTGTTATTTTTCTTTTATTTATCCTTTCATTGATTTTTTTACACTCAATTAAACATGGGGAACATGCAACCGAAGATTTATTAAAATCAACTTCAGAAATAAATTTTTCTTTTTCTTTTACCATACTTACTTCCAACCAGCGGCTGTCATAACCTCTACTGCGGCAGCTTGATTTTTTCCATAAGAATCTAGTTTAGTCTTCATGTCTTGTTTGAAATCTAATCCTAAGTTATTAACAACTAGTGGACTTGGTGAAACACCATCAATCATTGGAAACTCAAAAGTATTATTTGTAAAATGCTCCTGAGACTGCGGAGTTAATAAAAACTCTACAAGTTTGACAGCATTAGTTTTATTTGGTGCACCTTTTACTAAGGCTGCACAACTAACATTCATGTGTGTTCCTCTGTCATTTTGATTAGGGAAAAAAGCTTTAACTTTTTTAGCTGCTTCTTGTTGTTCTGCACCTTTTTTTCCAGATAACATCAGAGCTAAATAGTATGTGTTAGCCACTGCAATATCTGCTTCACCAGCAGCCACTGCCATTATTTGAGCTCTGTCATTACCGGTTGGTGTTCTTGCCATATTAGCAACAACTCCTTCAGCCCATGCAGCTGTTGCAGCTTTTCCATTGTTTTTTATCAATGATGCTACAAGAGATTTGTTGTAAATATTGCTAGATTTTCTAATTACTAATCTACCTTTCCATTTAGGATCAGCTAGACCTTCATAAGTCATTCCAGATAATTCAGCGCCAGTTACTCTTTCAGGTGAATAATAAATTATTCTTGCTCTTTTTGCGATTCCAACCCACTTGCTTGTTCTAAAAGTTTTTGGAACAGCTGCTTTAATAGCAGGGGATGTTAAACCACCTTGAAGTGTGCCTTTCGCATCCATAGCACCACACCTTCCAGCATCTGCTGTGATATAAAGGTCGGCCGAAGTATCTGCACCCTCGCTAATTATTCTTTTTTCTAAGGCACCAGATTTGCCATTAATTAAATTTACTTTTATGCCAGTTAAATTTGTAAACTTGGAATAAAGTTCTGAGTCTGCTTTGTAATGTCTTGCATTAAAAACATTAACTTCATTTGCGATAGAAAAAGTTGATACAAATAAAGATGTGATTATTGCAAAAATCGTTACTTTTTTCATTCGTTCTCCATTTCTCCGCATTATTTAGTTGAAAATGATAACTATTCGCAATGATAATGATAATCAATCGCAACAATGTCGCACACGGATAATCTTATAGAGAATTATCTAAAAATGCCCGATTAAGCTTCCCAGTCGCCAATTTTACTGAATAAAAAATTTCTAAATGCTTGAACTCTAGCGGTATTTTTTAAGGATTGAGGATACACAAAATGGGCTTCTGTAATTGGACCTTCAGATTTTGGTAATACCTTTATAACTTTGTTTGAGTCACTTACTAAATATTCAGGTAATGCTGCTAAACCAACTCCAGACTCAACAGCTAAGAGTAAACCCATAACACTGTTAACTTTCATTATAGTTTTTCTTTTTTTGCCATCGTGCATACCAAGTTTTAAAGCCCAATCTGGATTATAAACTGGAGATGGTGCTCCTTTACCAAATGAGATAAACTTATGCTTGTTCAAATCTCCTATAGTTTTAGGCATTCCATTTTTTTCAAGGTATTTATTTGAACCATAAATATAGTATTTAATATCAACTAATTTTTTTTGAATGTAATTAAGCTGTTTAGGTCTTCTCATAAAAATACCTATATCTGCTTGTCTTGTGCTCAAATCTAATTCTTTATCATCAAATACAAGTTCGATCTCTATTTCTGGATGAAGTCTCATAAATTCTTGTATTCTAGGAGTTAACCAATGTGTACCAAAACTTCTAACAGTGGTGATAGTTAATTTACCAGTAGGTTTATTTTTTTGATCACCTAATGAAGTTTCTACCTCTTTTAACTTGCTAATTACCTCATGTGCAGTTTTGAAAACATACTCACCATTTTCAGTAAGTGTTAATCCCCTTGCGTGCCTTTCAAATAATTGAACTTTCAAATCTTGTTCAAGGGATTGTATTTGTCTGCTTATAGCTGACTGACTTAGATTTAAATTGACAGTTGCACTAGTAAAACTACCAGCTTCTGCAACAGCATGAAAGATTTTTAATTTATCCCAATCCATTATTTGTTTAAATCAATTAAAACTCTTCCAGTGATCTCACCTTTAAGTATTTTAGGATAAGTTTCAATCAATTCCTCTAAACTTATTATTTGAATAGACTTTTCTAATAAATCAAAATCAATTAAATTAGCTGCTTCTCCCCAAATAAATTCTCTTCTTTTAATACTGCAGTTTGCAGAGTCCATGCCCCAAAGTTTTATACCTCTTAACATAAACGGAATAACATTGGTGTTAAGTTCATTCGTACTTGCATTACCACAAACTGCTATAATACCTGTTGGATTTGTTTGCACTATTGCGTTGGCTAAAATTTTTCCACCAACAGTATCAACGACCCCATCCCATAAGCCTTTATCAATTAATTTTGGATCTTTATCAAATTCAGCGCGATTTATAACGTTTTTTGCACCAAGTGATTTCAAATACTCTGTTTTTGAGTCTTTTCCAGAAACAGCCGTAACCTCATAACCCATTTTATTTAAAATCATCACAGCAACACTTCCTACACCGCCTGTTGCTCCTGTGACTAAAACATTTTTTACTTTTTCACCAAGTAACAACTCTTCTCTTGCTTTTATAGCGAATGCTGCCATTAAAGATGTGAAACCTGCAGTACCTAAAGTCATAGCTTGTTTACTTGTTAAGTTTTTTGGTTTTTTTACTAAGAAATCTCCATTGACTTTTGCAATTTGTGAGTATCCACCATAAAATATTTCTCCAACCCTAAATCCTGTCAAAATTATCTCATCACCTTCCTTAAATTTTGAATTTTGACTTTCAATTACAGTTCCTGAGAAATCGATACCAGGGATGTGGGGAAACTCTTTTACTAACCGCCCACCATTTTTTAAAATCATGCCATCTTTAAAATTTAAGTCTGAAAAATCTACTTTGACTGTAACATCCCCATGTTTTAAGAAACTTTTATCGATAGATTTTACTTCTCTTATAAATTCTTCACCTTTTTGATCTAAAACTAATGCTTTAAATTGATCTGACACTTTACTCTTTTGATATACTTATAAATCTTAGATATCTATTTTGATAACTTAGATCATCTTTAAATTGACCTAAATAATAATTTGTAACAGTTGTAGCTTGCTCTTTCTTAATACCTCTCATGGTCATACATTGATGAGTTGAATCTATTGTAACAGCTACTCCCTTGGCATCTAAAGACTGCATAAGGGTATTCGCAATTTGCATAGTAAGTCTCTCTTGTGTTTGAAGTCTTTTAGAGAATACTTCAACAACTCTAGCCAATTTACTTAAGCCAACTACTCTATCCTTAGGAATGTATGCAACATGTGCTTTTCCTATGATAGGTGCCATATGGTGTTCACAATGACTTTGCACGGAAATATTTTTTTGGATGACCATATCATCATAACCATCAACATCTCCAAATGTTTTATCTAAAATTTGATTAGGATCCTCGTTGTATCCTCTAAAGTACTCCTTAAAGGCTTTAACTACTCTTTTTGGAGTTTCCAATAAGCCCTCTCTGTTTGGGTCTTCACCCATCCAAGCTAAGATTGTTTTAAAAGCGTCCTCAGCTTCTTTATCTGAGATTTTATTTTTCTGTTTATTGATATCTGTATCTTTAACAAGTTTCATGCAGAGTTTTATACCTATATTTTGTTAATTTTAAAATATTTAAAATATAGCTATATGTGCTACATAATAACTGTATATGTTCAAAAAAAGAGAAAATGTAGTCGAAATCGAAGAAGGCAATCTTCTATCTCCAAAATTTGATAATGATGGACTTATTCCAGTTATTACAATGTGTGCAAAAACAAAAGAGATTTTAATGCACAGCTATATGAATGTTGAGGCGCTAAAAAAAACAATTGAAACAAAAGAGGCTCATTATTTTAGTCGATCAAGAAATGCTATCTGGCATAAAGGAAAAACAAGCGGTTTTACTCAAAAAGTAAATGAAATAAGAATTGATGATGACCAAGATTCTATATGGTTAACAGTAGATATTGGTGATGGTGCAAGTTGTCATGTCGGTTATAGATCATGTTTTTATAGATCAATTCCCTTAGGACCTATCGATAATGGACGTAAAGTTGAAATGAAATTTTTAGAAAAAGAAAAAAAGTTTGATCCAGAAAAAGTTTATAAAGGTCAACCAAATCCCACTAAGATATAAGACTTATGAAAGTGTTAAGCCCGTTTGGCCCTAAGATTGCTATAGTCAAAATTCCGAAAAAAATTATAAATAATATCAATTTGGAAGTAGATAAAATTATAAGTGATAAAAAGAGATTAAAAAAAAGTGATTACTCAAAAAAATTGGTTGGTCAAGTGATGCAAGAAGTAAAATTAGATAATAAATTTATCAAAAAGAATCTTTTAAAATTTGTTAAAGATAATATCAAGAAATATATAAAGCAAAGTTCTAAAAGAAATGTTAAAAGGATAAATCTTAAAAGTCTTTGGGTGGTGAGACAATTTAAAAATGAGTATAATCCAATTCATTTTCATAGTGGTAATATTTCAGGTGTTGGTTATTTAAAAATACCCAAAAATATTACTAAAAGTAAAAAAAGACTTAAAACAAATGGAACTATAGATTTTATCCATGGCTCAAAATCATTTTTAAGTGATAGTTTATTTAATCATAATCCAAAAGTTGGTGATATGATTTTATTTCCAAACAATTTAATGCATACCGCTTACCCTTTTAAAAGAGAGGGAGAGCGAAGATCTTTTTCTTTTAATGTAGATATTGATAAAAAAACATTAGATATTTTTAATGGATAAAATTCAAAAAAACGTTTTAGGTGAGGATTTAGAGCTTTGTTCTAATAACCCTTTAACTGGCTGGTATAGAGATGGATGTTGCAATACCGATGAAAATGATCATGGTTTGCATACTGTTTGTGCAAAAGTAACTACAGAATTTTTAGAATGGTGTAAAGATGCTGGTAATGATTTAATTACACCTCACCCTGAATTTGGATTTCCAGGACTTAAAGATGGTGATGGTTGGTGTGTTTGTGCAACTTGGTATGCAAGAGCTGTGGAAGCTGGAAAAGGTTGTCCTATTTATCTAAAGAGTACTCATGAAAATACTTTAAAGTTACTTCCAATTGAAACATTAAAAAAATTTGCAATAGATTTGTCTTAATTACATGTTCCCATATCTTGGTCCACCTCCACCTTCAGGTGTAACCCAAGTAATGTTTTGTGATGGTTCTTTGATATCGCAAGTTTTACAGTGAATACAATTTTGAGAATTAATTACAAATTTATTAATATTATTTTCTGTTTGAACCTCGTAAACACCTGCTGGACAATATCTTTGGGCAGGCTCATCATATTCTTCTAAAGTATAATTAATGGGTAAATTTGGATCCTTTAATTTCAAGTGAACTGGTTGATTATCGGCATGATTGGTGCCTGTTAGATAAACAGAGCTTGTTTTATCAAAAGTAAGAATATTATCTGGTTTAGGATAATCAATTTTGGGCATCTCTTTAGCTGATTTTAATGTCTGATGATCTGCATGTTTATGTCTTAATGTGAATGGAAGTTTGCCTCTAAACAGAATTTGGTCAATTCCTGTAAAAATAATCCCCAATATTAAACCCCAGCTAAAACTAGGTTTTACATTTCTAGCTTTATATAACTCATCATATAGCCAACTTTGTTTGAACTTTTCCTCAAAGTTAGACAAATCCTTATCATTTTTGATGTGTTCATTAATTGCTTCAGCAGCTATTATTCCACTTTTCATAGCAGTATGAGAACCTTTTATTTTTGGCATATTTAATGTTCCAGCATCACATCCAATGAGTAATGCACCAGGCATAAACATTTTTGGTAAACTTTGGAAACCACCTTCAATCAATGCTCTTGCACCATAAGAAATTCTTTTTCCTCCCTCTATCATTTTTTTTATGGCTGGATGAGTTTTAAATCTCTGAAATTCATCGAATGGTGATAAATGGGGATTTTTATAATCTAATCCAATTACATATCCTAAAAAAATTTGTTTGTTTTCAGCATGATAGATAAAACTTCCACCGTAAGTGCTGTTATCCAATGGCCAACCAGCACTATGTATAACCATTCCTTCATGATGATTTTTATCTTCTATTTCCCAAATTTCTTTAAAACCAATTCCATACTGTTGAGGATCTTTTCCTTTATCAAGTTCAAACTTTTTAATTAATTGTTTTCCTAAATGTCCTCTGCATCCTTCAGCAAATACAGTAACCTTTCCTAACAATTCTATCCCAGGTTCAAAACTATCTTTTTTATTTCCGTCTTTATCTACTCCCATATCTTGAGTGGCCACACCTTTAACTGAACCGTCTTCATTATATAAAATTTCACTAGCGGGAAAGCCTGGAAAAATTTCGACACCCAAACTTTCCGCTTGTTCTGCTAACCACCTACACAAATTAGCAAGACTAATTATATAGTTTTTATGGTTTTGTTGAACAGACGGTAATAACCAAGTTGGCCAACTTAATGATTTTGTTTTACTTAAAAATAAAAATTTTTCTTTAGTAACTTTGGTTTTGATTGGTGCATTTAATTCTTTCCAGTTTGGAAACAATTCATCTAGAGCTCTAGTTTCAAAAACATTTCCACTTAATATATGAGCACCAATCTCCGATGCCTTTTCTAAAATACAAATGTTTAATTCTGAGTTTAATTGTTTTAATTTAATTGCAGTTGTTAATCCAGATGGACCACCACCTACAATAACAACATCATATTCCATTTTCTCTCTGGACATAGAGTAATTTTTTACAGATTATATTATTTTTGTATAGTGTTTAATTTGTTCAATTCTTCCAAAAATTTTGGTAGTGCATCAAATAAATCCGCCTCTAAACCATAATCTGCAACACTAAAAATTGGAGCTTCCCCATCTTTATTTATAGCAACAATTACTTTGCTCTCTTTCATTCCAGCCAAATGCTGAATAGCACCAGAAATTCCTACAGCAATGTATAGGTCTGGCACAACTACTTTGCCAGTTTGTCCAACTTGATGATCATTTGTTATATAACCTGCATCAACTGCAGCTCTCGAAGCACCGATAGCGGCATTAAGTTTATCCGCAACAGCAGTAATTAATTTAAAATTTTCACCACTTTGCATACCTCTGCCACCAGAAACGACTACTCTAGCAGTTCCCAATTCTGGTCTATCTGATTTGATTTCCTCTTTTTTTATAAATTTACTAATTTCTGTTGCTTCAGCAGCATCACCATTTTGTATTTCAGCTGACCCACCAGATGTTGGAGCAGGGTCAAAAGATGTGGGTCTGATTGTTACACACTTTATTTTATCATTGCTTTTTACTGTAGCAAATGCGTTACCTGCATAAATTGGTCTTTGAAATGTATCTTCAGATATTACTTTCGTAATATCACTTATCTGAGAAACATCTAGTAAAGCCGCAACTCTTGGCATTAAGTTCTTTCCAAAAGTATTAGCTGAACATATTATATGTGAATAATTTCCAGAAAGTTTTATAATAACTGATGTGTAGTTTTCTGCTATGTAATTTTCATAAATTGGATTATTTACATTTATAACCTTTTTAACATTAGGAACCTGAGAAATTGATTTTGCTACCTCTTCAGAATTTGACCCAATTACTAAAACATGAACATCTTCATTAATTTGAGATGCAGCAGAAATTGCATTAAAAGTAAAAGGTTTAACTTCTTTATTGTTATGTTCTGCTATTAATAAAACTGACATTATATTACTTTAGCTTCATTTTTTAATTTTTGAACTAATTCTTCAACACTTGCGACTTTAATCCCAGCCTTTCTTTTTGGTGGCTCTTCTACTTTAATTTGCTCTATTCTTGATTTTACGTCGACTCCAAGATCACCAGCACTTATTTGCTCTATAGGTTTCTTCTTAGCCTTCATTATATTTGGCAAAGAGGCATATCTTGGTTCGTTTAATCTTAAATCACAAGTAACTATAGCAGGTACGTTCACCTCAATAGTCTCCAGTCCTTCATCGACCTCCCTAGTGACCTCTAAAGTTTTTTCTTTTACTTCTATTTTTGATGCAAATGTTGCTTGTGGCCAATTTAATAGCGCAGCTAACATTTGACCGGTTTGATTACAATCATCATCAATAGCTTGTTTACCCATAAAAACTAGATCTGGCTTTTCTTTTTCAACAATCTTTTTTAAAATTTTGGAAACCGCCAAAGGTTCTATTACCCCATCAACTTTTACTAAAATACCTCTATCAGCTCCAACAGCTAATGCTTTTCTTACAGTTTCTTGTGCCTTTTCTTCTCCAACCGAAACTGCTACAACTTCTTTAGCCTTGCCTGCTTCTTTAATTTTTACTGCTTCCTCTATTGCATTATCATCTGGAGGATTTGTAGACATCTTAACATTGTCAGTAACTACCCCGGAGTTATCTTCTTTAACTCTTATTTGAACGTTATAATCAATAACTCTTTTGACTGCGACTAGGATTTTCATTAAGCTCTCAATAATTTATTTTCATTATCATAAGGGCTTTCTTCCAAAATTGTTGCCTCATACATTTTTCCCAGTATATCAACTTTTAGTTTTTCACCAACATTGGCTAAATCAGGTTTGACCATTGCAAGTGCGATTGATTTATCTAATCTAAAACCATACTCACCACCTGTAGCTCTTCCAACTACTTTATTATCTTTATAAATTGGATTGTTTCCTAAAACATCCGAGTCTGTTGTATTATGAACTTCAAGAGTTACTAATTTATTATCAAAACCTTTTTCTCTCCATTTATTAAGCGCTTCTAAACCAATAAAGTTGCCTTTATTTGGGTGAACAAATCTATCTAAACCTGACTCATATGGAGAATATTCAATTGACAATTCTGTACCTACAAGTTTGTAAGATTTCTCAATTCTTAAACTGTTCATCGCTCGTATACCAAAAGGTTTCAGTCCTAAGTCTTTACCGGCTTCCATCAACTTATCAAAAATATGATTTTGATATTCAATCGGATGATGGAGCTCCCATCCTAACTCTCCAACAAAATTTACTCGCATTGCATTTACTGGTGCATATCCAACATTGACATTTTTAGCGGTAAGCCATTTAAAGTTTTCATTTGAAAAATCATCTGTTGAAACTTTCTGCATCAGTTCTCTTGCTTTTGGTCCCGCAACTACAAGAACTCCAGTGCTATTTGTAAGATCCTCAAATATAACTGATCCATCCGTTGGCATCCATTTTTGGATCCAATCGTGGTCTAATCTTAAATTTGCACCCGCTGATACAAGATAGTAACTATTTTCTGCTTCTTTCATAATTGTAAATTCTGAATGCACACCACCTTTTGTGTTAAGGGCATGGCATAAATTTATTCTACCGATCTTTTTAGGTAGTTTATTTGCAACTAAATAATCTAAAAACTCCTCTGCTTTTGAACCTCTAATTCTACATTTTGCAAATGCAGTCATATCTAAAAGCCCGACGTTTTTTTTCACGTTTTCACATTCTCTTTTAATTGCATCAAACCATTTAGATCTTCTAAACGACCAATCATCTTTTTGTTCCATGCCATCAGTTGCAAAAAAATTTGGTCTTTCCCAACCAAATTTTTGACCAAAAACTGCTCCAAGTTCTTTCATTCTTTCGTAACAAGGTGATGTTCTAAGTGGTCTTGCAGCTGGTCTTTCTTCGTCGGGATAATGAACGATAAAAACGTGACTGTAAGCCTCTTCGTTTTTTGCTTTTAAATAAGACTTAGTCGCATAATTACCATAACGTCTTGGCTCAACGCCAAGCATATCAATTGTTGGTTCACCATCAATGATCCATTCTGCCAATTGCCAACCTGCTCCACCCGCAGCAGTAATTCCAAAACTATGACCTTCATTAATCCAAAAGTTTTTTAATCCCCAGGCAGGACCAACTATCGGGTTTCCATCCGGAGTATAACAAATTGCCCCGTTGTAAACTTTTTTAACACCAACTTCACCAAAAGCAGGCACACGATGTATTGCGCCTTCAATATGTGGAGCAAGTCTATCTAAATCTTCTTGAAATAATTCATACTCTGAATTTTTTGATGGACCTTCAACATAACAAGCAGGAGCACCATCTTCATATGGGCCTAGAATTAATCCACCAGCTTCTTCTCTCATATACCATCTACTATCACTATCTCTTAAAACTCCCATCTCCGGTAGTCCTTCTTTTTTTCTTTTTTGAATTTCAGGATGAGGTTCAGTAACAATGTACTGATGCTCTACAGGTATAACTGGAATATCTAGTCCTACCATTTCTCCAGTTTGTCTAGCAAAATTACCTGAACAAGAAATCACATGTTCACATTCAATCGATCCTTTGTCAGTTTCAACAATCCATCCATCCTTTGTTTGTCTCATTGATAAAACAGTAGTATTACGATAAATTTCAGCACCTCTATTTCTTGCCCCTGTTGCAAGAGCTTGTGTTAAATCTGCTGGTTGAATATATCCATCTTCTGGATGTTGAATGGCTCCAATTAAATCATCGGTATGACACAAAGGCCAAATTTCTTTTACTTGTTGAGGTGTTAAAAATTTTACATCAACCCCTATAGTTTTTGCTACTCCTGCATACTGATGATATTCATCCATCCTGTCTTTCGTACTTGCGAGACGTATGTTTGAAACAACACTAAACCCAACATTTTTTCCCGTTTCTTCTTCTAATGTTTTATAAAGATTAACAGCATATTTATGTAGCTGACCAACTGAATAACTCATATTAAATAGAGGTAATAGTCCAGCAGCATGCCAAGTTGAACCTGAAGTTAATTCTTTACGCTCAACTAAAACAACATCTGACCACCCTTTTTTAGCTAAATGATAAAGTGCACTAACACCAACAACTCCTCCACCTACTACAACTACTTTTGTTTTCGTTTTCATAAAATGATTCCTACTAAATTTTTATTCATTTCGAAACAAAATTGTATAAATGATCTCAAATTGAACTTCCTAATGGTTCGGGACTTGAAACCATTGTTGTCAACCAACAGTTATTTAGAGGTCCATCCCCCAAGTATTTTTCAACTTGCCAATTGAACTTATGATAAATCTTTTCTTTATCTAATAAAATAACCTCAAATTGAACCCAGCTATCTCCTGATCTAGTTTGAGTAATAGTATGACTTAAATGATTTATCATCATTTGATAATTATTGCCTTTGATCATCTTCTTAAACCTATCTAGGGGTCCTGTAGCTTGTTTATTATTAGGGTGAGCAAAATTCCAGGTTTGTTCTATACCACTATCGTTAAATTTTTCGTTATTTTTTTGTAAACCAAGTAACTGTATCTTAACAACTTCGGCTGGTTGAATAGAGCTATTAGGCTTAATTAGTTCGGCTTTTGAAATTGAAGTTGAAATGAAAAAAATAATTAATAATTTTAAATATTTATTGAGCATATTTTAAGAATATTTTTTAATTAAGATATTTCTCAATCTCAATCTTAGTACATTTATTCTCAACATAAATTATATTATTTGCCTCAGCTATTTTTCTAGCGTCAGAACTTTTGATATCTAGCTGTAACCACAAGACTTTTGCTTTTATTTTGACTGCTTCGTTAGCAATTTCAACAGCTTCATTTGATGGCCTAAAAACATCAATTATATCCACTTGTCCATTAATTTCAGAAACTTTTGCATATACTTTCTCACCTAGAATTTTTTCACCTCTAATATTTGGATTGACTGGATAAACTTTATAACCATTATTTTGAAGATATTTCATTACAATTGATGAAGTTTTTTCTAAGTTCTTACTTGCACCGACTAAAGCAATATTTTTATATTTAGTTAAAATATCTTTAGTCTCTGCCATCTTATTTATTTTTCCAAACTGGTTTCCTTTTTTCTATAAAAGCAGAAATTCCCTCTTTTGCATCCATTGCCATCATATTTATTGTCATCATCTTACTTGTGTGTGCGTAAGCTTTTCTGAGTGGCATTTCTAATTGCTTATAAAAAGTTTGTTTTCCAATTTTAATTGTAAGATTAGATTTAGATGCAATTTTTTTTGCAATTTTTAAAACTTCTTTATTTAACTTTGATTTTGGAAAATAATCATTAATCAATCCAATTTCTTTTGCATAATTTGCTCTAATTGGTTCTCCAGTTAATAACATCTTCATCATTGGTTTTCTGTTAACTTTTCGACTAACAGCAACCATAGGTGTACTACAAAATAAACCGATGTTTACCCCTGGAGTAGCAAATAATGCTTCTTTAGTGCTATAGGCCAAATCACAACTGGCAACTAATTGACATCCTGCTGCATAAGCTGCTCCATGCACTTTTGCAATTACTGGTTTTCTACCTTCAACTATCAGCAGCATTAGTTTTGAGCATAAATTAAATAATCTTTGATATTTTTTTTTGCTTTTTAAGTTTCTTACTTCTTTTAAATTATGACCTGCACTAAAACCTTTTCCTGCTCCCTCAAGAATTATTACTTTTGTTTTTCTATCGTAATCTAATTTTTTAAAAACTTTGATGAGATCATTTAAATTTTTTAATGATAAAGAATTGTATGTTTTTGGTTCATTAATAATTATTCGTGAAATGTCTTTTAATTTTACAACTTTAACATTCATTAATTATTATTTTAATTTACCTTCTTCTCTCATCTTGGCTCTTATTTTAGTTGCAGAGATTTCTTGAATTTCTTTTGAGAGCTCAATTTCTTCAATTTGATAACCTACACCCCTACCATAACAAATATATGTTATATTTGGTACCAACACAATTTTGTATCGTCCTTCAAATTCAGGTTTAAGTCTATCCTCTATATTTTTTTTTACAGTTACAAAATCAAATGGATTATCATCAACGCCCTGAACATCTCTAATCTGTATACAAACTTGACCTGTTTTTTTTAAAATTTCTTTAAATAATGCATAATGACCATCGTGAAAGGGTTGCCACCTTCCTAACATCTGAGCAGTTGGTTTTTTATTGTCCCACTTATAGGTCATTTTTAATCTCTTTTAATATTTTTGGAGCCCAATTTTTAGCATCTTGTGAAGTAACATGAAAGTTGTACTTTTCAGGCTTTACGAACATTTTATTAGTATCTTCAAATCTTCCCTCATTAATAGTATCAACCCAAATGATAAAGTCCGCAGGAAATAATTTCCTAGCCTCAGGTGTAGGGCATATGAAATCAGCTACAACAAAACTTCCATCTTCTTTAAGCTTTAAGGCAAAATCAGCCATTCTCTTTGATTGTCTTTTTCTTCCTTCCTCTGAAAAATCCCAGTCATTTGCCTCTTTTCTAACTTCGTCAGCGTTTAATCTTTTGGCATTAAGTAATGGAGCCAACTCATTAGCCAAGGTTGTTTTTCCTGACCCAGGCAGGCCCATTATTAAAATAATTTTCATAATCGTTTTGTGACAATAAAAATCGATTCTATCAAGCTGAATTTCTTTGACAGCTTTTTTAAAAAAGATAATCATCCTATTAAATGAACTTTTCTTTAGAAATAGGCCCAACTACAGACCTAAATACTGTTCCTCCAGTTAAAGATATTTACATAACAATGTTACCCGGTGGGGACTATAAAGAGACAGCACAACAAGCAGTTGAGTTAGTTAAGAAAGGTTTCAATCCAGTTCCTCACTTTCCAGCGAGATCAATGCAGAATGAAATGCAACTAAAAGATTATGTTTCAAGGTGTAAAGACGGTGGAGTTAAACAAGTTCTAGTAATTGGTGGTGGAAGAGAACCAATGGGAAAATTCGATAGCTCGTTTCAACTTTTAGAAACTGGTTATTTTGAGAAGATGACAATAGGAATTGCTGGACACCCAGAGGGGAGTCCTGATATATCCGATTCAGATTTAGAAAAAGCTATGATAGATAAAAAGCCTTATGCTGATTATATAGTAACACAGTGGTTATTAGATCCCCAGCCTATTATAGATTTTGTATCTAAACAAAGCGTACCAGTGCATGTAGGAATTACTGGCCCTCTTAAAATATCAAGCTTAATTAAGTTTGCAAACATTGTAGGAGCAAAAAATTCCTTAAATTTTCTTAAATCTAATTTTACTAAGGCTTTAGATTTATTGAAACCTAAAGACCCTAATGATTTAATTGAGAAACTTAAATCACATACTGATTTCTTTCACATTTATACATTCGGCGGCTTGAAGGAAACTAACAAGTGGTTGAAGGAGAATAGTTATGTCTAAAGAATTTGACTATACAAAATTAAAGCATGTTACTTCAGTAGATCAATCAGATCGAAAAGTTCCATACAATTTAAGGCAAAGTGGTCCGACAAAAGTTGAAATGTTGATTTCTACAAGGGTAAGAAAATCACCTTATTGGCATTTATCAATGCAAGCTGGATGTTGGAGAGCAACTGTTTATAATCGTATTTATCATCCAAGAGGCTATGTTAAACCAGAAGATGGTGGGGCTATGGTGGAATATGATGCTATTGTAAATCATGTTACAATGTGGAATGTTGCTGTTGAAAGACAAATACAAGTTAAAGGTCCTGATGCAGAAAAATTTGTCGATTACGTAATCACAAGAGACGCAACTAAGATCTCAACAATGAGAGCAAGATATGTAATTTTATGTAATGCATATGGTGGTGTTTTGAATGATCCAATTCTTCTAAGAATTTCAAAAGATGAATTTTGGTTTTCATTATCAGACTCTGATATTGGGATGTATTTGCAAGGTGTAAATGCAGATGGAAGATTTAATTGCACTATAGATGAAATAGATGCATGCCCTGTACAAATACAAGGTCCTAAATCAAAAGCACTTATGAAAGACTTATTAGGAGATCAAGTTGATTTAGAAAATATGCCTTTTTATGGATTAGCTGAAGTTAAAGTGGCTGGAAGGAGTTGTGTTATTTCTCAGTCAGGTTTTTCAGGCGAAGCTGGATATGAAATTTATTTAAGAGATGCAACCCTATATGCCGATGAAATGTGGAATGCTGTTCTTAAAGTTGGAAAGAAACATAATTTGATGGTTATTGCTCCTGCTCATCACAGAAGAATACAAGCAGGTATACTATCTTGGGGACAGGATATGGATCAACAACATAATCCTTTTCAATGTAATTTAGGTTATCAAGTTTCTTTATCAGGTAAAGGCGAGTGGAATAAAAAATCTGATTATGTGGGTAAGGCAGTTTTAGAAAAAATGAGAGCAGAACTCAAAGCTGGAAAAAAACCTTATAAGTTACAATTGGTTGGGCTTGAAATGGGTGGAAAACCGATTGATGACTACGCCCCTGATTTTTGGTTAATATCAAATGAAAATGGCGGAGATCCAGTTGGATTTATTACTTCCCCTTGGTATCATCCAGAAAAAAAGATAAATATCGCGATGGGATATGTACCTTTTGATGGAACTCTTAATGCAAATGGTTTTCCAAAAGGAAAAGTGGGCACAAAATATAAAGTTCATTTACCTGAAAAATATTCTAAAACTCCTGGCAAACCAGTTGATGCAGTGGTTACAGATATACCATTTAAAGAGTCATATAACGCTAATACAAGAGAAGTGTCTACAGGCTAAAAATTTAAGGGTATAATCAATTTAAGTTACTTATGACAAAAGGTTTCTTAATTGTAGTTTGCATTACTATCATAATTGTTTTAATACTTTTCCCATTAATCGTTTCATATAAAGAGCAAAAAGATAAAAAAAATTAAATGTTTGGAGAGTTTCTTAATATAATCTTTAAATCTATTAAATTAGATAAATCTCTTTACACCGATAGTAAAAATTTTGGCGAGGCTGCAATATATTTTGCTGGCTTAATAATGATATTAGATGGTATAGCAGGTGCAATTGCAGCAAATAATATAATTAAAACGGCTGTTGCAATGTCTGGATTAACAGCGATAATTACCTGGTTTATCTGGGCAATTTTAATCTTTGTAATTGGTGTAAAACTATTTCCAGATAAACAAACTAAAACACCTTTTAAAAAAGTTTTAACGTCTGTTGGATTTGCTCATGCACCTGGCCTATTGAGATTTTTTGCAGTTACTCCAGATTTAATGATACCTATAATATTATTAACTCAATTCTGGATTTTTGCCGCTTTAATCATTTCAACAAAACAAATTCTCAGTCTTAAATCAAATTTAAAATCTTTTGGAATAGTTTTTTTGTCATTCCTAATTATTGTTTTTTTATCAATCTCATTTGTTATGAGCAGAATGAATATGATGCCAGTAAATTCTATCTAAATAGGAAAAATTGTTTTTGATACTCTACAAGATTTGCAAATTTTAAAACCTGTAAGAATTAAGTTTTGAGAAACGCTTTCATCTTTGGTTTTACATTCATCACAAATATCATCTAATTCCTTAATATATTTTTCCTCAATTTCTTTATCCTCAATCATAATCTTTAAAATTACATCGATAATATTTTATAAAATATAAATTTTATTGATATTTTTATCTATTTTTGAAATAAAGTTTAAACAAATAATCATGAAAAAGAATAATAATTTAAAAGTTGCTATAGTAATGGGTAGCCAGTCTGACGCTAAAACCATGGCTTTGTGTACTAAGGTACTTAAAAAATTTGGCATTAAATTTGAGACAAAAATAATTTCAGCTCATCGTACACCAAAAAGAATGTATGAATTCGCCCAAACTGCTGAAGAAGAGAAATTCGGAGTTATAATAGCTGGCGCAGGTGGATCAGCACATTTGCCGGGCATGATCTCATCCTTAACTTCTATTCCTGTTTTAGGTGTCCCAATAGAAAGTAAAAATCTTAAAGGACTTGATAGTCTACTTTCAATCGTTCAAATGCCAAAGGGTATACCAGTTGGCACTTTAGCGGTAGGAGATAATGGAGCAATTAATGCAGGCCTATTGGCAGTATCAATTATAGCTAATACTAATAATGTTGTTAAAAAAAGATTAAAGAACTGGCGTAAATTGCAAACAAAATCAGTTAAAAAAAAACCTAAATTTTAATAATGTCAGAAATAAATCTAGGTATTATTGGCGGTGGTCAATTGGGAAGTATGCTGTCTGTAGCTGCAAAAAAACTTAATATAAATACAATTATTTATTGTGATGACAAAGAAGCACCAGCTCAAAATTTTTGTAATCATTTTATCTATGGTGATTATAATGATAAAGATAAAATAAAAGAATTTGTCGATAAAGTAGATTTAATTACCTACGAATTTGAAAATATTCCTTACGAGACTCTTAATGAAATGAACAAGATAAAACTAGTTTTGCCTAAACCTTATGTAAATAGACTGATTCAAAATAGGCTTACAGAGAAAGATTTCATAAATAAACTTAATATAAGAACAACAAAATATGTTTCCGTTGAAAAAAGATCCGATTTAGAAAAATTAGTAGATTTTTTACCTGGAATTTTAAAAACTACAACAATGGGGTACGATGGTAAGGGCCAATATCTTGTAAGATCGCTGAAAGATTTAAGCACTTTAAACATAGACTTTTCTTTAAGTTATATACTTGAAAAACTTGTAAAACTTAAAAAAGAAATTTCAGTAATTATAACCAGATTTGGTATTAATAATTATGAGATATATGAACCAATTGAAAACATTCATGAGGACCAAATACTAAAATACTCAAAAATACCAGCTGAGATTAGCAAAAAATTGTTTGATGAGTCTAAAGATTGGTCAATTAGAATATCAGAGGAATTAAAGTATATTGGTACTTTGTGTGTAGAATTTTTTGTTGATAGAAATGAAAATTTATATGTAAATGAAATCGCACCAAGAGTTCATAATTCTGGTCATTTAACAATTAATGCACATAATATTAGTCAATTTGAAAATCATATAAGAGCTGTTTGTTCTCTTAAAAAAATTCCTATTAAAAAAATTTCTAATGCAAAAATGACTAATTTAATTGGAGACCAAATTGTACCCTATAGAAAAAATTTAAAACTAAATGAAAATGAATTTTTTTTTGATTATCAAAAAAAAGAAATTAAAATAAAAAGAAAAATGGGTCATATAACTAAACTTGTTTAAATGTTTAAATCAATTGAAGGTAATTTTGATCACCCAGAAGTAAATGAACTTTTGAGAAAGCATTTTATTGAACTTAGAGCTGCTTCGCCAGAAGAAAGTACTCATGTATTGGATATACCTGGGCTTAAAATCCCCTCAATAAAATTTTGGAGTTTATGGAAAAATAATAGATTGATAGGTTGTGGGGCTTTAAAATTTTTAGATAAAGAACATGGTGAATTTAAATCAATAAGAGTCCACGATAATTTTAGAGGGCAAAATATTGGAATTAAACTTATTCAATATTTAATTATTGAAGCTAAGAAACTAAATATTAAAAGAATTAGTATTGAAACTGGTGCAGGTAAATTTTTTGAACCTGCTAGAAAACTCTTTAAAAGTTGTGATTTTAAACCCTGTAAACCGTTTGCTCATTATAAGTCTGATCCAAACTCTTTATATTATACAAAGCAAATTAACAACGATTGAAACAAAAAATACAAAAAAGTATCAATTTAGTTGACAAAACTCCATAAATTTTAAAGAAATCTAGAATACTTAATTATAAGTATTAAATTAATATAACGAAAAGTAAGAAGATAAAATATGAGTCTACAAGGAAAAGTAAAGTGGTTCAATCCGACCAAAGGATTTGGTTTTATTGAAAGAGACGATAAAGAAAAAGATGTATTCGTTCATGTTTCAGCAGTAAGAGACGCTGGTATGAATGGTTTAGATGAGGGTCAAGCTTTGACTTTCGATGTTGAAGATGGACCCAAAGGTCCTTCAGCAGTTAATTTAAAAACTGCATAATTTTCATAATATCAGTTATTGGCTACATCATTTTAAGTTCTGATTTAAGAATTTAAAATTTCTGTAGCCAATATTCAATTTTTTAATATATAAAAAAATTTATGATTGGTATTCTTGGTGGAATGGGAACACAGGCAGGATTAGATTTTTGTAATAAGCTTACAATTTTAAATAGAGGTAAAATCGATCAAGATTATCCCTTATTTATTCTTTACAACAAAGCAAATATCCCAAGAAGACTAGAGTCAATAGATATCAATACTCAAAATCTTTCGAAAAAATTAAATAACAAAAAAAATGATACGAAATATCAGCTTGTCTTAAAAAGTTTAGTAAAAGGATGTAAGGTATTAAAAAAAAGTAGATGCAAGTTTCTTGTGATACCTTGCAATACAGCTCATTATTGGTATGACGATTTAAAAAAAAAAATTAATTTGCCAATTATTAACATGCCAAAAGAAGTTTATAATCATACATTAAAAAACTGTAAAAAAGATTCTTTAATCGGTTTACTTGCTACAGAAGGTACTTTAAAGACTGGAATATATAATAAGTTTTTTGATAAAAATTTTAAATTAATTTTTCCAGAGATAAAAATTCAAAAAAAATCGGTTAATCGAGCTATAAAATTCGTAAAGATGGGTGATGTAAAAGCAGCAAGTAAAATAATCAAACCTGCTATAAATTATTTGCTAAATAAAAGATGTAAAAAAATAATTCTTGGTTGTACTGAATTACCAATTGCAATATTTGCTTTTAAGTCTTTTGACAAAATTAAAACGTCAAAAATATTTTTAGATCCTAATTTGATCCTAGCAAACGCTGCAATGAAAAAATATAAGACATAATAATATATGAAGTCAAAAGATAGACCTTACATGCTATATGTTGCAGAAAAAATATATTTAGAAATTTCTAGGATAAAAGAAAACAATATTGATTATACCAATTCCGATGCTATTAAAAATTTTATAAAAACTAAGTTTTTTGAAAAATTAAGTAGTGGTAAATTTCATGATGAATGGTTGGAAAAATTAAAGAAGAACGACTTTATTGATCAGAATAATAATAAAATTCCAGAGGAAACAATTAAACTATTGCATGTTCAAAAAGACATGATGATTAAACAATTAATTCAATTTCCTGATTTATATTATACCAAAAATAAATTTCCTCTTAAAATTTCACAACGTGCCTTTGATCAATTATGGAGAATTTGTGAAAGTTACGAATTATGGTGTAAAGAAACTGAGCAAAGTGAACTACTAAAATTGAATATTATTGATTAATATTGGAAAATAATAGATTTTAATCTAAAAATTTTAAATGATCAGAGTTTTTCCAATCATATTTGTTTTTTTATGGTCATCTGCATTTATTACAACTAAACCAATTGTAGATCATAGTGATCCTTTTGCTGCACTAGCTTTTAGGTTTTTTTTTGTAGCAATAGGTTTTTATATCTTTTCCCTGTATTCAAATCAGTCCTTAGCTGTAAATAAAAAGAATTTAATGGAAACTATTTTTAGTGGAGTTCTTTTTCACGGACTTTATTTAGGGGGTGTGTTTTATTCAATTTCTATCGGAATGCCAACGGGGATTGCTGCTTTGATAGTAACTCTTCAACCTATTTTAACAAATATATTGAGTGGGCCAATACTGAATGAGAAGGTAAATTTAAAACAATGGATAGGTGTTTTGTTAGGATTTGTAGGTGCATCCTTAGTTTTAGGAATAGATTTAGGCTCTAAAATTCCACTTTTAGGACTGATTGCAACAATAATATCCTTAATTTCAATTACTTTATCTACAATTTGGCAAAAAAAATTAAGTAAGAATATGCCTTTAGCTGTAAGCAATTTTTATCAAGCATCTGGAGGTTGTTTATTTCATGTTCTTATAATTATATTTTTTGTTGAACCATATATTAATTTTACAAAGACATTTCTATTAGCAATGAGCCACCAAATATTTCTTGTTTCATTTGGAGCATTTACAATTTTAATGTTTTTAATTAAAAAAAACTCAGCAAGTAAAACTGTATCTATATTTTTTTTAATACCATCTACATCTGCTTTTTTGGCATGGTTTTTCTTAAATGAAAAATTAACTTATTTAGATATCCTGGGATTTATTATAGCAACTATAGGTGTTTATATTGCCACAAGAAACTAAAAAATAATAATATATTTTCAAAAACACTAAAAAGATATACTAATCAAATATCTTTATAAAAAATACAAAATGGCAAAAGTTAAATCAGATATAGAAATAGCTAGAAAAGCTAAGATGAAGCCAATAAGTAAAATTCTAGCTAAAATTAATGTTCCAGACAAAAGTAGTGCATTTAGTCCAATGGGTAGACATATTGCAAAAATAAATTTTGAATTTCTAGAAAAAATAAAGAAAAAAAAAGATGGTAAATTAATTTTAGTGACCGCTATAACACCTACCCCAGCAGGTGAAGGCAAAACCACTACTTCAGTTGGATTAAACGACGGGTTAAATAAAATTGGAAAAAAATCTATTGTATGTTTAAGAGAACCAAGTTTAGGTCCTTCATTTGGAATGAAAGGTGGTGCAGCTGGAGGAGGATATGCTCAAGTGGTTCCTATGGAGCAAATAAATTTACATTTTACAGGTGATTTTCACGCGATTACTTCAGCGCATAATTTATTGTCGGCTATGATTGATAATCACATTTATTGGGGAAATAAACTTAACATAGATGAAAATAGGATTGTTTGGAAACGTGTAATGGATATGAATGACCGCGCACTTAGATTTATTGATATTAATACTAGTGGAGTCGCTAAGGATTTCAAAAGAGTTGATGGTTTCGACATAACAGTTGCATCAGAGGTAATGGCAATTTTTTGTCTATCTAACGATTTAAAAGATTTAGAAAAAAGAATTGGTAATATTACTTTTGCATACGATAAAAAAGGGAGCCCACTTTATGCAAGAGATATTAATGCTCATGGTCCTATGACAGTTTTACTAAAAGAGGCGATCAGACCAAATGTGACTCAAAGTTTAGAAAATAATCCCGCAATTATTCATGGAGGTCCATTTGCAAACATTGCCCACGGGTGCAATTCAGTGATTGCAACAAAATCTGCATTAAAATTATCTGATTATGTAGTTACTGAAGCAGGATTTGGTGCAGATCTTGGTGCAGAAAAGTTTTTAAATATAAAATGCAGGAAAGCAGGGTTAAGCCCTAGCTGTGTGGTAATTGTTGCAACAATAAGAGCATTAAAAATGCATGGGGGCGTTGAAAAAGAAGACTTAAAAAAAGAAGATATATCGGCGTTAGAGAAAGGATTGGTAAACTTGGAAAGGCATATAACAAACATAAAAAAATTTGGTTTAGAACCAATAGTAGCCATAAATCATTTTGCGCTAGATACAAAAAAGGAGATTAAAACTGTTTTAAATTTTTGTAAAAAAAATAAAGTTGAAGTAAGTGAATGCAAGCATTGGGCTAAAGGTGGAAATGGGACCAAAGATCTTGCAAAAAAAGTTGTTAAAGTCTGCAAAAATAACAAAAATAAATTTAAATTTTTATATAATAGCAATCTTAAACTTTGGGATAAAATAGAGTTAATTGCTAAACAAATATATAAGGCTGGCAAAATAACAGCTGATGATAAAGTCAAAGAACAATTAAAAGTTTTTGAAGATAATGGTCATGGAAATTTACCAGTTTGTATTGCAAAAACTCAATTTAGTTTTTCAACAGACCCCAAACTCAAAGGTGCCCCCTCAAATCATGAGATACCAATAAGAGAAGTAAGATTATCCTCAGGAGCAGAATTTGTGGTAGTCATATGTGGATCAATAATGACAATGCCAGGATTGCCAAGAAAACCCGCCGCTAATACTATTAAATTAAATCAAAAAGGCCAAATTGAAGGTTTATTTTAATTTAATTCTTTAAGCCAATTTTTAAGTTCTAACATTTTTTTTTCTTTGACTGTGGTCTGAATTTCTTTTTCAATAAAAGATATGTGATTTTCGAGATCATTTTCATTTTTGAATATTTTTCTATATTCAATTAATCTTTTTCTTCTAAAATTAATCAAACTTATCATTTTTTCATAAGTTATTTCAGGGTGATATTGCAAACCCCAAACTCTAGTTTTATTTATTTGAAAATACAAACTTTGGACTTTATTAACTTTATTTGATGCAAGACAAATACCGTTTTCAGGTATTTTCACAACTTCGTCATAATTAAAAGCAGGAGAATTAAATCTTTTTTCTTTATCCTTATATAATGGATGCTTTAAACCGTAATCATTTATCTTGATTTCTTTTGCGATACCAACATGAGATGTGTTAGCTTTTTTTACCTGACCTCCTGCAGCAGTTACAGCCACTTGCATGCCCCAGCAAATTCCTAAAATATTTTTAACTTTATTTTGACATTTTTTCATAAATTCAATTTGTCTTCTGATCTCTGGAGTATCGTTATAAATGTTAAGGCTGCTCCCTCCCCATATTAATCCATCGTATGAATTTAGCTTATCAATGAAAACTTGAATATTTTTATCTGATGAGGGATTTATAACTTCTAAGATTAATTCTTTATCGAGGTATTCTAGACTTTCCTTTAAACTTTCAGTGTGGGTTTTAATACCCGCTTCTTTGAAACTTCCAT
This sequence comes from uncultured Pelagibacteraceae bacterium, assembly GCA_902557215.1. Taxonomy (GTDB): domain Bacteria; phylum Pseudomonadota; class Alphaproteobacteria; order Pelagibacterales; family Pelagibacteraceae; genus Pelagibacter. The sequence continues at coordinate 6,008 of CACDZM010000006.1, read as the reverse complement.
TCTCTTCTGCTGTATTACCCTCCACTATTAAAATTTTTTTCATTTAATTTCTATTATTTATTAAACTTTTATAAATTTCTTAAAAAATAATTCCTATTTAAAAATTATTTAACAATCTCAAGTTGTAATTGTTAATTATATGTGACGATTTTGTTTCACTTGTTAATAATGATTATTAATTGCAGAAACCTTAGCTATGTGGTTAGATTATAGCTTATTAGAATGTTTAACATAACTAAACATAAGGGAGGAATAATGTTAGCAAAAATGATTAAAAGGCTAACTTCTACTCTAACGGTAGTTATCGCTTTATTTTCTTCACTTACTTTACCTCAAAGTGTATCTGCTGCTGAAACGCAATATTTTCCAGTAGCAAGTAGTCGTGTCGGACCTTACTCAGCAATGGGTACTGGTTACTACGGGGCTCAAATTGATTACATGAACTATGTAAACATGACAGGTGGAGTAAACGGAGTAATGCTTACATGGCAAGAGTGTGAGACGGAATATAACGCTGTTAAAACAGTAGAATGTTACCAAAGACTTTTAGAAAAAGATGGTCAAAGAATAGTAGTGTTTGATACTTTAGGAACACCAGGAGCATACGCTGTAATTAACCGTATGGCTAAAGACAATGTTGTTTTAGCTCAATATGGTTATGGAAGAACTGACGGTGCTGATGGAAGAGTTTGGCCTTGGGTATTTAATGCTGCAAGTCACTACTGGTCACAAATAGCTGTTAAATTAAAATTTATGGCACAAATCGAAGGCGGAATCGATAAGATGAAAGGTAAAAAAATCGTTCACTTACACATTGACTCTGCTTACGGAAGAGAGCCATTACCAGCTATGAGAAAAATTTGTAATGACTGGGGAGTTGAGTTGATTGAAATATCAATCCCACCTCCAGGTCTGGAACAACAATCTCAGTGGCTGCAAATCAGAAAAGAAAAACCTGATTGGGTTACTTTCTGGGGAGCAGGTTCTGGAATGAATTCAACAGCAATGACTAATGCTGCTAGAATTAATTTCCCAAGAGATAGAATGATGTACGTAACATTTGGTGCTGCCGAAGAGGATATGTATCCAGCAGGTGATGCAGCTAAGGGAACTTATGCTGTTGCTAATGCTTTACCAGGAGAATATCCATTGGTTAAAGACATCAAAGACAAAGTATACGGTGCTGGAAAAGGTAACTTGGCTGATCCAAATAGGATTGGTTCAGTTTACTGGAATAGAGGACTAGGTGCTGCAGTTATGTGGATTGAAGCGTTAAGAAATGCTCAAAAAATGCATAACAAAGTTGGTAAAGCAGTAACTGGTGCAGAGTTTAGAGATGGTTATGAAGCATTAAACATGACTGAAGCTAGACTTACTGAACTTGGAGTTGGAGGAATGTTAGCTCCATTTGCTATTTCATGTGCAAACCATGAAGGTGCCGGTAAATTTGCTGTAATGCAGTGGGATGGAACAAAATTCAATCAGGTAACTGGTTGGGAAGCTCCAGGCGATCCTGCATTTATAAGAGGTCTAGTTGAGGACTCTGCAGCGAAATTTGCTAAAGAAAACAATATTACACCGAAAAAATGCGGATAATTAATTTAGAGATAAATTAATATCGATTGGAGGGGGAGTTAGTTAATCAAATTATTTTAACTCCCCCTTTAAATAAAATTTAATATAAACGTAATAGAAAAAAATTTAATGAACACTTCAACCAACATACTTGATATTAAAAATATCGAAGTAACATATGATAATGTTATTTTAGCTCTACATGATGTTTCATTAAAAGTGCCAAAGGGAAAAGTAGTAGCACTACTTGGAGCAAATGGAGCGGGTAAGAGTACAACATTAAAAGCGGTTTCAACTATGCTAGCCTCAGAAAGAGGTAAAGTAACGAAAGGTACAATAGAATATGATGGCACCTCAATTGAGAAACAAAATCCTTCACAAATGGTTGGGCTTGGCATGGTTCAAGTATTAGAGGGCAGAAGATGTTTTGGCCACCTCACTGTTGAAGAAAATATTATTGCTGGGGCATACTCAAGAAAATTATCAAAAGGTGATATCAATCAAGAATTAGAAAAAATATATACTTATTTTATTAGATTAAAGGAAAGAAGAAAAAGCCAAGCCGCGTTTACATCAGGTGGAGAACAACAAATGATAGCGGTTGCAAGAGCCATGATGGCTAAGCCTAAGATGCTACTTTTAGATGAACCTACAATGGGTTTAGCACCACAATTAGTAGCGGAGATTTTTAACATTGTTAAAGAGCTAAATCAGAAAGAAGGAGTTAGTATTTTACTTGCTGAACAGAATACCAATGTTGCACTAAAAAATTCAGATTACGGCTACATTATTGAAACAGGAAGAGTTATGTTAGATGGTACAGCCCAAAGTTTATTGAGTAATGATCAGGTGAAAGAATTATATTTAGGTATTTCAAAAAAAGGTAGAAAAAATTTTAGAGATGTACTTAAAGAAGAAAGCTTAACAAAGAAAAAAATTAATTAAAGATGGCGATTGAGAGAAAATTTAAAATAGGTAAACCAATATTAGAGGTAAAAAATATCTCTCTTTCTTTTGGTGGTGTTAAAGCAATAACCGATACCTCGTTCGATGTACTTGAGCATGAAGTTAGAGCTATAATAGGACCTAATGGAGCTGGAAAAAGCTCGATGCTGAATTGTATAAATGGAATTTATAAACCTCAACAAGGAACTGTTTCTTTTAAAGGAAAAGAAATTCCAAATATTACTCCCAATCTCATGGCACAAATGGGCCTTTCTAGAACATTTCAAAACTTAGCTCTATTTAAAAGAATGTCAGTTCTGGATAATATTTTAGTAGGCCGAAAGCTTCACACGAAAACAAATTTTCTTGAGGTTGCTTTTCAACTACCTAAAGTTAAAAAAGAAGAAAAGATTAATAGAGAAAGATCTGAAGAAATAATCAGTTTTTTAGAAATAGAAGATATTAAAGATACACCAGTTGGAAAACTTCCTTACGGATTACAAAAGAAAGTAGAATTAGGTCGTGCTCTCGCAACTGACTCATCTGTAATTTTACTAGATGAGCCTATGGCCGGAATGAATGTAGAAGAAAAAAGGGACATGTGTAGATTCATTTTAAAAGTAAATGATGAACTCGGCACAACTATGGTTCTTATTGAGCATGATATGGGAGTAGTTATGGATATATCAGACAGAGTTGTAGTGCTTGATTATGGTAAAGTTATTGGCGATGGTACGCCTGATGAAGTAAGATCAAATCAAAAAGTAATAGACGCTTATTTAGGAGTAGAACACTAGGATAAATATATGGTTGATGAATTATTATTTTTTATGGAAGTTTTGGTTGGCGGTCTGCTTGCTGGAACGATGTATTCATTAGTAGCTTTAGGATTTGTTCTAATTTTTAAAGCTTCAGCGACGTTTAACTTCTCACAAGGGGCTATGGTTTTCTTCTCAGTTCTTGCTTTTGTTGGATTTATGCAAGACTTCAATATACCTTTCGTACTTGCATTTATTTTGGCTGCCCTTTTGATGGTAGTGGTTGGCTTGTGCACTGAAAGATTTGTTTTAAGACCTCTCATGAATGCCAGCGAAGACACAGTGCTAATGGCCACAATCGGTCTAGGATATGTTTTAGAAGGCTTGGCTCAAGCAGCATGGGGAGTAGAGGTAAGAAGATTAGATTTAGGTATAGGAGATTTTCCAGTACCGTGGATTGCTGACAACTTAAAATTATTTATTAGTGCTCTTGATATTACTGCAGGAGTTGTGGCTGCTATTATGATTATTGGTTTGTTCCTTCTATTCAAATATACAAAAATTGGTCTTGGTTTGAGAGCTGTTGCAGATGATGCAGGTGCCGCTAGTTCAATAGGAATTCCCTTAAAACATATTATGTTATTAGTTTGGTCTGCTGCGGGGGTTGTAGCTTTGGTTGCAGGATGTATGTGGGGTGCAAGAGCAGGTGTCCAATTTGCTCTTGTTGACTTAGCTTTAAAAGCTTTGCCAGTATTAATTATAGGTGGTTTTTCATCTATTCCAGGAGCAATTATCGGAGGTTTAATTATTGGTGCAGTAGAAAAAGTATTAGAAGTATACATTGGGCCATTCTTTGGAGGTGCTATTGAAGGTTGGGCTCCTTACGTATTAGCAATTTTCTTTTTATTATATAGACCAGAAGGTTTATTTGGAGAAAAAATTATTAGGAGAGTTTAATTTATGAAACCAGTTTTTATGACTTATACAAAAAAAGACCTGATTAACTTAGCTGTTTGCATGGTTCTAAGTGTATTAGTAATACCAACATTTATTACAACAGAATATTGGTACACTTCTATATTAATTCCTTGGCTTTGTTTAGCTCTAGCCACAATTGGACAACAAATTGTTATGGGTTATACAGGACAGTTAGCTTTAGGTGCAGCTGGTTTTATGGCTGCAGGCGCTTTTGCTATGTTTAATCTTATTTTGCGAGTACCTGATCTAGGTTTTGTAGGTTCTCTAATAGTATCAGGTTTAATTGCTGCAGCTTTTGGAATTTTGTTCGGTCTACCAAGTCTTAAGGTGAGAGGAATTTATCTTATGGTGGCGACACTAGCCTCGCAGTTTTTCATTATATGGATGATAGATAAATTTGGTTGGTTTAAAAACTATGACTCATCAGGAATTATAACTGCCCAAGACATAGTTATCTTAGGAAAACCATTTACAACTCCATTAGCTATGTATTTTGTGTGTTTGGCAGTTACCACAGTTTTAACTTTACTGGCGATGAACATGGCCAGAGGCAGCACTGGTAGGAATTGGATGGCAGTTAGAGATATGGATATCGCTGCAGAGTCAATGGGAGTTTCATTATTGAGAACAAAGGTACAAGCATTTGCTATTAGTGCATTTTATTGTGGTGTTGCAGGTGCACTTTTTGCATTTTGTTATCTTAAATCTTTAGAGCCAGTTGCTTTTGATATTAAACTATCTTTTAAAATATTATTTATGTGTATTTTAGGTGGGCTTGGCACAATTAATGGCGCATTTATTGGTGCAGCATTTATCCTACTTTTTCCCGTTCTCTTAAACGCAATTGGTAACAATGTATTTCATGGTGCAATTGACGCAACAATTATATCTTCTATAGAACAAGTGATATTTGGTGGATTGATGATTATTTTTATGATTTATGAGCCTTTAGGGATGGCTAAACTTTGGGAAAACATCAAACAAAAATGGAAGACAAAAATTCCTTCATCAACAAATTTAAAGTCTTCTCTTAGTAAAAAAACCTAATAAGTGGACAAAAAAAAGTTAATTTTTGCATTACTGGTTGGAATTATCATAGGGTTGCTTGTAGAAAATAACTTTCTAATCGGCTAAATTTTTTTATTATATAGTATCGTCTTTAGCAAATGAGCCATCAACGGTATATTTTTTTTATTAATTTTTTTTAAAATATAAGGAGCAATTTCTCTAGCTAATTGCTCACCTTCGACTGTATCTTTTGGCATAAACTTTTTTTTAGCTGCTGCAAATGTAAAACCTTTACCCAAAAAATCTCCCATTTTACTATTCCTTCCACCCACAGCACTCACATATAAATCACCAATACCAGCAAGCCCTAATATCGTCGATTCATCTCCTTTAAAATATTTTATTAAAAATTTCATCTCATTCACACTTTTTTGGAATAAGTCTGATGCAGTGTTAAAATTTTGACCTGATCCTATTACCATTGCATATATATTTTTTATTGCTGAGCAAATTTCTACTCCAATAACATCTTTAGAAAATTCAGCTCGATAGTATTTGGTAGATATTTGTTTTCCAATCCATTTAGCAACTTTGATATTCTTATTTGCTACTACCACGCTTGTTTTATTTTTTCTTGCTAATTCTTTAGCTAAACAAGGTCCTTTTAAAACGGATACATTTGCAACATTATAATTATTTTTAAGTAACGCTGAAATAGTTAAGAGTTTTTTTCTTTTTTTATCA
>CACDZM010000005.1 GCA_902557215.1 uncultured Pelagibacteraceae bacterium | reverse complement strand
AAGAGTATAAGATTTATTTTTTCAGAATTATTTTTCTTATCATTTTGCATATAAGAAATAATTTTTTTTGTATTAATTTTAGAAAAATATTTGCTAACGTTGTAAGATAATTCAGCTTTTTTTAAATGTCCTGTAATCAAATTAAATTCAGATAAATTCATTAATTTATTTTCTAGGCTGAATTTCAGAGAGGAATAAATTCCCAAAATAACAGCTTCTCCATGATTTAATTTTTTTGAATAGGTCATTGATGCTTCATAAGCATGAGCAAATGTGTGGCCAAAATTTAAAATTTTTCTTAAATTACTCTCTTTTTCATCTTTCTGAACAATAGCTCTTTTTATTTTACAACTTTCAAAAATAGCTTTTTCAATAAACGGAGATTTAAGTTTGAGAATATTTTTTACATTTTTATCTAAATAAAGAAAAAATTTCTTATCAGATATAAGTGAGTGTTTTAAAATTTCTGCATAACCACAAGTAAGTTCTCTCTTTGGCAAAGTTTTCAAAAAAAGAGTATCTGCTAATACTAAATTTGGTTGGTAGAAACTTCCAATTAAATTTTTACCATAAATTGTATTTATGCCTGTCTTGCCTCCAACGGAAGAGTCGACTTGTGCTAATAAAGTTGTCGGGATGTTAATAAATTTTATTCCCCTTTTAAATAAGCTTGCAGCAAATCCACCTATATCTCCAGTTATTCCCCCTCCAACTGCTAAAAGACAATCATTTCTATTAAAGTTATTTTTTTGAAGTGAATTTAAAATTTTAATAACATTACCAATACTTTTATTTTTTTCTGTGGATTTAAATAAGTAAATAATTTTTCTCTTTGATATTGATCTAGATATTTCTCTAATTCTTTTTTTACCAATTTTCTTATCAATTAATAAAAAGCATTTATTAAAATTGATACCATTTTTCCTCAAAATTTTTGATAATTTATCTAAAAAATTAGTGCCAATTATGATTGGATAACTCCCATTATTTGCTCTAATTTTTAACTTAGCCTTTATCATTTAATCTAATAATCCTTTCCATTAACTCTGATTTTGTAAGTCTATCACATTTAATTTGATATTTAGCCTTTGAATAAATTTTAGATCTATCATCAATTAACTTATTTAAATCTATGTTACTTAATTTTATTGCAATAGGTCTTTTTTGGCTATTTTTAATTCTATTAATAAGATTTTTATTATTCCATTTTAACCAAATCGAGATATGATTTTTTAGAATTTCTTTTTGAATTTTTTTGTTTAAAAAAGCTCCACCTCCTAGAGAAATGACAGAATTCTTTTTTTTTAAACTTTGTAGTGATATTTTTTCTTCCAATATCCTAAAGAAAGGCTCACCTTTTTTTTTAAATATTTCAGATATGACCATACCTTCTTGTTGCTCTATTACCTGATCAACATCAATAAATTCTTTGACAAGTTTTTTTGAAACAATTTTTCCTAAAGTAGTTTTGCCAGAACCCATCATTCCTAAAAAAACAAGATTTTTATTTGATTCCATAAGTTTATTTATTGAAAAAACACAAATATGTCTTAATTTGAAAATAACTAAAGATATATGCAAATATATAAAAAAACAAGATCAAGAAGTTCAAGCTTAATAAGTTTAGTAATAAAAGTGTTAATAATTTTTATGATATTTGCTGGAATCGTTTTTTTACTGAATAAAATTAATTTTCCAACTCCTAATAAAACAATAGAGAAAATAATACCAAATGAAAATTTTAAAATTGTTAAATAAATTTTTTTTATCAATTTTGGTAACTTTTTTTATTTTTCTTAAAATTTCATACTCTGAGGAACAGCCAGTTGATATTTGGAACATAGATAAATCAAAACTGGACCAAAATGATGCTAATAATAATGAATCAAATGAAATAATTAAAAATGAAAATTCAAATCAAATTTTAATATTAGATAATTTAAAGTTAGAGCCTCAAAACCCAATCAAAGAAATTAAATTTGAACAAAATTTGGACTCATCAAAAATAAAAATTTTAGGATTGTACGATCCAGATGATTTTGGGTTAAGTTTAAACATGTGGTCTAATTCTGATGGAGATCAATTAAAAAATATTTTTGCAAAACTGAATAAAATGAGCCTTTCTAAAGATGCAAAAGAATTGATGAATATTTCTTTATTAACAAATGCATATCAACCACAAAAAAATATATCAGAAGACGAATTTATAGAAATTAAATCAGATTGGTTAATAAAAAATAGTGATTTGATTTTGATCGAGGAATACATTTTAAAAAATCAAATTTTTGATACTCACCCTAAATTAACAAGACATCTAATAGACCAGCATCTTTCTAGGGCTAATGTAGAAAAGATATGTGAAATATTTTCAAAAAATATAAACCCTTTAAATGACGATTACCTCTCAAAATTTAATATTTATTGTTTGATTAAAAATGGAAAAAATGAAGAAGCGCAACTTATTTTTGATTTAAAAAAAGAAAATGGTTTTAACGACGTTTACTTTGAAAAAAAAATATCTAATTTATTGGGGTATACCTCTCAAATTGATAAAACAATCTCAGAAAAATCAATTTTAGATTTTCATTTAGCACATCAAACAAATCCTCAATTTATTTTTGAACCCAAGGAGACAACGGATAAACTAATTTGGAAATATTTATCATCATTTAACTTATTAAGCGCTTTTAAAGAAATTGATATTTCTGAATTAGATAAGATTTCAACTCTTGAAAAAGCAACTCATGATAAAAATTATTCTGAGGAGGATTTATTTGAGTTATATAAAAGATTCCAGTTTAATTTAAATCAACTTCTAAATGTGAGAGAGCACATGCAATCATTATCTAATATTGAATCAAGAGCATTAGTGTATCAAAAGATCTTACTTGAATCTGAAAAAATTGAAAAATTAAAATTATTAAAAATTTTAAAGGAGTCATTTAAAAAAGATAATCTTGAAAATGCATTTGATAATGAGTTAAAGAAATTTCTAGATGTGATGGAACCCAGGGATATACCAGACAATCTAACAAGTTTTTATTACACTAACATAGAAATTAGTAAAAAAGTTGAAAAAAAAATAAAATTTAACAAGGACGTAATGCATCAATCAAAACTTATTAGTTATTTTGATGGCAATTATTCAAAGTCCAAACTTGAAAAAGATCTACAAAATTTTTTAAAAAAGATAAAAAAAAAAGAATACTTATTTTCAAAAAAAGACCAAATTTTTTTGGAGTCTTTAAAATCTGATGGAATTGAAGTTCCAAAAAAATATGATGATTTATATAAAATAAATCAATCAGAGATACCCTCTGATATACAAGTAATGATTAACAATGATGAAAAAGGTGCTGCCCTTTTAAGGATAATAGAGGTCATTGGTCAAGATGACTTGGAAAGAATTGATGATGATACAATGTATTTTATAATTGCTACATTAAATCAATTAAATATAGACAAGATAAGAAACGATATTTTATTAAAAGTTCTGCCTTTAAAAGTCTAAAAATTAGTTTATCTATTTATTTCATGAGTATTAAAGAAATTATTAGTGTACCAGATGATATTTTAAAAAAAATTTCTGATCCAATTGAAAAAGTTGGAATTAATGAAAAAAAATTAATTGATGACTTATTTGAAACAATGTACCACTTCAAGGGAATAGGCCTTGCAGCAGTTCAAGTAGGTATACTTAAAAGAGTTTTAGTTGTAGACGTTTCAAACAAAGATGAAAAAAATCAACCAATTGCGTTAATCAATCCTGTAATAAAAAATTTAAGTGAAGCGACATCAGTATATGAAGAGGGCTGTCTATCAATACCCGAAACTTTTATTGAAATTGAGAGGCCAAAAATTTGTGAGGTGGAATACGTTGATGAAAAGGGAAAGAAAAAAAATCTCAAATGTGATGGGCTTTTATCTACCTGCATTCAGCATGAAATTAATCATTTAGACGGGAAGCTAATCATTGACCATTTATCAAAATTAAAAAGAGACTTTATTATAAAAAAAATTTCAAAAATTAAAAAAATTCCAGACAGAATAGTGGTTTAAAGATGACAAATAAGATTATCTTTATGGGTACCTCGATATTTTGTGTTCCGATCTTAAAATCTTTATATCAAAATGGCTATAATATTTCAGTGGTTTTTACTCAACCACCACAAAAATCTCACAGAGGACAAAAATTTAACAAGAGTCCAATTCAGGGTATTTCTGAAACTTTAAATATAAATTATCGAATACCCAATACACTCAAGGATAATCATGAGGAGTATGAATTTTTAAAAGGGTTAAATGCTGATCTTGCGATAGTCTGTGCATATGGACAAATTATTCCCAAAAATTTTTTAAACTTAACCAAAAAAGGTTTTGTAAATATTCATGCCTCAATACTTCCTAGCTGGCGAGGAGCAGCGCCAATTCAAAGATCGATTATGAATTTAGACTCTGAAACAGGAATAAGCATTATGAAGATGAATGAAGAATTAGATAGTGGGCCGGTAAGTAACATATATAAGATTAAGATAGATAAAAATCAAAATGCTCAAGAAATTTCAGAAAAACTATCCACTTTAGCTGCAGATAAAATTTTAGATAATGTAGACCACATACTTAAGGATACAGCAAAGTTTGTTGAGCAAGATCATTCAAAAGCAACTTACGCAAAAAAAATTCATAAAGAGGAATCACAAATTGATTGGGATGAGGATGCCTCAAAAATTATTGGAAAGATAAATGGGTTATTTCCATCACCTGGAGCTTCTTTTACATTTAATAACGAAAGATATAAAATTTTAAAAGCCGAAATGGGTAATGGTATAGGTCAAGTTGGAGAAATAATTTCAAATCAGTTAGAAGTGGCATGTAATAACAGTCAATCTGTTAAGATACTTGAAATTCAAAGACAAGGAAAAAAACCACAAAAAATTAGCAAATTCATGTTGGGTTCTCTAATAAAAAAAGGCTCGAATTTGAAAAATGTTTAGATATCAGATATTAATTGAATACGAGGGTACAAATTTCAGAGGTTGGCAAATTCAAAAAAAAGGTAAAACTGTTCAGGGATTGTTACAAGACAAAATTTCAAAACTTTTAAAAGAAAAAGTTACAATATATGGAGCTGGGAGGCTAGACGTTGGTGTTCATGCAAAAGGGCAGTCGGCACATTTTGATTGTAATAATAAGATTGATAAAATTGATAAGTTTTTAAAATCAATTAATCATTTTTTAAATAAAGATGGAATAGCAATACTTAAGATTAAAAAAAGAGGTAAAAATTTTCATGCTAGATTTTCAGCTAAAATGAGAGTTTATAATTACATAATTATAAATCGGATCAGTAGACCAGTTATAGATAAAAATAGAGGTTGGCATATTATAAAAGATCTTGATTTGAAATTAATGAAGAAAAGTGCAAAAAAATTAATAGGTACTATGGATTTTAGTACTTTTAGAAAATCTAGTTGCAGGGCTAAAAGTCCAATAAAAACTATAAATCTAGTAAAAATCAAATCTACAAAAGATAAGATAGAAATAGAATTTAGATCTCAATCTTTTTTACAACAACAGGTTCGGTCCATGGTTGGTTGTTTAAAATATGTTGGGGAAAAAAAATGGACTTTAAAAAAATTTATAAATGTTATGAATTCTAGAAAAAGAACATTGTGTGCTCCACCTGCACCACCACATGGTCTTTATTTAACGAGAGTTATTTATTAATTTTTTTTTATTACTCATTGCAAATTTACGATGAATTCTCCAACGGCTTTCCTCACGAACTATAAAACCGCAACAATTTTTTGATCTACATTTACAAGGAAATTGTTTGTAATCTTCTTTATCAAAACTAAAACCATAATCACAAGTTATTTCCTCACCTTTTTTAATATCTCTATCAGCTGTTATCCAAATTTTTGAACCTTTACCATCATAACGCGCATTCGCATCGCAGCTATGATTTACTAATCCAGCAATATTAAATGAGAAATCACCATCCAATGTATATTTTTCATTTAGAGTAAATAGGTAAATAGGTTTTTTATTGTCATATTTCTTTGACTCCTCAACCTCTTTATTTGTTATTATTTTTCCTAAGTAATTAATAATTTTTGTGCCTTCTGTGATATCTTTATTAGCATAAAGTCCACGACCTTTATTATCAATTTTTGATTTCCTTATATTGTATAATTTCATCGGAGTGATTTATAGTGAACTAGATATTTATCAATTGAATTCTACCAATGCATTAACATGTTCATTAGCACTTTCTGCTAAGGCATTTAAATCATATCCACCCTCAAGAATAGAAACAACTTTGCCTGTAGTAAACTTATTGGTAGCTGTTAATGTTCTTTTAGTAATCTCATAAAAATCTTTTGAACTTAGTTGAAATTGAGCTAATGGATCATCTTTATGTGCATCAAAACCTGCTGAAAATATAAGAAAATCTGGCTTATATTGAACTAATCTTTCTAACACTCTATCAAATGCATTAAAGTATTCTTCTGAGTTTGTCCCAGCGGGCAAAGGAATATTCAACGAGTTGTTAAAGTCTCCTTTATCTTTATCTGTCCCTCCGCCAGGATAAAAGGGATATTGGTGCGTAGAAATATATAATGAATTTTTATTATTACGCATAACATCGTAATTTCCGTTACCCCAGTGTACATCAAAATCTACACAGGCAATTCTTTTGTATTTATATTTTGTCACTAAATAGTTTGTTGCTACACCTGCGTTTGATATACAACAAAACCCCATTGCCTTACTTTTTTCAGCATGGTGGCCTGGTGGTCTCGCCAAGCAAAACGCGTTTTTAAATTGGTTGCTCTGTATCCCATCTATTGCTCTTATCGTTGAACCTGCAGCATCAAAAACAGCCTTTTTACTTTCTGGTGAGACAACTGTATCTCCATCTAAAAACTTAAGGCCTTTTTGGGGAAAAGAATTTTTTAAGTTATTTATATAGTCTTTTGAATGTGTCATAGACAATATTTCATCAGGAACATTATCTGGTTTATCCCAGAAAAGATCTTTTCTTTTTTTTAATTTTTCTTTAATAGCAATTACTCTTTTAGGCTGCTCAGGATGACCATCGCCAGTATTATGTTTTTCATAAGAATCAGAATTTATGATTGCTGTTTTCATTTAAAATAATTTATTAAAATATTTTCATAAATTTTCTTAAGATTTTTTAAATCTTTTAAAGATACCACCTCATCCACACGATGCATAGTTCGTCCAACTAAACCAAATTCTAAACCAGGTGATATAGCTTTTATGAACCGTAGATCTGAAGTTCCGCCTGTAGTTGATAATTTTGGTTTTATCTTAGTGATCTTTTTTATAGTATTTTGTATCATATATGTGGTTTTATTTGGTTTAGTTAAAAAAGCTTCACCAGAAACTCTATAATTTACTCTGAATTTTGATCTATTTTTTTTGTTAATTCTAATAAAGATTTTATTTAGTTTTTTTTTGATTGAAGTTGATGAATGTTTGTTATTGAACCTGATGTTAAAAGTTGCTTCAGCTGTAGCAGGAATAACATTATCAGCGGTATTATTTATATTTATTTTTGTAACCTCTAAGTTTGTAGGCTGAAAATCTTTCGTACCTTTATCAAATTCAATATCTTTTAATTCTTTCAAAATTTTTACAATTATAGTTGATGGATTATTTGCTCTATGAGGATACGCTACGTGACCCTGTAAACCGAATATAGTTAATTTACCTGTTAAACTGCCTCTACGGCCAATTTTGATCATTTCACCTAATTTATTTGGATTTGTTGGTTCACCCACTAAACAAAAACTAATTTTTTCTCTTTTTTTCTTTAAATACTCCACTACTTTTCTTGTCCCATTTATTGCGTCGCCCTCTTCATCACCTGTTATCAATAGACTAATCGATCCACTAAACTTTTTATTTTGTGATAAAAAAGTGCTTACAGCAGAGACAAAAGCCGCAACAGAACTTTTCATATCATTTGCACCTCTTCCAATTAAATGACCTTTTCTTATTGATGGTCTAAATGGATTTATTGTCCAATCTTTTATATTTCCTGGAGGTACAACATCCAGGTGACCTGCATAACAAAAATTAGGTTCTTTTGATCCCAATCTCGCATATAAATTCTTAACTGGCTTGAAACCTTTTTCTTTAAACTCTAATATTTTTGTTTTGAAACCAATTTTTTTCAATTTTTTTTCTAAAAATTTCATCACACCAGCATCTATTGGAGTTACAGTTGGAAACCTAATTAGCTCTTTAGCTAATTGTAATTCATTAATTTTTTGCATGTTTAATCTCTTAAAAGATCATTAATTGATGTTTTTGATCTGGTCTTTTCGTCTACTTGTTTGATTATTACTGCACAGCTTAGTGATGGAGCAGATGGATTTTTTTTATCTGGGAGAGAACCTGGAACAACAACTGAGTATGGAGGAATTTTTCCATACGTTATCTCACCAGTTGATCTATTTACAATTTTTGTAGATTGTGTAATTAGCATTCCCATGCTTAGCACTGAACCTTCTCCAACAATAACTCCTTCAACCACCTCAGACATTGCTCCTAAAAATACATTATCTTCAATGATAGTAGGTAATGCTTGAGCAGGTTCAAGTACTCCACCAACTCCGGAACCTGCAGATATATGACAATTCTCACCAATCTGACAACAACTACCGGCACGACTAAATGTATCCATCATTGTCTTAGCACCAATATAAGATCCAATATTTACATAACATGGCATTAGAACAGCATCTTTTCCTATGAATGATCCTTTTCTAACAGGTGAGTTTGGAACCATTCTAAAACCTGCCCTCTCATGATCTTCTTTTGTCCAGTCGGCTGTTTTTCCTTTTAACAAATGTGCCTTATCATACCAGCTGGAGTAAGGTCCATTTAAATTTTTCATTGGATAAATTCTGAAACTTAGCATAATTGCTTTCTTTAAGTGTTGATGAGTTACCCATTCTCCATTTATTTTCTCAGCAACTCTTGATTTACCACTATCTAAGTCATTTATTACTTGATTGATTGCATCTTTTAAAGTTTGATCTGAATTTGGATTTACTTGATCTTTGATTTCCCAAGCATCGTTTATAATTTTTTTTATAGACATGATTTATTGACTTTTTAATAACCTTAATTCCTTAAGAAATAAAGACAGATTTTCAATTTTATGAGAAATATAATCTTTATCAGAATCTAACTTACCAAAGCGGTCGTCATTAATTAACCAAACAGTTGCACAGCCTCTTTCATAACCAATACTGAGGTTTTTAGCAATATCCTCTATATAAATAGTTTCTTTCGGATTCAATCCGAATTTTTTAATCATTAAATCAAAAGTTTTAGCCTCAGGTTTTGGTACATATCCAGCATCTTTAATATCAAAAACTTTATCTCGTCCAAAGAGATCATATACTCCTAAGTGAGTTAAGATATTTTTAGCATGCTCAGCACTCCCATTTGTAAAGATAAATTTTTCCATATCTAAATTTTCAAGCTCAGTTCTCATAATTTTGTCCTCTTTCATAAATGAAAGATCTATTGTGTGTACATACTTTAAAAATTCTTCTGGAGGTATATCATGATGTATCATTAAACCATTTAAGCTTGTGTTATATTTATAAAAATAATTAGTCTGTAATTTTTTTGCTTCTTTCATATCTATTTTTAGTCGCTCAGATATGAACATTGTCATTCTTTTTGAAACTTGACCAAATACCCTCTCTAAGGAATAATTATTGTGTTTTCCATAACAAACCCCATCAAGATCTAAAAGAAGATATTTCATTTGTTTAAAATCTATCATTTTCTTATCAACGTTCCAGAACCTTTGTCAGAAAAAATTTCAAATAATATAGAGTGCTGCTTTCTACCATCTATTATTCCAACTGCTGTGACTCCATTTTTAACTGCATCTAAACAAGTGTTAATTTTAGGAATCATACCTTCAGTAATAGTATTGTCCCCAACCATTTTTAAAACTTCTGATGAGGAGATTTCATTAATTAGTTTTTTGTTTTTATCTAAAACTCCCTCTACATTAGTCATTAATAGCAATCTTCTAGATTTTAATGATTTCGCGATTGCGCCAGCAGCAGTATCACCATTAATATTATATGGATGATTATCACTTCCTAAGCCTAATGGTGAAATTATTGGAACTTGCTTTTGATCAAGAATTTTTTCTATAAGACTATTGTTAATTTTCTTAGGTATTCCAACAAAACCAAGCTCTTTTGCCTCTGGAGTTACCTCAATGATATTATTTTTTTTTGTATGGATTGATATTGCATCAGTCCTAAACTTTTTTAAGGAATCAACAATATCATTATTAAAATCAATTAAAACTGACTCAACTATGTTTATTATCTTTTCATCAGTAACTCTTAAACCTCTGATAAATTTTGATTGAATATTTAATTTATCCAGTTCTCTTTTTATTCTAGGACCTCCACCATGAACAACTGCAAATGAAATACCTAATTTATAAAGTATATTTATATCAGCTATAAATTGGTCAAAAATATTTCGGTCTATAAAGACATTACCCCCATATTTTATTACAATGAGTTCATTTTTATATTTTTCTATGTATTTAGACACCTCATTGATTGGTGGTCCATTTTTGGGAAGTATTTTTTCTAAATCCATTTTTTATTTTTGGTTAATAATTAATTTTTTAAGTAAGAGTTTTAACCGTTGTCCTCTTCATAATAAACACTTGTTGGGCCATAGTTAGAATATTATTGACAGTCCAATAAATTACTAAACCACTAGGAAAGGGCGCTAGTATTACGGTCAAAAAAAGTGGAAAAAACATAAATATTTTTGCTTGCATTGGATCTGTAGGAGCAGGATTCAATTTCTGTTGTATCCACATAGAAACACCCATTGCCACTGGCCAAGCACCAATTACCAAAAAAGATGGAACATCATAAGGTAATAAGCCAAATAAATTAAATATACTTGTAGGGTCTCTTTCACTTAAATCCTGTATCCAGCCAAAAAATGGCATTTGTCTCATTTCAATTGTTACAAATAAAACTTTGTAAAGAGCAAAAAAAACTGGAATTTGAACAAGAATAGGTAGACAGCCAGACATTGGATTTACTTTCTCTTTTTTGTACAAGGCCATCATTTCTTGTTGAAGTTTCATTTTATCATCTTTATGAAGTTCTTTTAATCTAACCATTTCTGGTTGAAGGGCTTTCATTTTAGCCATACTTCTGAAAGAAAAATTTGCGAGTGGAAAAAAAGCTAGTCTAATACAAATTGTAATCGCTATAATTGCTAAACCATAATTTCCTAGTAATTTGAAAAAATAATCAATTCCAAAAAAAAGAGGTTTAGTTATAAAATATAAAAAGCCCCAATCAATTACTAAATCAAATTTGTCGATATTTAATGACTCAGCATAACCATCAATAATATCTACTCTTTTAGCGGCTACTATTATTTGGAATTCTTCCTCTATCTTACCATTTTCACCTAATTCCAAAGGTTCAGTTGTTATGAAATTAGCTCTAAATTTTTTTTTGTAATCAAATGTTGTCTTAAATTCTCTTTCACTAGGAGGAATTAATGATGTAATCCAATATTTATCTCCTATTCCAAGCCAACCTTTTTGCGCAGTCTTTGTAAACTTTTTTTCTTGGATATCATCATAATCTTCCTCGATTAATTCGTCATCTAATGTAGCAATTAATCCTTCATGTAAAATATAAAAGTTAGATATTTCAGGAATCTTATTTCTTATAATTTGACCATAAGAATAAAAATCATATTTATTGTTAGACGAATTTATTACGCTCTGTCTAATAGTAAATAAATACTTATCATCTAACGAGATTTCTTTTTCAAAAGTTATACCTTGATTGTTTGTCCATAACAACTTTATTGATGATTGGTCTGTTAATTTATTGTTACCAATTACTCTCCATATAGATTCTGAGTTAGGTATATCAATATTCTTGTCTGAAGTAACAAAGCCACTTTCAATTAAATATCCGTTTTCTATGTTCCTTGGTCCTAAAAGGATAACTTTTTTATTACTTTCTAAATCAGTGTTATAATTTTTAAAAGTCAAATCATCAATAGCTGCTCCTTTTAAATTAATTGATCCAATTATACTTTGATTTTCAAAATTAATTCTTTGACTCTGTTTTAGTGCATCTTCTCTTGAAACTTGAATAGACGTTTCCTTTTGATCAAGGGTAGGTGTATCCGAAGTCTGCTCTATTTGATTCTTTTTTATTAAATTTTTGTTCGAAACTGGTTTTTCAGGCATAAAAAACAAAGAATACAGAACAATTACAGCTGTAGATAATGCTATTGCTGCAATTACATTTTTAGACTCCATTATTTCTTAACCTTAATATTTTTATTAACAGGATCAAAGCCTTCACCGCCTCCTAAAAATCTAATCGGATGACAAGAAAAAATTCTCCTTAGACTTTTATAAATACCTTTAAAAAATCCAAAAGTTTTAAGAGACTCGATACTATAATCTGAACATGTAGGAAAATATCTACAAGAATTTCCAAGCAAAGGGCTAATTAAAAATTTATATGTTTTTATAAATTTAATTAATAGGCAAGTAAAAATATTCATTATCTTATCTCTTTTAAGCTTTGGAACAACGTTTCTTTTATGTTTTTATATTCATTATTTAACATGGTTGGTTTAGCAATAACAAGATATGAATAATTATATTTTATTGTCATATTTTTATTTGCCTCATTAATTATATTTTTCAATCTTCTTTTTATTTTATTTCTTTTTACTGCATTTCCTAATTTTTTTTTTGTCACAAAACTTATATTTAGTTTTTCAATATCTTTGTTATCCAAAATGCCATAAAAAATTGTGACAAATTTATTTGATACTTTTTTCTTTTGAAGTAAGTTTTTAAAATCTTCATTTTTAGAAAGAGCAAGTATTTTGCTTTTCATTTATTTAGCCAGATACTGTTAAAGACTTTCTTCCTCTTGCTCGTCTTCTTGCTAAAAGCTTTTTACCACCTTTGGTTTTCATTTTTGACCTAAAACCATGTTTTCTTGCTCTTTTAATTTTAGATGGCTGATATGTTCTTTTCATAAAAGTGGTTTAATTTTAATTAAATTTCGCCCTTTATAGTGATTAAATATATAAATAGCAATTATAACATTTATAAATAAAGAAATTAATTATGGAAAAATCTAAAAAACTTAAATTATTTATAGGTTTGTCCTACTTAATTTTATTATCTGTATTTTTATATTTGTTTTTTTCCAAATTTAGTTTTCAAGAAATAACATCTTATGATTTTATTAAAGAAAACAGATTATATTTTTTAGAGGTAAGAAATTCTAACTTGTTTTTAATATTCATGATCTTTTTGATTATTACGATTTTATGGGTATTCCCATTTCTAGGGTTTGGAACTCCAATTGCTCTAATGGGAGGTTTTATTTTTGGAAAATGGGTTGGCACTTTAGTTGTAGTTTTAGGTTTAAGTATAGGTGCAACTTTTTTATATATTTTTGGAAATTATTTTTTAAAACAAATTGTAAGGGAAAAATTTTTAAATAGATTTCAAAATCTTGAAAATAAATTCAGGGACTCCGAATTTACGTATTTATTAATATATCGTTTTGTAGGTGGAATCCCTTGGCAACTAAGCTGTATTCTACCAACAATTTTTAATGTTAAGACTAATAATTTTTTCCTAGCAACCCTAATAGGAATTATCCCTCAAATTTTTTTAGCAGTTTCTATTGGAAGTGGTTTAGAAAAAGTAATTGATCAAAATTCAGAAATTCCATCATTCACTGATATAATTTTTTTACCTGACATTTATATTCCAATTTTAGCTTTTTTTGGCTTGGTCATAATTACGATCTTCTTAAGAAAACTATTATATAAAAAGTAATGGTGCTCCCACCCTGTACTGACCAGGGAACTAGTCCTTACCAAGGACTTGTTATGCCATTTAACTACAGGAGCAATAGGTAGAAATTGTCTTTTATTAACATTAAAGCATTTTTTTCAAATTATTGCCTTAATTTTTTTATTAATATGATTTATATCTTATTTAGGAAATTTTATGGGTATTCATTACGACTACAAATCTACTAAAAGTGCGAAGCTTATGGAAAAACAAGCTAAGCGAGAGAAAAAGCTTGCGGAGAAAAAGGCCAAAAGACTCGCTAAGTTTGGAGAAAAAAAAGAGGAAGATAAGTCAAAAGTTTTAGACGCTTCAAAACCTATCACACTTGATTTTCTGACAAATCCAAATAAAGAATGAGTAACGTAGATAAAAAAGAAAAATTAAGTTTGGCTCTTAAAAAAAATTTAAAAAAAAGAAAATTATTTCAAAAAAAAAGAAAAAAAAATAAATAAGTAATGACAGTTTTGTCAGATAAATGGATACGAAAAATGTCCAAAGAAAAGGAAATGATTTCTCCTTTTGAAGAAAAACAAGTCAGAGGAGACAGTATTTCTTATGGGTTGTCATCCTTCGGGTATGATGCAAGAGTATCTGATGAGTTTAAAATATTCACAAATGTAAACTCTGAGATTGTTGATCCTAAAAATTTCAAACCCACAAATTTTGTAACAAAAAATACATCAGAGTGTATTATTCCACCAAACTCATTTGTGCTTGCTAGGACTGTTGAAAAATTTAAAATCCCGAATGACATTTTGGTAATTTGTTTGGGTAAATCTACATACGCAAGATGTGGTATTATCGTTAACGTAACGCCTCTAGAACCAGGCTGGGAAGGTTATGTGACTTTAGAATTTTCGAATACAACTCCTTTGCCAGCAAAAATTTATGCGAATGAGGGTGTGGCACAATTCATTTTCTTGAAAGGGAATGAAAAACCGGAAGTGACTTATGCAGACAGGAATGGGAAATACATGGGTCAAACTGGAGTAACCTTGCCCAAAGTTTGATTATGCAAAAACTAGAGGTTTTTGGTACAAATAAACTTAAAGGTCAAATAGATATATCTGGTTCAAAGAACGCATCCTTACCAGTTCTAGCAGCAACCTTGTTATCTGATAAAAAAATTTATTTAAGGAACTTGCCAAAAGTTAAGGACATAGAGACGATGATTAACTTATTAAAGTCTTTAGGATCAAAAGTAAAATTTGTAAAAAAAAATTTGATTATTGATAATTATAATCAAAATAAAAAATTTGCTGCATATAAATTGGTTAAAACTATGCGAGCAGGGATATTGGTTCTAGGTCCATTGTTGGCAAAATTTGGTTATGCAAAAGTTTCATTGCCAGGAGGTTGTGCAATTGGCTCAAGACCTATAGATCTCCATTTGAAAGGCTTATCGAAACTTGGTGTTGAATATAAAATCGACCAAGGTTATGTACATGCAGTTGCACCAAAAGGATTAAAGGGATCGAATATTCGTTTCTCAAAGATATCTGTTGGTGCTACTGAAAATTTAATAATTGCAGCATGTCTTGCTAAAGGCACAACTATATTGACCAATTGTGCTATTGAACCTGAAATAAAAGATTTAACTAATTTTTTAATAAAGTTAGGGTGTAATATTAAATGGATAGCCAAAAGATCTATTAAGATTGTTGGTGTGAAGGATATAAAACAAACAAGATATTCTGTAATGTTTGATAGAATAGAGGCTTGCACTTATTTGATAGCGGCAGCAATAACCGAGGGACGTTTAAAAATAAAGAATGTTATTCCAAATGTAATTAAAACTGAGATAGATATTTTGAAAAAAATTGGAGTAAAAATTGTTACAAAAAAAAAAGAAATAAAAGTTATTGGTAATAAAAAAATAAAAAGTATTAATATTAAAACAGCACCTTATCCAGGATTTCCTACAGATTTACAAGCTCAGTTTATGGTATTGTTATGTAAAGCAGACAAAGAATCTTTTATTCAAGAAAATATTTTTGAAAATAGATTCATGCATGTTGCAGAATTGAACCGAATGGGAGCCCAAATTAAAACCAAAGGTAATAGAGTTTTCGTTAAGGGAAATATAAGTTTTGCTGCTGCTGAATTAATGGCTACAGATTTAAGAGCATCTGTTTCACTTATTCTTGCTGCCTTAACGGCCAAAGGAAGATCGGTTATAAATAGGATCTATCATTTAGACCGAGGATATGAAGGTATAGAAAAAAAATTGAAAAAAGTTGGTGCTAAAATAAGAAGAATTAATTAATGGAAAAGAAATATTTAGCTCAAATAATAGCGACTGATAATGAGGGTTTACAAATGATCTCAGCTTATAGCTCCGGTGCAACCGTTAAAGTTTCGGATATAAAATATCTTGCTTCTAATAAAGTTTTTTTAATATCAATCACAAGAACTAAAATTGAAAAGGGACAAAAAGATAAAAAGATTAATAGTATTTGTAGGTTTGATTTTGTCGATAGGGTAAAATCTAAAAATATAAACCAAAAAGATGACAAGTTAGTTTTAGAATTAATAGCCATAGATTACTTGAAAAATAAAGAAGATTATGAAATTAATTTAATTTTTAACAATAATGCTTACATTGCTTTAAAGACAGAAACAATTGAAGTAAGACTTGAAGATCAAAATGAAATTAAAGACTAATGAAAATATTAAATAGTAAAAATAAAAATTTTGATAAGTATTTAGATTTGCTGCTTTTAAAGAGAAAAAATAGAGTAAAATCCAATGTAGTTTCTGTCATCAAAATTATAAGAGATGTAAAAAAAAATGGTGATAAAGCTGTTATGAAATATGAAAAAAGATTTAATAAAAACAATATTATTTCACCCAATTCTAAACAAATTTTAAAGACAATCTCAACTCTTGATAAAAAAGTGAAAACCGCAATAGATCTTGCTTATAAACGAATTTACAAATTTCATTCCCTTCAAAAATTCAAAAATATTTCGTATACAGATAAATTTAAGAACAAGCTTGAGTACAAATATCTACCGATTGACTCAGTAGCTATTTATGTGCCTGGCTCAAGTGCTTCATACCCATCAAGCGTTTTAATGAATGCTATTCCTGCACTTGTAGCAGGGGTGAAAAGAATAGTAATGATAAATCCTGGTAAAAAGGGCAAACAAAATCCAGCAGTTTTATATGCAGCAAAAAAATGTAATATTAAAGAGATATACTCAATAGGTGGACCGTCAGCTATAGCAGCTCTTGCATACGGAACAAATAAAATCAAAAAAGTAAATAAGATTGTTGGACCAGGCAATGCTTATGTAGCTGCAGCAAAGAAAGAGGTTTTTGGAGATGTTGGTATCGAGGGAATGACAGCTGGTCCATCTGAGATTACAGTTGTAGCTGATAAATTTTCTAATTCAGAATGGATAGCAAGTGATTTGATAGGTCAAGCTGAACATGATATTTTAGCTCAATGTATTCTTATTACTAAAGATAAAAAACTTATTGAAAAAGTAAAAAGAGAAATTTCTTTACAATTAAAAGAAATTCCAAGGGTTTCGATTGCCAAAAAAAGTTTAATGGGTAATGGAATTTTGATGCATATTCACTCTGATAAAAAGATAATAGACGTAATAAATAAAATTGCACCGGAACATTTAGAATTAAATCTAAGAAATTATCGATCATTTATTCCAAAAATAAAAAATTCTGGCTCTATTTGTCTAGGAAAATATGCAGTAATGGCTATGACAGATTATAACATAGGATCAAACCATATTTTACCCACGAATGCCTCTGCTAAATATTCTAGTGGGATTAGTGTGAATGAATTTTATAAAAGAATTTCATATATAAATATATCAAAAAAGGGTATTGAAAGTCTTGGACCATCAGTTATAACTCTTGCAAATTATGAAGGGTTGCAAGCTCATGCTCAATCTGTAAAAAAAAGAATTAGGAGAAAATAAATTTGTCAAAACAAGACTTACTTGAATTCAAAGGTAAAGTAACTGATTTATTACCAAATGCTATGTTCAGAGTTCAATTAGAAAATGGTCATATAGTTACAGCACACACTGCAGGTAAGTTAAGAAAAAATAGAATTAGAGTACTACAAGGTGATAATGTTACTGTAGAAATGACGCCTTATGATCTTACAAAAGGCAGAATAATTTTTAGAGGTTAAAATTTGCCTCGGTAGCTCAGGAGTAGAGCAGAGCCCTGAAAAGGCTTGTGTCGGAGGTGCGAATCCTTCCCGAGGCACCATCAAAACATCTTGAAATATTCTGAAAAGAAATTACCTTCATCTGATAATAAATAACAAAAGGACTAATAAATAAGATGAGTACATTAAAGGGAACCGTGAAGTGGTTCAACGGAAAGAAGGGCTTTGGATTTATCGAAAGAGAAGACAAAGAAAAGGACGCGTTTGTTCACGCAAGTGCGGTTAAAGCAGCAGGAATGAGATATTTAAATGAGGGGGATAAATTAGAATTTACCTTAGAAGATGGACCAAAAGGACCATCAGCAGTTAATTTAAAAAAACTAGATTAATTTGTAAAAGTAAAAAGGACGATTTATCTATTATACAGATATTCGTCCTTTTTACTTTTATGGCTTGAATAATTTAATTTTTTGTCTAAATAACTCATGATGATTAATAAAGATAAAAATAACTATCTGCTCTACAAAAGTACTCTTAGAAAAACTCTCAGAGGAACTAATAGAGTTGCGCACTTTAATTACCACGCTGGCTAAAGCTAGCAAATAATCATTTATATTATAATTTTAAATACCAAAAAAATAAGATAATACTTAAAAGGATATGCCTTGATGGTGAAATAGTATCACGTCGGTTTGTGGATCCGAAGTCGTAGGAGCGTAACCTACTCAAGGTACCAAAAAATGAATAAAGAAAATAAATTAATTCCTGGATTACCCTCAGGATTTGAAGATAGATGGAATAGAAAATTAATTCTCAAAAAGAGACTTTTAAAGGTTATTGAGAAAAATTTTATTAAATATGGATTTGATCCATTAGAAACGCCATCGTTTGAAATTAGTGAAAATATAGGATCCTTTCTTGCAGAGGACAACAACAATCCTATGTCTGATGTTTTTACATTTAACGATGGTGAAAAGAATATTACTTTAAGATATGATTTATCAAGCCCACTTGCCAGATTTGTTGCTCAAAACAATCAAAAACTTCCTTCAATTTATAAAAGATATGCAATTCAAAATGTATTCAGAAATGAAAAATCTGGAAATGCCAGGTACAGGGAATTCACTCAAGCAGATTGTGATATAGTTGGTAATGTTAATCCAGCACAAGCTAATGCTGAGTTATGCAATCTAATCTCTAATACTTTAGTAGATTGTGGTTTAAAAAAAGATCAGTTTACGATCAATGTAAGCAATAGAAAAATAGTTCAGGGTTTAATTGAAGATTTGAAAATTGAAAAAGATAAACAAAACAAAGTAATGAGAGCTATAGATAAACTCGATAAACCTGGGTTTGGTTTAAAGGGTGTCGAAGAATTATTAAAAAAAGAGCGAAAAGATAAAAGTGGGGCTATAACAAAAGGAGCGAACTTAAGCGATGAGCAGGCTTTAAAAATCTTGAATTTTCTAAAGATCAAAGATTTAAATGAACTTAAAGGAAATTTTAGAAATCCAGTTACCCAGGAGGGCATCAAAGAATTAGAGGAATTATTTGAAGTTTTAAATTTTGGAAATTACTTTGATCAAGTAAAAACTAATTTTACGATAGTTAGAGGTCTAGATTATTATGATGGGTTTTGTGTTGAGACCAATCTAAATTTTAAAGCAAAAAATATTAAGGGTAAAGAGGTTGATATTGGAAGTATTTGCTCAGGTGGACAGTATAATAAACTAATTTCAAGATTTAAGGGTGTAGACATTCCAGGGACAGGCATAAGCATTGGTGTTGATAGATTGCTATTTGCAATTATGCAGTTAAATCAAGTTGAAATTAATTTACAAAATCCAGTTATTATTTGTGTGATGGATGAAAAATATTTAAGAAATTATTACGAAATTTTAGATGATTTGAGACAAAATAACATAAATTCTGAAATATTTTTGGATAGTAAAAAAAATCTAGGCAAACAACTTACTTATGCGAATAAAAGAGAATGCCCAGTTGCAGTCATCTGCGGCGAGAATGAATTTAAAGATAATAAAATAACATTAAAAAATCTACTTGGGGCAAGAGGGGAGAATAACCAAATTACATTTCCAAAGGAAAATTTAATAAATGAAATCAAAAAATTTATCTGACAAAATCCTTAGATCAGTTCAGTCTAAAGGATTTAAATATATTGAATTACCATCAGTTATTGAGACCAGTCATATAGTTCAAAGGTCTGGGGAGACTTTTAGAAAATTTATTTTCTCATTTACAGATCAGGCAGGTAATGAATTATGTTTGAGACCTGACCTTACCATTGCGTCTTGTCTTAGATATTTAGATAACAATTTAAAGGGTAAGGAAAAAATTTTCTATAGTGGACAGGCTTATAGAAAATCTCAAAATAAAAAGGACTCTATAATTCGAAATCAAGTTGGTTTCGAGATTATAGGATCAAAAGATGAAAAAAATGACGATAAAGAAATAATAAATACATCATTAAAATCAATAAAAAATCTGCAATACTCTACAGGCACTCTCACTATTGGCAATGTAGAGATTTTTAATCTTCTAATAGTCAAATTAGATATACCAAAGAGATGGAAATTAAGACTTACAAGACATTTTTGGCGAAAGGAATATTTCAGTGATTTATTAAAAAGATTAGAGACAAATTCTGATGTAGATCCAACTATTGTTGAAGTTGATAAAAGACGATATCTAAAAATGTTAAAGGATGATCAATCATCTGTTGTTGCAGGAAGAACGTTAAAAGAAATCTTAGAAAGGTTCGATAAAAAAATCAATGATCCAAGAAGAGCAAGCAAAGGAAGAAATACATCGAAAATTATCAAAGAGTTTTTGAAAATTAAATGTCCAATAAATAAAGCTGCAAAGGAGTTAAATAAATTTTTTAAAAAAAATAAAATAAACCTTTTTGTTGATCAGAAATATTTTCCTATTTCAAAAAATAAAATATCTAAATTAAATGTAGTTTTCTCAGCTGCCTTTGGTAGACAATTAGAGTATTACACTGGCATAGTTTTTAAAATAGACATCAAATCAAAGTCGAAAATTATAAATTGTTGTAACGGTGGTCGTTATGACAAATTAATTTCTGATCTTGGATCAAAAAAACAAATACCAGCAGTCGGAGCAGCTATTAACTTAAATTATCAATCATGAAAGATTTAATAAATATAGGAATACCTAGTAAGGGGCGTCTAAGAAAAGATGTTTTAAAAATTTTTACCAAAAAAAAATTAAAGCTTATTTCTGAGCGGGGGGAAAGAGATCTGATTGGCTCAATAAAATATAAGTCAAATATAAAAATTTTGTATTTGCATGCAAGAGAAATTATTGAAAGATTAGGAGATGGCTCTTTAGATATTGGTTTTTCTGGTTTTGATTTATTTAAAGAAAGTGAAATAAATACTCAAAAAAAAATAAATGTTATCAAAAAACTTAATTTTGGAAAAGCTTATTTAGTTGTAGCTATACCGGAACCTTGGATCGATGTTCAAACAATAGCTGACCTAGAAGAAATAGCATTTGAATTTAGAGATAAAAAGAAAAAAAGATTAAGAGTCGCAACTAAGTATCCAAATTTGACTAGGGATTTTTTGTTTTCTAAAGGTGTTACTCAATTTAAATTGGTTGATAGTTTAGGAGCGACCGAGGCGTACCCTTTTACTGGTTCAGCTGAATTAATTACAGACATAACATCCACAGGTGAAACTCTTAGGGCAAATAACTTACGTATATTGAAAGATGGAGAAATCTTAAAATCTCAAGCTTGCGTTTTTACCTCAAAAAAAAATAGTAAAAAAAAAGGTTTAAAAAACTTTGTTAAATTACTTTCCAAGTAATTTATCTTTAAAGTATATAAGAATAATTTTTATGATGTCCAAATTTCTTATGATTGCATAAGTAGCTATCAGAACTCCTATTCCAAAAATAATTTTCAAAATAAGATATAATTCCATAAAAATCCTTTATAATACAAGTTACGAATCATGGACACAATTTTATTAATAATTTTGATTTTAATGTTTGGAGCAATCCTGGCTATTTTGTATTTAAACGTAAAGTCCAAGAAAAATAACAGAGCTGATGAAACCAATGAAATAGCAAATTTGAGTGCAGAAATTATTAGATTAAAAGATAACTTAAACTCTACAATCAATACATCTCTTAGTTCAATGTCTACCTCATTTAACTCTTTATCAACTGGGGTTACAAAGGATATGACCGAGGCACTTACTAAAGTTGATGAGAAGGTTGGAAATTTTAATGAACAAGTAAAGCTCTTAAATCAAAGTCAAGAAGGAATTACTAAAATTTTAGCAGGGGTTAAAAAATATGGAACTCTAGCTGAGTATTCTTTAGATGCTTTAATAAAAGATTTACTTCCAGCATCTCAATTCATGGTCAACGTTAAAATGAAAGATGATACTAGTGAAAATGTAGAATTTGCAATTAAGCTTCAAGGAGATGTTTTAGTTCCGGTAGACTCTCATTTTCCAGTAGAAAAATTTAAAGCGATTACAGATGCATATGAGGCTGATGATAAAAAAGCAGTTGCAGATGCTAGAACAAAATTGGCGAGTGCATTTAAGGCCAAAGCAAAAAGTGTGATGGAAAAATATATTGTTCCACCAAAAACAACTGATTTTGCCATTGTATATGCTCCTACAGAGAGTCTTTATAAAGAACTAACTGAGTATCAAGATACAAGCACTAAAGAATTGTTAACCCAGGAATTAATGAAAAAATATAAAATAGTAATTTGTGGTCCTAATACTCTCTCAGCTTATTTACAATCTTTACACATGGGATTTCAATCTCTTAAAGTTCAAAAGGGTGCTACAGAAATTTATAACCACTTAAAAACTATTAGCACAAGGTTTGCAAAGCATTTTGACAACGTTATAGTTTTAAGAAAAAAGCTAGAAGAGGCCATGAATGTAGTTGATAAGTTTGGAACTGATGCTAGATCAATCACTAGAACTTTAGAAAATATTAAAGATCCCGAGCAAGTTGAAAAAGCTGTGCTGACAGAGAACGTTGAGAGTTTTGTTGAGAGAAATAAGCAGCTTAAAAAATAATTTCTTTTTTCAGATAATACCGACTATAAGAAATCACATGCGTTGGAACAAAAAATACAACTATCCTACAAGTTCAAGAACAACAAAGGATGGAATAAGAAGATATGTTTTGGGTGAAGCTAAATTACCTAGTGTGACTTCAATACTTGATGTGACAAAGTCTGAAGAAGATAAAGCAGCTTTGGCTAATTGGCGTGAAAGAACTGGTCACAAAGAAGCTGAAGCTATTACAAAAGCGGCAAGTAGCAGAGGCTCCCAGATGCATAGCTATTTGGAGTCTTTTCTTTTGGGTAGAGAAAATTTAAGTTTCTTTGAGGACAATGCGCAATTTAAAAAAATGGCAAAAGAAATTATTGATAAAGGTTT
Organism: uncultured Pelagibacteraceae bacterium; assembly: GCA_902557215.1. Classification (GTDB taxonomy): domain Bacteria; phylum Pseudomonadota; class Alphaproteobacteria; order Pelagibacterales; family Pelagibacteraceae; genus Pelagibacter. Next base: position 51,915 of record CACDZM010000005.1, on the reverse strand, counting down.
AACAAATAGATTAGAGGAAATATACGGTGTAGAGTGTACAATGCATTATCCTGAAAGATATGCAGGCACAGCAGATTGCGTGGGTCTTTATGAGGGAAAAGAAACAATAATTGATTTTAAGCAGTCCAACAGACCGAAAAAAGTAGAGTACATAGACTCTTGGTTTTTACAAACTGCTGCTTACTCTTTAGCACATAATATTGTTTACAATTCAAATATTAATGCATGTGTTATTTTAGTTTGTACAGTAGACAATTTATTCCAAGAATTTAAAATTCAAGGGCCTGAACTAATAACATATCAAAATTTGTTTTTAGGTAGATTAAAAAAGTTTAATGAAAGAAATAATTTTATTTAATAAAAAATGGATAAAATTGTAATTTACGATACTGAAACCACAAACTCAACGATATGGGGATCCATTATTGAAGTAGGAGCCGTTGTAGTTGACAAAAATTTAAAAGAAATTGGAAAACTAAATATAAGAGGCAGGATGCCAGAGGGAGAGGTGCCAAGCGCTAAAGCATTACTTGTAAATTCAACAAGTATTGATTTATTAACAAAAGGCAATTATTCACATTATGATTTTTTAGGTGCTGTTGAAAATTTTTTCTCAAAATGTGCTCCAGCAATGTTTATGGGTTGGTCAAATCTAAATTTTGATCGAAGAATGTTTCATTTTAATTTTTTTAAGGGTAATCGGTATCCCTATGCTACTCACTCGTCACCCAATAGTGAACACGATGGTTTACATATAGCTAGAGCGGCTCAAACTTTAAATTCAGAGACTCTAAAAACAGAATTAACAGAGGCAGGAAATCCAAGCCTTGCATTAGAGTCTTTGTCTAGAATGCAGGGTTTTGACACTTCTGCTAGTCATACAGCTTATGTGGATGCTCAAAATTCCTTAAAAGTATTAAGAATTATAAAGGAGAAACATAAAGAAAATTGGCAAACATTTTTAAAAACATCAACAAAATCAAGTGTTGAGACAATTTTAAAAAGTGATGGGGTGTATTCAATCTTTGAAAATGTGAAGGGAAGAAATATGATGTATTTAGTAAGTACATTACATCCAAATCATTGCTTTCACTCCTCATATGCGTCCTGGGGATATCTTTGGGATTTGAGGAGGGACCCAGAGCCATTACTAGACTTATCAGCAGATCAGTTGAGAGATACATTAAAAAAATTTAGCCCGAAAGCTTTAAGAGTTTTAAAGACAAATAAGGCTCCAGTAGTTTTAGATAAAGAATACGCATTAAGACAAAAACCATACGCAGAGTTAGATTTAGAAACTATAAAAAAGAGAGCAAAGCTAGTTAGAAATAATGAAAACTTTTGTAAAAATATCCAAATAATAAATAGAGAAGCTGCGGAAGAAAAAGAACAATTGAAAACTCAAGAGGATTTACTCCCTGAGGAAACTCTTTATGAAAAATTTATACCAAATAAGGATACCGCATTATTTAAAACTTGGCACAGTTCATCATGGGAAGACAAGCTACGTCTACTTGATAAGTTTCAAGATAAAAGATGTTGTTGGTTTGGTCAAAAAATTATTTATCAAGAAGCGCCGCAAATTTTACCACCAGATCTTTATAAAAATATTAAAAGTGAGATAGCGAAAAGAATTCTAAGTAAAAATAAAGAAAAATGGCAAACTGTAAATATGGCATATACTGAAATTGATTATTTACGAGATCAAGCCTCAAATAGAGATGATGAAAATGAATTAAAAAAATTAGATGAAATTAATACATTTATAATGTCGATTGAAAAAAAATATGAAATTGCCTAGTTGACATATATAAACTTATAATTAGAAAGGTTTTATGCTTATAGATTTTAAAGATGAAGATTTTGATAGTAAAATCAAATATGAAGATGTATCTGTAATTCAATTTAGTGCTGCTTGGTGTGGACCTTGTAAAACATTGAAACCCGTGATGGATAAATTAGCTGTAGAATATAAAGGTAAGGCTGGATTTTATTATGCTGATATTGAAGATGGAGGAATTAATACGGGTAGTGCCGCAGGTATAAGAGGTGTTCCTACAGTAATTATTTATAAAAAAGGTGTAGAAGTTGACAGAAAAGTAGGTGGCGTCCCAGAAAGTCACATGAAAGAATTTTTAGATAAAAATATCTAATTTAGATTTAAAACCTCTCCACACAAATAAAGTGATCCTGTAATAAGCAATAAATCTCCATGTTTTAGTTTTTTTGACTTTATAGCCTCTTCAATACTTTCTTTATAATTAACATTCGAAAAATTTTTAAATTTATCTTTTAATTTTTTACCAGAAATCGAATTAGGTTGGTTAGGAATATCAACTGTAGTTATTGAAGAAATATTTTTAAAATAACGAATATATTTCTCATGATCCTTATTAGCCATCATGCCAATTATGAGATGTTTATCACAATTTAAACTACTAAGATACTCATTCAAGACTCTTGATCCATCTTCATTATGGTCACCAGATATAAGAAAAGAGTTATCCTTTACTAAATTTTTTAATTTACCAGACTTAATAACCTGAAGTCTTCCAAGATTATTTATCTTTTGAATACCATTTTTAATATGGTGGTCCTCAATACCTAAATTAAGTAGTCGTAATGTTGCTATTGCAGTAGAAATGTTTTCTAATTGAAATTGCCCCAAAACGTTGGGTTTAGGTAACTCTAAACTACCTTTTTCATCCTTGAAATAAAACGAATTATCCTCATTTTTTTTGAAATAATATTCCCTATCATAATAAATTTTATTTGATTTATTTTTTTTAATAGTTTCTTTTATTAAATTCATTGTTAGTTCATCATTTTGTTTAGCTACAATAATATTTGAGTCTAATAAGGAAGAGGTTTTTTCAAATACAATTTTTTCAATAGTCTGCTGAGAATTTGGAAGCCAATCAAGATGATCTTTGCTAATTGAGGTTATAATACTAGCTAAGTTTTTTTTTAGAATATTTGTTGCATCAAATCTGAAAAATAATCCAGACTCGATTAAATTAATGTTATTTGGATATTCAGTAGCTTTGTAGAAGAAACATGCTGTGAGTATTTCAAAAAATGTTATAGGCTGATTTTCATTAATTTTCTCAACTTTTTTAAAAAGAGCAGCTAGTTCGTCATCTGACAATTCTTTGTTATTAAAGACAAATCTTTCATTAATTCTTTGTATATGGGGGCTAGTGTAAACATTGCACTTAATATGAGCCTCTTTTAAGACCGAATAGCAGGCTTGAATAGTTGAATTTTTACCATTAGTTCCAATAACCGAGATAGCTTTGATTTTATTTTGAGGATTACCTAATTTTGCACACAAATTCCTAATACGATCAAGACTTAGATCAATTTCTTTAGGATGCAACTTTTGAAAGCGACTGAGTATCTTCTGAAGTTTCATTTTCATCAGCGCTTATAACAGAATTTTTCTTTAACAGTATCGATAATAAAGTGCCTATTTTTTCTGTAAGATCTTTTCTTTCCACTATTAAGTCAACAAACCCAGTTTTCTGCAAATATTCGCTTTTTTGAAAACCTTCGGGTAATTCTTCTTTAACAGTTCCTTGTATAACTCTTGCACCTGCAAACGCGATTAAAGCACCTGGTTCAGCTAAATGTATATCTCCTAACATTGCATATGATGCTGTTATGCCTCCCGCAGTGGGGTCAGTTATACAAACTAGGTAAGGTAGATTATTTTTTTTAAGTTCGTTAATTGCAATGGTCGTTCTTGTCATTTGAGATAAAGAAATAAGACTTTCCATCATTCTCATTCCGCCACCTGCGCTTATACATAAAAATGGAGTTTTATTTTCTATCGCATATTGTACGCCATATAAAAAGGCCTCACCCTCAGCAGCTGCCATGGAGGCTCCTAAAAAATTGAAATCTGATGCAACTGATGTAATCTTAATGTCATGTATTGTTCCGCAAGCAACCATCATTCCACAGTTCATACCAGTTTTTTTTCTTGCAGTTTTCAATCTTTCTTTGTAAGGCTTTGAGTCTGACCAGTTAAGTGGATCATCATTTGGTATGGGTGTTTTTAATATTTCATAGTTATTTTTACCAAATAATATATCAAATCTCTGATTAGGAGTTATTCTATGGTGTTTATTACAATCTGGACAAACCCATAAATTTTGTTCAAATTCTTTTTTTAAGATTGGACCCTTGCAACAAGAAGTCCAATCACTATTTGCGATATCATCTTTTGTTGCTCTTCTATGAATAGCAGTTTTAATTTTTTCACCTGCTTTAATTATTTTTGTAATCCAGTTCATTTAATTTTATTTTTTAATTTTTTTACTAGATTAATAACATTTGTGACAGCATTTTGTCTTTTTTTAATAGACCTTGTAATTTCTTTACAAATTGCGCTCCCAACGACTAATCCATCAGCTTTTTTTAATGATTCTATTGTTTTCTCAGTAATTCCGAATCCAATTACAACATTTTTTGATTTATTATGATTTTTAATTTTTTGGTATTGTTTAATTATTTCTTTAGCAGAGACTTTTAGCTTCCCTCCCGTAGTAGATAACATACTTATGTAATAGATCATATCATGAGAGTCATTAACAATTTTAGTTAATCTTGATTTTGAAGTAGTTGGCGAAATAAGTTGAATAAAATTGATATTATTTCTTTTACATTTAGACGCAAACTTTTTATTTTCTGGGTAAGGCAAGTCAACAATAATTAAACCATCTACTTTGGCTTTTTTACATTTTAATATAAATTTATTTTCGTTGTATTGATAAACCATATTGTAGTAGCCCATTAAAATAATTGGCTTATTTTTCTTTGATTTTTTAAAATTACTTACAATTGAGAATACATCATTTATTTTCACTCCATTTTTAATTGCTCTGTAAGCACTAGTTTGAATTTGGCCACCATCAGCAATTGGAGTATTATGAGGAAATCCCAATTCGCAAATGTCTGCATAATTGGATATAGATTTTAAAATTTCTAAAGACTTTTTTTTTGTAAAATCACCTGCAACAGTGTAGGTAAGAAGAGCTGGTCTTTTCTCATTTTTTGCATTTTGAAATGATTGATTGATTAACGAATTCTTTTTCAATTCTTACCCAATCTTTCTTTCAAAATATCTCTATCTTTTTTAGCATCCCCACATGAGTTGACAATTAGTATTGTATTTTTACTTAATTTAGGTGCGATTTTAATAGTTTCAGCAAAAGCATGACTTGGCTCAAGGCTTGGATTAAGTTTCTCAAATTTTGTTACTAACTGATATGCAGTTAATGCTTCTTCGTCAGTTGCATATGTGTATCTTGCTCTTTTTGTATCTTTTAAAAAGCAATGAATTGGACTAACACCTGGGTAATCAAGTCCAGCACTTATTGACTCCGTTTCATGAATTTGACCTTCATTATTTTGACAAACATACGACGCTGCCCCATGCAAAATTCCTATCTTAGCATTTCTACTCAAAGGTGCAGCATGTAACAATGATTTTTTTGGACCTCCTGCTTCTACACCTATTAATTCAATATGCTTTTTATCATAATCAATAAATTCGCTCCAAAAACCATATGCAGAACTTCCACCGCCCACACAGTTTATAAGCTTTAATTTTTTTGGGACTTTTTTAAATTTTTCTTTTAGCTGAGCTTTTAACTCTCGTGAAATTTGAGCAGTACTCCAACCACAGATTTTAACAAAAATATTTGGACCAACTGTAGAACCAACACACATATGAGTATTGTCACAATTAGAAACCCAATACCTCATGCATTCGCTAACAGCATCAACCAAAGTTTGGCTACCAGAATAAACAGGTACAATTTCTGCACCATTTTTTCTCATAGCATCACAATTAGGTTTTTGTCTTTTTATATCCTTAGCACCCATAAAAATTTTACACTTTAAGCCAAATTTTTTTGCTGCCATACTTAACATTTTTCCAGCATATCCTGCTCCAGTATCACCAATAATATATTTTTTTCCCATAGCTTTACAGATTAGAGCATGCACTGTTGCATTATATATTTTATGAGCTCCACCATTGGCTTCTGAGACTACTTTTGCCCAGATTTGTGCTCCCCCTAAATAATTTGATAAATTTTCTAATTTGATAAAAGAAGTGGGTGATCCTATAAAATTTTTAAAATAAAAATCCCTTTTTTTAATAAATTTCTGATCTTTTCTAAGCTTTTCAAATTCCTTTGTGAGGTCCTCTATCGGTTTTTTAAGTGTCTCAGGAATAAAGTTACCTCCAAATTTTCCACCCCAAAACCCAAATTTGTCATGTTGATCAATTAAAGGAATTTTTTTTTTAAGTTTCATTATCTAATTTTTGCATTTTATTTAAAAAAATCTCTATTTTGGAAATATCTTTTAATCCAAAGGTCTCTAATCCTCCAGATATATCTATAATATCTGCTATTTTTTTGTATTTTTCAAGATTATCGTCTAATTGAATATCGCCCGCTAACATTACTTCTTTTTCAAAATTTATATTTTCAATATATGAATGATTAAAAGATTTACTTTTCTCATAACCTTTACTATCGAATAGATATATATCTGCTACATTTTCATATATTTTATATTTATTGACATCGTCAGCATTTTCCACAGTTACGGCAGTAATAATTTTTTTATTATATTTTTTTTTAATAGCATTTGTTTCCTCAAAATCGCAATCGTAGAGTTGATAATAGTCAAAAGGCAAATTCTTGATTTCTTCAAGAATTTTTTTTTCTGGATTAACTAACACAGCAACATATAAGCAGTTTTTTTTCTTTATTTTTAATAATTTACTAAGTTTTTCTTTATTGACGTATCTTTTAGATTTTGGGTAATTTACTATAAAACCAATAAATTCTGGGGGTCGTTTATGGTTAACTAAAAATTCTAAAGCTCTTGTGTTTGAAATTCCACAAATTTTCAATTTCAAAGCCATTAATTCAAATGATCAATTAATGATTGAATGTTTTTTTTTATATTACCTTGAGTGATCGGTCTGCCAATAACCAACCAATCGCTCCCATTTTTATAAGCTTGTTTAGGCGTTAGAACTCTTTTTTGGTCATCATTATTGGGTTTAATTCTAATTCCAGGTGTTATTATTTCTTTCTTAAAAACTTTTTTTACAATTTTTACTTCTCGAGGGCTGCAAACTATAGCATCAAGATTCGCCCTTTTCGCTAATTTTGCTTGATGGTAAACTAATCTTTCTAATTCTTTGTTAAATCCTATTTCTTTTAAAGCTTTGTTATTCATGGATGTCAAAATTGTAACACCAGTCAACTTAGTTCTGCCCGAAATTCTTTTACATGCTTTAAGCACCTCTAAACCTGAACTAATGTGAATAGTTAAATAATTTACTCTTAGATCTTTTAAAGCTTTAATTGTTGATATACACGTATTTGGTATATCGTGAAGTTTAAGATCAATAAAAATTATTTCATCTCTTAATTTAGTTAAAAAATTTCTACCATATCTCGAATTTAAGAACTCTAATCCGAATTTATAACCAACTTTTATCTTATTATTTTTCGTTTTTTCAATTATTTCATTTATTTTTGAAATTTTGGTTGTGTCACACGCAACAAAAATTTTATTCTTTTTCATTATTTAATTTTTTAAACATTTCTTTTGACATTTTAAAGTGAATAGTTTTTTTAGATGGAGTATTTACTTTTTCTCCAGTTTTAGGATTTCTTGAAATTCTTGCTTTTTGGATTTTTGATGAAAATATTCCAAATCCTCTTAGTTCTACTCTTTCACCTCTTTTAAGAGTATTTTTTATTTCTTTTAAGATTATATTAGAAAATTTTTCTAAATCTTTTTTTAAAAAATTTGGATAATTTTTTGATAATTGATTTAAAAGTTTAGATTTAACAACAGTCAAAAATTAAATCCCTTTATAATTGTTTATTTTTTATCCTTGTTCTTTTTTTTTAAATCCTCAGAAAGAGATGAAAAAGGAAGATTTTTTCCTGATCCTTCAGCTCCATATTTATCTAAAGCCTCTTTTTTTTCTATTTCCTCAAGAAGCTTCATGCTTAGTGAAACCTTTTTTTTGTTCAAATCTAATTCAGCTATGGCGCAGTCCACTTTTTCGCCCCCCGTAAATCTAGTTGGTCGAGCATCTGCAGCGTTAATTGCAATTTGTGATTTTTTAATTATAAAATCCATTTCACATCCCTCTGGTCTGACAATTAAACCTTTATTATCTGTAGAAATAATTTTTACAGTTATAGTTTGATTAATCATTTTATCTTTAAACCAATCAAAAGGATCTGGCTGTGTTTGCTTTAGACCAACTCTAATTTTTTGTTCAGAAGTTTTAATTTCTAATACTTTGACTTTTATTTTGTCGCCTTTTTTATATTTCAACAGTTCGTCTTCACCATTGTTTAAGTAAGTCAAATCATTACAATGTAAAAATGCATCTACATCTATATCCGCGGCTTTTACGAATAAGGAGTATTCGTTTTTATTAACTACTTCTGCTTGAAAAATTGAATTTATAGAATATTTTTTTTCAAAAGTTTCAAAGGGATTTTCTTTTGTTAATCTATGAGATATAGCAACTCTTCTTTTTTCTTTATCTATTTCAGTTATAACACAGTCTATTTCATCACCTATATTAAACATCTTTTTCGCAGAAACATTTTTCTTGGTCCAGCTAAGCTCACTAGAGTGTAATAAAGTTGTTAACCCAGGCTCTAGCTCACAAAAAGCTCCAAAATCCATAATCTTCATAACTTTTGCTTTGTAAACTTTATTTAATTTATAATTTTCAATATGCTCGAAAGGATCTGGAGACAATTGTTTCACAGAGCATCCAACTTGAAGTTTTTCCTTATCAACAGAAATAACCTTCAAATCATGTTTTTCACCAATGTTAAATACCTCATCTGGGTGATTTACTCTAGAGTAGGAAATTTCCTGTAAATGTACTAATACATCTATTTCATCATTTACATTAAAAAAACATCCAAAAGTACTATAGCCTTTTACTTCAGCATTTTTTATTATATCTCCAACTTTATATTTATCCACAATTTTTGCTTTATCTTCTTTTTTAAAATTAGATATTATTTCTCTTCTAGAAACGCATGCGTTACCTCTGACCTTGTCTAATTTAATTAATGCAAATTTTTGAGGCTCATTCATTAAGTGGCTTATATCTTTTATTGGCTTATCACTAATCTGTGACCCAGGTAAAAACATTAAAGAACCAGTTTCAATGTGTTCAACTATGCAACCACCTTTACATTTTGAGGTTATTTTTCCCATTATGGGTTCATTTTTTTCATAAGCTTCAACTAGTTTATCCCATCCTTTTATTTTTTGTGCTTTACTTGCTGAAACCAAAACCTCACCATTCTTATCCTCTATCTTTTCTAAAAGAACTGGAATTTTTTCACCAACCTTAAGCTTTTCCGTTAATCCCATGCTTTTTAATTCATTGATGTCTAAAACGGGCTCACTTTTTAAACCTTCAACAAAAAGAAAAACAAATTTTTCTGTAATTTTGTTAACTTTTCCCTCAATGATTTTTCCTTCTTCAATTCGTGATTTTGACAATTGGCTATTTAGAAGTTCTTCAAATTCTTTAGATGCTGGACTTGTTAAATCCTTATAAATTTCCATTAATATTTAATTTCCTGTCTATAATTTTTTTTATTTTTAAAAAACAGGAACTTTTAGATAACTTTGTTGTGTTTATCAATACTGAATCTTTAGTTTTCTTGAGTGGGGCTATTCTGCGATTATAGTCACTTTTATCACGTTTTTTGATGCTTTTAAGCACTTCACTATAATTTGTTTTTTTGTTAATTGATTTTAATTCTTTATATCTTCTGATTGCCCTTGTTTTTAGATTAGCGGTTATAAAAAATTTGAAATCTGCATCTGGAATAATGTTATATGTAATATCCCTTCCATCTAGACAAGATCCGTTATAAATCTTTGGAGGATGATAAGCACATTTAATTTGAAAATTGTGAACAATTTTTCGAATATATTTTCTTTTTGAAATTATAGATGCCTCTATCCCCACTTGATCTGAAATTAATTCTTTTTTTTTTAGCTCTTTGACGCTGAGTTTTTTTATTTTTTTTTTGATAAAATTACCGCTAAATTTTTTTGGATATTTAATTTTTAAATAAGCGATATACCTATAGATCTTACCTGTATCTAGATAATACAGATTATAATAATGGGAGATTTTTTTTGCTAATGTGCCTGCACCAGCTGCTGCGGGTGAATCAATTGCTATCTTTAATTTCTTTTTATTGTCCATTTTCTATATCTTTTAAAATTTTTAAAAAATTTGGAAAAGATGAGTTAACAGAGTCTTTATCATGTATTTGCCATTCTCCACCAAAAGTTAACCCAGCTACAGCTGAGGACATGAATATTCTATGATCTTTCAAGTAATCTTTAATTACTATTTTTTTTTTTATTTTAATATTAGGATTCCCAAAAATTTTGATTGAGCTATTTGTAGTCACATTCTTTATTCCCATCAAAGATAATATCTTGGAGCCCCATTTAAGCCTTGGACTTTCTTTTTGATTTAGCTCACTTAAATTTTTAAAAAAAGATACACCTTTTGCTTTTGCTGCTACCAAAAAAATCAAAAGAAATTCGTCTATTGATCTACTATTCAGTTTTACCGGACAATTAATTGATATTAAATTTTTTGGGCTTTTGACAAAAATATCTGATATTAATTCACCTTTGTATCGTCTTTTATTTTTAAAAATTATTTTTACACCCATTCTCTTTAAAATAGTTATTACACCTATTCTTGAAAAATTAATATTAACATTTTTTATAGTTAAAGCAGAGTCTTCAGTTAAACAAGTTAACACTATGAAAAACGCTGCTGAGCTCATATCAGAAGGGATATGATAATTAAAAGAATTTATTTTTTCAGCTTTTTTTATTCTTATAATATCATAATTTTTTTTTCTGGATAAATAAACAGGAAGCTTAAGGTGTTTACATAGTAATTCTGTATGGTCTCTAGACTTTTTTGCTTTTATAATTGTCAAACCTTTAGTTCTCAAACCAGCAAATATCACACTGCTTTTGCATTGAGCAGATCCTTTATTTTCAAAATATTCTATCGGTTTCAAATTTTTGGTACCTAAAATGCTTAAAGGTAAATTATTATTATTTCTAAGTTCTAATTTAGCTCCAAATTTCTTAAGTGGATCAGCCACTCTTTTGAAATCTCTTTTTGACAAACTTTTATCACCAATAATTTTTATTTTTTCCTCAGAATTAACTAGTAAACCCAAAATTAATCTTCCTAATGTTCCAGAGTTTTTTGCGTCAATAATAATATTCTTTTTATATTCATATCCATCTAAACCTTTGCCATAAATTTCGCAAAAATTTTTTTTTAATTTAACCTTGATACCTAGTCTTTTAATCGCATTAATAGTTGCTTTCACATCATCTGAATTAAGAAGATTAAATGCTTTTGATTTGCCGTCAGCTAGGGATGCTAGTAGAACCCATCTTATACTCAGGCTTTTGTCACCACTCACATTTATTACTCTATTTTTAAAACTTCTAATTTTTTTTTTTATTACAAAAATATTTGACATCAAAATTAATTAAATTTGAATGAGTCGCCAAAATATGCATTTTTTGCTTTTATATCATTAACGAGTTGAGTGGGTGTTCCTTTAGCAATAATTTTACAATTTGATAAGATTAAAGCATTATCGACACAGGATAAAAGATCTCTTGCTTGGTGATCACAAATACAAATACTTATTTTTTCTTGTGATTGAAGATTAACTATAAGTTCTTTTAACATTTTTATTGTTAATACATCAAGTGCTGCGAACGGCTCATCAAGAAGCAAAACTTTAGGATTGTTCATTAAAGCTAAGGCGATCACTAATTTCTTTTTTTGTCCACCTGAAAGAAACTTTGCGGGGATATTTATGATCGAGTCAAATTCAAATTGGGATATTATTTTTTCAACAGCATTTAGTCTAATTGAATTATCTATAATTTGGATTTCTGCAATTGCCTTAAGATTTTCAAGTAAGGTTAAATCATGAAAGTATCCTCCGTACTGAGGCACATATCCTATGTTAAATGTTTTTGCTCTCTCAGCAATTGGATAATTTAAAACATTTTTATCATTTATCGAAATGGAACCAAAATCTGGCTTTAAAAGCCCTGTAATAAGATTAAAGATTGTTGATTTTCCAACACCGTTCGGGCCCAACAAGCCTAAAATTTCTCCTTGATTTAAATTAAAACTGATTGCGTCTAATATTGGTCTTTTTTTAAATGAAAAACTTACCTTATCCAATTTAAGCACTGGCTCAAAATTTTTGAAAGATTTTATTCTAAACTTTTTAATTATTGCCATTTAAATCTCTACTTTTAATTATGACATTACCTTTATCAAAATTATATATTCTTGAATTTTTTGTTAATAAATCTATTTCTATTTTATCTGCAAGCATAATTAAATTTAAATTTTTATAATTTAAATTATCAAATGCTTCAATTAAATTTTCTTCAAAAAAGATATTTAAATTATTACAAGTAATACTGTGTTCTAAAAAATTAAGCTTAACGCTCCTATAAAACTTTGTGTCATAGTTTAAATTATTATACTCTGCATTTAAAGAATTAATATATATAATACTTCCATCTAAAAGAAAAATTTCCGCATTTACTTTTGTCATATAGATCAGATCTGGTTTTTCCTCATTAAAATTACCAGCTTCAGCAGTAATTATATATTTTCTTCCCTGTTTATCGATTGACTCATAAGAAATATTGATAAGATTATTTTTTTTTTCAATACTTTCTTTTTTGTCAATATTTGTGTTTTTTTTAAGCTCTTTTTTAAAATATTTTTGATAAACAACTATCAAAACAAGAAAAACCAATATTAATAGTATAATCTGGATAAAAATTTTTTTACTCATTTACTCAATGTTTGTCTCAAGTATATGATGTATGTGAATTAGACCTATTGTTTTATTAATCTTTTTATCTTTATTGACACACAATGAAGTTATTTTGTTCTCATTCATTATTCTCAATGCTTTAATTGCTAAAGTTTCTGAAGTTATTGTGATAGGGTTTTTTGTCATAACATCCTTAACTAAAGTTTTTTGGAAATCGATATTTTTTTGTCTTAATTTTCTAACGTTTCCATCAGTAATGATACCAATAGTATTTTTTTTTCTATTTGTAACAATAACTACCCCAAGTTTTTTATTTGAAATAGTTTTTACTGCATCTTTCATATTTTTTTTTTCATTTATAAAGGGTATATTGACTCCAGTAACCATAATATCACCAACAGTTTTAAGCTGTTTTCCTAAGTTTCCTCCAGGGTGAAGTCTTGAAAAATCATATTTGCTAAATTGTTTTTTCTTTAACGACGCTACTGCTAAAGCATCACCAATAGCTAATTGAATACTAGTACTTGATGTAGGCACAACTCCATGACCAGACTCTTTCACTTCGGGTAATAAAATTTTAATGTCTGCACCCTTATATAAAAAGGAATTTTTTTTTGAAACGATACCTATTAATTTTATTTTATTTCTGTTAGCAAATTTAATAATAGGAATTATTTCTTCAGATTTACCTGAGTTACTAATTAATATTAGAATATCTTTTCGCGTTATACTTCCTAAATCACCATGCAAACAATCATTAGCTGATAATGAAAAAGCTGGACTGCCAGTCGATGATAAGGTTGATGCAATTTTAGCAGCTATTAATCCACTTTTTCCAACTCCACATAATATTATTTTTGATTGACAATTAACAATTGTATTTACTGCTTTGTCAAAATTTTTATTGATGGCTTTTTTTAAAATTCTTAGAGCATTAATTTCTAAATCAATTACTTCAAATGCAACATTTTTCATGGAATTTTTATTCATTTAATGAGACCATATATCTTCTTTGAAGTGAGCAAGATCTAAATCAACTCTTGTCTTTAGAAATTTTAAGCATTCTCTATAAAGATCTATTCTTTTCTCTCTTACAAGTATTTTCTCTAATTTTATATATATTTCATGCAAATAAATTACATCATTAGCACAATATTTTAATTGAGCATCATTTAATTGACCACCAAAATCTGAGTTTTGAAACTGTTTACTTATATCAATATTCTTAAATTCTTTAATTAATGTTTTGAGAGAATGATTATCAGAATAAGATCTAGCAAGTTTAGAGGCAATTTTTGTATCTTCAATATTATTAGTTTCAGTTTGCAAATAATATTTAATGTGTGCTAGATCTGCTCTACCATAATGAAAAATTTTTTTAGTTTTATCATCTTTAAGAATTTTAATTAAATTTGGTGCATTATAATTTGTTCTATCAAGCTGAATAATATGTGCGTCAGAATTTCCTGTAGAAATTTGAATTAGACATAGGGGATCTCTCTTCACATTAAGCCCCATAAATTCACCATCAACCGCTATTACGTTGCCTAATTTCAAATCATCTGGTAAATCATTCTTGTGAAGCTTAATATCAATACTCATTTGTAATAATTTATATATGAAAGCAAAAAATTGTCTAATTTTTGGTGGAACAGGTCAAATTGGCAGGAATTTAATAAGAAAGTTGGCTAAAAATAATTATAAAGTTACAGTAATTACTCGTAATATGCACACTAAGGGCAATTTTATTAAAACCCAAGCCAATGCTGGATATATAGATGTAGTAGAGGCAAATCCTTTTAATGAGAATGAAATAAAACCTTTTTTTGAAAAAAATGATATTTGTATCAATCTAATAGGAATATTATTTGAAAAAGGGAAAAGAAATTCATTTACAAATATTCATACAAACTTTCCTACAATGTTGTCAAAATTAGCTCATCAAAATAAGATCAAGCAGTTAATCCACGTCTCTGCACTTGGAATAGAGAGGGCAAAAGATTCGGAATATGCAATTAGTAAACTTAATGGAGAAAAAAATGTCTTGAAGTGTTTTAATAAAGCGCTAATTTTGAGACCATCTATTGTCTATTCTGTAGATGATAACTTCTCCACAAAGTTTATGACACTTTTAAATAGACTTCCTTTTTTTCCCTTATACTATAATGGAAATACAAAGTTTACACCTATTCACTGCTCTGATTTAACAGATGTAATGATCAATAGTGTAAAAAAAAATATCAATTCGAAAATTATAGAGTGTGTTGGACCTGAAGTTTTATCACTAAAAGAAATTTTGTTGATACTTTTAAACTCTATTGGAAAGAAAAGATTCTTTTTGCCTTTTCCTTTAATTGCAGCAAAAATAACAGCTAGAGTCTTTGAATTATTACCAAATCCGCTTTTGACCACTGATCAATTGAGACTTTTAAAGTATGACAATGTTGTCTCAAATAATTATGCAAGTAACGCTAGCATTGGGGTTCCTGCTAATAAAAATTTTGAGAACGAGATAAAAAAATATAGTTATATGTGGAGAGATGGTGGTCAATTTTCTAAGGACACTTTATTTGATTAAAGATTTTATGCAGACTTTATTTTTTTCTCTATAAATTCTGGAATTTCATCTTTTTCAACTGCATCTTCTTTTTTGCCTTTAGGTTGATAGGCATATAACAAGTGCAGTTTGCAATATGAGAAATCTTTAAGCGAGGATCTGCCACAAAAATAAAATGTTTTTTCATTTGGATGCCCAATAGGCCACTTGCAAGAATTTTCGTCAAGTTCCTCAAGTTGTTTAGGATTTTCTGGCTCAAAATCTTTTTCTATAATAAGAGATTTAAATCTATTTCTTCTACCTTTTGTTTGTTTCTCATTTCGGCCGACATCTATATTTTCACCAATCTTTTTGTAAGTTTGAGATCTATTTTTGATTTTAGCAGATAAATTTAATCTATGAGCTTTGCCTATAACAGCATTTCTGCTGATACCTCCAATAATTTCAGCTATTTGACTTGCTGTTTTTCCTTTACCCCACAATTCCTTAAGTTTATTTACTTTTTCTTCAGTCCAGCCCATAAATTACTACATAATGTATAAATTTAATATAATAACACAATATACTGATAAAAATTTTAATTAAACAAGTAATTATTACTACTTATCAACATTGTTAAATTAGATGATTAATTCCATTCAATCCTTACTTGTATTTAATAGTTAAATTAATAAAAAGTTTCAATTATAAAAATAAATATGAGCTATTTAGCAAAGAATTATAATAGAAAAAAAATTTCTTTTAAGTTTGGAAAAGGAAGCTATCTATATTCTACAGATGGAAAAAAATATTTAGACTTTTGTGCCGGCATTGCAGTGCTATCACTTGGTCATGCTCATCCAAAATTAATAAACTCAATTAAAAAACAATCAAAAAAACTTTGGCATGTGTCCAATGCTTTTGAAATTCCAGAAGGAGAAAAATTAGCAAAAAAACTTTGTCAAAGAACATTTGCCGATTATGTTATCTTTCAAAATAGTGGTACTGAGGCCACTGAAGCAGCTATTAAAGTTGCAAGAAGATATTTTTTTTCAATAGGAAAACCTAACAAAAATAGAATTTTATGCATAAAAAATTCTTTTCATGGAAGAACTATTGCAGCTATATTCGCTAGCGGCTCAAAAAAAATGACTGAAGGTTTTGGACCAAAAGTACCAGGATTTGATCATTTTACATTCGGTGACCATAAATCTCTAAAAAAAAAAATAAATAAAAATACAGCAGCAATTATGATTGAAACTATCGGAGGGGAGTCAGGGATAAAAGTAATTCCTGATTTTTGTTTAAGAGAATTAAGAAAACTATGTAATAAAAAAAAAATATTACTCATATTAGATGAAGTACAATGTGGAATTTCGCGGTCAGGAGACTTTCTTGCTTTTGAAAGATCTAAAGTAAAACCTGATATAGTGCCTATTGCTAAGGGAATAGGCGGTGGGTTTCCTATCGGTGCAGTTTTAATGAATAAAAAAGTTGCTTCGGGTATGACTCCGGGAACACATGGATCAACCTTCGGAGGAAATCCCTTAGCTATGACTGTTGGAAATACTGTTATGGACATTGTATCTAAGAAAAATTTTTTGAATAATGTGAAAAAACTATCAAAATATTTTTTAATTAAATTAAATCAAATCAAAGACAAGTACCCTACTATAATAAAAGAAATCAGAGGAAGAGGTTTATTAATTGGAATACAACTTCATAAAGATCAAACAGTTTTTATCAAAAAATTGATGAAAAATAAACTTTTAACTATACGTGCAGCAGAAAACGTTGTTCGTATTTTACCTCCATTAAATGTAAAAAAAAAAGAGCTGGATCAAGCTCTTAAGATAATCAATAAAGTTTGCACAGAACTTAAGTAAGATGAAGCATTTTATTAATTTAAGAGATATTCCAGCTAAAGATCTTAGAAAGATTATAACCGATGCAAAAAAAAGAAAATTAGCAAGAAAAAATTTAAGCAATCTTCAAATCGACAGGTTGGCACCCTTAAAAGATAAATTGTTAATCCAAATGTTTGAGAAATCTAGTTTAAGAACAAGATTAAGCTTTTATTTGGCTATTAAACAATTAGGAGGAAGCACATTAACGCTTAGACCAGATGAGTTACATTTATCCAAAGGGGGAGAAAGTATTCAAGACACAGCCAAAATATTATCTAATTTTGGAAATGCTTTTATGTTGAGAACAGATGATGATAAAAAACTTGAGGAATTTAGAAAATTTTTATCCATTCCTATTATAAATGGTTTAAGTCCATCTTCCCACCCAACTCAAATTTTGTCAGATGTATTCACTGTTGAGGAGATAAAAAAAAAACCAATAAACAAATTAAATATTTCATGGATAGGTGACTGTAATAATGTCTTAAATTCCTTGATCGCAGCATCAATCAAGTTTTCCTTTAAATTGACAATTGGATGTCCTAAAAATTATCAGCCAAATAAAAAAATTTTAAGTTATGTAAAAAGCAAAACTAATAAAATTTCAATTTTAACCGATCCTTATAAAGCGGTAAAAGATGCTGATGTTATTTTTTCAGATAAAGTTATTTCGATGAATGATAAAGTTAATAAAAAGAATAAGTTAAAGCATTTTAGAAAATTTAAGATCAATAAGAAATTAATTGAGTATGCTAAAAAAGATTGTATTTTTCTACATTGTTTACCTAGAGGCGAGGAAGTAGATGAAAAAATTTTTTTGAGTGAAAGATCAAAAGTATGGCAACAGGCTGCAAATAGAGTACACGTGCAAAAATCTATATTACTTTATTGTTTTGGAAAATTAAGGTAATGGAAGAGGATTATCTGAATTTTCATTCAAATATAAAATTACTGATGCACGATCTTTCTCTTTTCTTAAGCCAGCGAATGCCATTTTGGTTCCCTTAATCCATTTGGCAGGTTTTATTAAGTAACCATTTAATTCTTCAAAACTCCATTCTTTATCATACCCAGAAAGAGCTTTTGAATATTTGTAATCACTTACAACTCCAACTTTTCTTCCTACAACATTATAAAGTGCTGGGCCAATATTATTCTTTCCACCCTTTACTATAGAATGACAAGCTGCACACTTTTTAAAAACCTTTTCACCAGTTGCAAGATCTCCTAGAGCCATCAAAGCGGCCATATCTATTTTTTCCATAGTTGTTTCAGAACTAGCCTGAGCCTTAGTGACGACGGCTTGTTCTACATCGACGGCGTAGCCTGGAGTTTTAGGTTTTTCAACGTGAAAAATCACATCTGATAGCTTTCCAATACCAATCACGATTAACGCAACCATTAAAACTGCAGCTATTATTTTATTTAATTCAAAAGAGTCCATTTAATAAAAATTATTTTGAACATATAACACTATAACTATAAAATTGCTTATATATTTTGATGTACATTTTTGCCTCTGTTTATATTCTAAAGAAAAACAAAAAAGATCAATGAAAACCTTAGTCATAATTCCATCCAGGTTGTCAGCTACAAGATTACCAGGCAAACCATTGCTTAAAGTGAATGGCTTATCTATTATTTCCCATGTATTCAAGAAGGCAGAGGAAGCAAACATTGGAGAAGTGATAGTTGCTGCTGAAGATCAAGAGATTGTTGATGACGTCAAGAAAAATGGTGGCCAAGCAATTATAACTAACAATTACCATCAAACTGGAACTGATAGGATTTATGAGGCATTCGTAAAATTGGACAATCCAAAAATCGATTTAATAATGAATCTTCAAGGAGATGAGCCTTTAATTAATATAGAGGATATTAAAAACTTAAATGATCAAATGATTAGATATAATTCTAATCTCGGCACTTTGGCCTCATTAATTTCAGATAAAGGATTATATAATAATGAAAATGTTGTTAAGGTCACAACAGAAGAAAGACTGACCAATATAAATTTTCCAGATGCTACTAGTTTTTCTAGAAAAATGTATGATCAAAATAAGAATATTTATCATCATTTAGGTATATATTGTTATCAAAAAGAAACTCTCAAAAAGTTTGTTTCTCATAAGCAATCCTTTAACGAACGAAAATATAAACTTGAACAATTCAGAGCATTAGAAAATGATATCAAGATCAATGTAGCTTTGGCAAAAACATCTCCTATTGGAGTAGATACAGAGAAGGATTTTCTAGCTATAAAAAAAATAATGGAATATAAATTAAAATGAGTAAAATTTACTTTCAGGGAACATATGGAGCATATTCACACTTAGCAGCACTATCCATAGAGCCCGATGCAAAAATTATTCCGTGTAAAACATTTGATGAATGTTTCTTAAAAGCATCAAAAGATACTGATGCCAAGATTATAATACCAGAGTCAAATCGAATTACGGGAAATATTGGAATCGAGTACCTTATATTTAAATATAGACTTAATATTTATTCTGAGTATTTTCAAAAAATTGAACATAATTTATTAAGTCTTAAAGGTGTAAAGATTTCAGAGATTAAAGATGTCTATTCTCATGGCCAAGCATTATCCCAATGTTCAAAATTCATAAAATCAAATAAATTCACAGAACATGTAAGAGCAGACACTGCTGGTTCAGCAGAGATGGTATCAACTAGCCAAGACAGAACAAAAGCAGCGATCGCTTCTTCATTAAGTGCAAAAACATATAATTTAGAAATATTAAAAAAAAATATAGAAAATGATAATGGAAACTTAACAAGATTTTTAGTTATGGGAAAAAACGTTTCTCAACCAGAGTATGGTAAAAAGAAATATATCACATCTTTTTTATTTAAATTAAAAAGTAAACCTGCTGCGCTTTACCAATCTCTAGGTGGGTTTGCAATTAATGGAGTTAATCTAACTAAATTACAAAGTTATCCTGAAAAAAATTCCTTTGACTCATTCTTTTTCTTGTGTGACTTAGATGGACATATTGAGGATATTAAAGTTCAAAAATCTTTAGAGGAACTGGGTTTGCATTGTCAAGATTTTCACGTTCTAGGTGTTTTTGAGGCTGACAAAATAAGGGAAAAATAAATTTCAATCTTTTTCTGTAGAACTGAATTATTGCTGTTATAATAGTTATGGAGGCTAGAGGTGAATGCTGCTTGAACCCGACCAGATCTTAACCGAAGCAATCGTAGAGACAGTTTTTCAGGTTCTAGTCTCCTCTAAAAGGTATGAATAATAATAGTAAAGTTTTAGCGTTAAAATATAGACCCCAAACTTTTAAAGATTTGATTGGTCAAAAGACTATTGCAGAGACAATTATAAATTCAATTAAAATTGATAAAGTGCCAAATGCTTATTTGTTCACTGGTATCAGAGGAGTTGGAAAAACAACATTAGCAAGAATAGTAGCTAAGGCTTTAAACTGTAAAAATAGTATTGAACAAATTTCCGAACAAGATTTGTGTGAAAGTTGTGATTGTATGGCAATAGCTAACTCAAATCATATAGATGTATTAGAGATGGACGCCGCAAGTAAAACTGGAGTAGATGATGTCAGAGACTTGATCGAGTTTTCAAGGTATGGACCAACATCTGCGAAGTATAAAATATTCATAATTGATGAAGTACATATGTTAAGTAAGCAAGCTTTTAATGCTCTGTTAAAAACTCTAGAAGAACCACCTTCTTACTTAAAATTTATATTTGCTACTACAGAAATCAAAAAAATACCAATTACAGTTGTTTCTAGATGTCAAAGGTTTGATTTATCAAGAATAAAATCAACTGAGCTATTTGATTTTTTAAAAAAAATATCTTTAGAAGAAAATGGAAATGTTTCTCATGAAGCTTTAAAACTGATTGTCAAAATCTCAGAGGGTTCAGTTAGAGATGCTTTGTCTTTACTAGATAGGGGACTATTGTCAGTTAAAGAAAATGAAGAATTAACATTGTCAAAAGCTCAAAAAATTTTTGGTTTTTTTGATAAAGCTCAATTAATTGATTTATTCATATTCATTTTAGAAGGAAATGAGGCTAAGACCTTAGAGCTTTATCGAAAAATGTATGATCGTGGCATAGATCCAAAAGTGTTTATTAATGATTTTCTTGAATTACTATATTATTTTAAAAATGTAGACTCAATAAAACTTGAAGGATCAAATTTCTCTTTAAATGATACTGAGTATGATGAAATTAAAAGAGTATCAAGTAATCTTGATAATAAAACATTAATATTATTTTGGCAGTTTACTATTAAAATCATTACTGAATTAGATATTGTTTCGAATCAGAATTTGACAATCGAAATGTTTTTATTGAGATTAATTTACTTAAGAGGAATTAAAGAAAACCAGAGTTTTGATAATAATCTTAAAAACGAAGAATTAGCTTTAAAAGATAATTCTTCAGAGGGTGTAAAAGAAAATTTTTCAAAAACAAATAAAACTATTAATCAAATAAAGAATATTTCCCAGTCAACTAAAGTGGAGCCAAAAAAAGAACTAAAGGCTTTTCCTAAAGGTTTGAAAAAATTTAAGATTAACTCTTTCAGCAGTTTGATTCAGATTTGTAATGATAAAAAAGAGGTTAAGTTGAAATATGAATTAGAAAACAATGTGAATTTAGTAAAGTTTGAAAATCTTAGAATTGAAATTTCTTTTAACGAAAAACTTGATAAAAATTTTATTAAAGATTTAACTCACAAACTTAATGATTGGACCGGTGAAAGATGGATAATAACTTTAAGTAAGATAGCAGGTGAAATCTCACATAAGGAAAAATTGATCAGATATAAAAAAGAAGAAATTGAAAAAGTTAATAAATCTAAATTATTTTTAGAACTAAAAAAAAATTTTAATGATATTAAATTAGTAGATGTTAAAAATAAAGATGAGGGAGAGTGATGACTGATTTTACCAAAATACTTAATAAAGCAAAAGAGTTTGAAGCAAAAATTAGAGAGAGCCAAGAAAAAATAAAAAATATTAAAGCTGAGGGGATTTCAGGGTCTAATTCAGTCAAAGTAATTTTAGATGGTGAGGGCGAAATGTGTAAAATTGAAATTTCAGATGAAATTTTAAAAGGAGATAAGGTTATTCTTGAGGACTTGATAGTCGCGGCCCATAATAAAGCTAAAGTTGAGTTAAAGCTAAAGACTACAGAAGAGATCTCTAAGACAACAGGTGGATTTAATATACCTGGATTTAAGTGGCCTTTGTAGGTAATGCAAAAAATAAATGAAATAGAGGAACTAATTAAAATTATTTCTAAGTTACCAGGTTTAGGACCTAAATCAGCTAAAAGAATAGTTTTAAAATTAGTTAACAACAAAGATGAGCTGGTAAAACCTATGGCCAAAGCACTTGCTGACGTATATAAAAATATTTTAAGATGTAAGATTTGTGGAGTATTAAAACCCTCCTCGATTAAATGTAGTTTCAATAATTGTCAAATTGTTGAAAAAAAATATGATAAAATTTGTGTTGTTGAGAATATTTCAGACCAATGGAGCATAGAAAGTTCTAATATTTTTAGAGGTTACTTTCATATTTTAGGGGGCACTATTTCCTCTGCCGGGTTAAAAAAGGATGACTTACTCATAAACTCTTTAATTGAAAGAGTAAAAAAAGATAAAATTGAGGAAGTAATTTTAGCTACAAGCGCAACAGTAGAAGGTCAAACCACTGCTTATTATATTCAAGATAGTTTAAAAAATATAAAAACAAAAATTACTAAATTAGCCCAAGGTTTACCAGTTGGTGGGGAAATAGAAAGTCTTGATGATGGTACTTTATATTCAGCATTTAAGTTTCGATCAGATTTAAATTCTAGTTCTGATTAGATTTTTTTTTTAATCGATTTAAATGTAACAAAGGTTCTGTATAACCAGAAGGTTGTTTTTTACCTTTAAAGATAAGGTCGCATGCTGTTTTAAATGCTATTGAATTTTCAAAATCATCACTCATTTTCTCGTAATTTGAGTCATTAACATTCTGTTGATCAACGATTTTTGCCATTTGTTTCATAATTTCTATTACCTGCATTTTTGTTGTCACACCGTGATATATCCAATTTGCAATATGTTGAGATGAGATCCTTAAAGTGGCTCGATCTTCCATCAATCCTACATTATTAATATCGGGAACTTTTGAACATCCAATTCCTTGGTCTATCCACCTAACAACATATCCCAAAAGAGTTTGAGCAGAGTTGGAGATTTCAGAATTTATTTCTTCCATTGACCAATTTGGTCTATTAGCTATCGGCACAGATAATAAATCATCTAGTTTAGCTTTTTTCCTTTCTGATAATTTTTTTTGTTGGTCAAAAATATCTATCTTGTGATAATGAAGACTGTGTAGAGCTGCAGCAGTAGGTGATGGAACCCAGGCACAATTTGCGCCTGCTTTAAGATGATCTATTTTTTGATTTAACATATCTGACATTTTATCAGGCATCGCCCACATCCCTTTTCCAATCTGTGCAACTCCAGAGAAACCACATTCAATTCCAGTATCTACATTTCTGTTTTCATAAGCTGAGATCCATTTTGATAGTTTCATTTCACCTTTTTTAATCATAGGTCCGGCTTCCATTGAAGTATGAATTTCATCTCCAGTTCTATCCAAAAAACCCGTATTTATAAAAAAAACTCTATCTTTTAATGTTCTGATACACTCTTTAAGATTTGCTGATGTTCTTCTCTCCTCATCCATAATGCCTATTTTACAAGTGTATTTTTTTAAATTTAAAACCTCTTCAACTTTGGTAAAAATTAAATCAGTAAAAGCAGTTTCCTCTGGTCCATGCATTTTTGGTTTTACGATATAAATAGATCCGGTCCTTGAATTTCCCTTTTTTTTGATATCATGCAAACAAGCTGCTGTAGTTATGAATGCATCCAATATTCCCTCTGGTACTTCAGATCCATCCTTTAATATCACTGATGAGTTAGTCATCAAATGTCCAACGTTTCGATTTAATAGAAGACTTCTCCCATGCAATTTGAGTTTTTTACCGTTCTTAGAAATATAACTTCTGTCAGGATTTAATTTTCTTTCAAAAGTTTTTCCATCTTTCTCAAATTTAACATTTAAATTCCCTTGCATTAAACCAAGCCAGTTTTTATAACACTTTACTTTGTCTTCAGAGTCTACTGCAGCAACACTATCTTCGTTATCACAAATAGTTGAAACTGCAGACTCAACAATCACATCGCTTATTCCAGCAATGTCATGAGCAGCACTAAAAGCCCTAGGGTTAATTATAATTTCAATATGCAGATTGTTGTTTTTAAGTATTATTGCTGATGGTTTATTACTCGCTCCTCTATAGCCAATAAACTTCTTAGTATCTTTTAATTTAAATTTATTTTCATCTTTATAAATTATCAGATTACCTTTATTCACAATTAAATTTGAAATATTTTTCCAACTAGTACCATTCACTGGAATATATTCATCTAAAAATTTTCTTACGTATTTTATAACTTCCTCACCTCTTGCAGGGTCATATCTTTCGCTTCCTCCTTCTTCTGACTTAATTATATCTGTGCCATATAAACTGTCGTAAAGGCTAACCCACCTAGCATTTGCAGCATTAAGAGCATATCTTTCATTCATAATTGGTACTACAAGTTGTGGACCAGCTATACTTGATATTTCAGAGTCTAAATTTTTGGTTTTGATTTTAAAATTATCTTTTTCCTTAACTAGATAACCAATTTCTCTTAAGAATTTTTTATATTCATTTAGGTTAAAATTTTCCCCCTTTCTTTTTTTATGCCATTCATCTATTTTTTTTTGAAGGACTTCTCTTTTTTTTATTAATTCAGCATTAATTTTAGCTAGTTCATGTACAGCTTTGTCAAATTTAACCCAAAAAATTTTAGGTGAAATGTCTAAATCTTTCAGTAATTCTTTTTGAACAAAATTTTCTAACTTTTTAGATACCTTTAGATTTGATATATTAGTATATTTTTCCATATTATTTAATTTTAGAAGAATAAATATATAGTTATTTATGTTAATTTTAAATGTTAGTTCAATATTAAAAAAAATCACACTAAAAAATCAATTAATGTAAAGATTTTATTATAATAATCATTTTATTGCCTTTTTTTAAAATTATGTAATTAATTAATTCTTAGATACTTATGAAAAATTACCTTAATTTTGAATCAGAAATAAAAGATCTTGAGAATGAAATTGAAAACTTAAAAGATCCTTATCACAATAAAGAAGGTTTATCTGAGGTAGATACTGAGCAAATTAACAAAACTGAGAAAGAGTTAAATTTAAAACTTAAAGAAATTTATTCTAATCTAGATCCTTGGCAAACCACCTTGGTTGCCAGACATGAAGACAGACCAAAGTCAAAATTTTTTATAGAAAATTTATTTACAGATTTTATTTCTTTGTCCGGAGACAGATATTATGGAGAAGATAAATCTGTAATTGCTGGTTTTGCTAAATTCGATCAGAGGTCAGTTTTAGTAATCGGTCAAGAAAAAGGAGACGATCTTGAGAGTAGAATTAATAGAAACTTTGGAATGATGCGTCCAGAAGGATATAGAAAAACAATAAGACTCATGAAATTAGCTGATAAATATGGAATTCCAATAATTTCTTTTATAGATACGCCAGGTGCTTACCCTGGAGTAGGTGCTGAGGAGCGAGGACAAGCGGAGGCTATAGCAAAATCAATTGAGTGCTGCATGAGCCTAACTGTTCCAACTTTTGCGATTATTATTGGAGAAGGTGGATCTGGTGGAGCGGTAGCTTTAGCTTCCTCAAATAAAGTAATAATGTTTGAAAATTCGATTTACTCAGTCATTTCTCCTGAGGGATGTGCAACAATATTATGGAGAGATCCAAAAAAAATGCTGGATGCTGCAAAAGCGATGAAATTGTCTGCTAAGGATTTGTTAGAATTAAATATAATTGATGAAATTATAATTGAGCCAACAGGAGGTGCTCATAGAGATAAGAATAAAATTTTAGAGAATGTAAAAAATTCAATAAACAAAAATTTAAAGTTATTTGATAATGTAAGTGGAGAGGAAGTTTTAAATCAGAGAAAAAATAAATTTTTAAAAATTGGAAGAGACAAAGGTTTTATTAGCAATCCTGAAGAAATAAGTGACTTAAATCAACCTACTAATAAATTTGATAAATACTTTAAATTATTTAAAAAAAACAAAGTCAAGGTTTTTTTTGGATTAGCTTTTATAATATTGTTTTCATATATCATTTTATAAGGCTCCACAGCAGTTTTTATATTTTTTACCTGTAGCTTCACATCTTTCATTTCTTGATATTTTTTGACCTTTTTTAATTAAGAGTAAACATTTTGGGTTTCCAGAAATATCTTTATTTTTTTCTCTTACAATTGACTCTTTTTTTTCTACAACTTTTAAATTTAATAAAATTGTTAGATAATCTATTTTAAGTTTATACAAAAGATTTTCAAACAATTCGAAAGCTTCTTTTTTATACTCTACCAAAGGATCTCTCTGTCCATAAGATCTTAAGCCAATAACTTGTCTAAGTTGCTCTAAATATTGAATGTGTGATTTCCAATTTAAGTCTATAGATTGTAAGAAAATTCTTTTTTCAATTTCTTGAGCTTGTTTTTCACCTAATAATCTTATTCTTTCATTTCTTATAGATTCAAAATGTTTTTTAATCTCCTCTTTAAGATGGTCATTTGAATTATGGTTAAAAGAATTTATTTTTTCCTCATCAAAATTTTTACCAATTAAAGATTTCAATTTTTTTTCAAATTCGTTATTTTGAGGATTACTTAATTTTTTCGATTTTAATTGAATTAAATTATTAATCATCTCTTGCAAAAATTCATCAGAAAATTCAAAAATATTAGTGGTAGTGATAATCTTTTCCCTCTGAGAAAAAATAACGTGACGCTGATCATTAAGAACATTGTCAAATTTAATAAGCGTTTTTCGTATATCAAAGTTCCTTGCCTCAATCTTTTGCTGTGCACGCTCAATAGCTTTATTAATCCAGGGATGATCTATACTCTCACCATCCTTAAGACCAAGTTTTTCTAAAACATTATTCATTGACTCTGAGCCGAATATTCTCATTAAATCATCTTGTAGACTAACAAAAAAAATAGAACAGCCTTCGTCTCCTTGTCGGCCTGCTCTACCTCTAGCTTGATTATCTACTCTTCTCGACTCCATTCTTTCAGTGCCTATTACGAACAATCCACCTAAATTCTTAACGATGTTTTTTTCCTCGCCCTCTACTTTATCATCTATAGAAACATCTTTTTTTCCTCCCAATTTAATGTCAACTCCTCTACCTGAAATACTGGTAGTAAGTATCACAGAATTTTTCTTTCCAGCATTAGCAATGATTTCTGCCTCATTTGCGTGATTTTTCGCATTCAAAACAACGTGTTTAATCTTTTCTTTATGCAAGAGCTCAGAATAAATTTCTGATTTATTTACGCTTGAAGTAAAAATAAGTAACGGCTGTCCATTTGAGTGACACTCTTTTATTTTTTGGATAATAGCATTATTTTTCTCTTTTTCTGTTCTAAATATTTGATCATTAAAATCTTTTCTAATCATAGGATTGTTTGTAGGAATGACAATTACAGAAAGATTGTAAATTTCGAAAAATTCCTGAGACTCAGTTACAGCAGTACCTGTGCAGCCAGATATCTTTGAATAAAGTTTAAAATAATTTTGATATGTAATAGATGCTAAAGTTTGATTTTCTGCTTGGATTTCAATTTTTTCTTTAGCCTCTAGTGCTTGATGAAGACCATCTCCATATCGACGACCCTCTAAAATTCTACCTGTTAATTCATCAATAATTTTTAAAACACCGTCTTTTACAAGGTAATCTTTCCCTTTGGCGAATAAGTGATTAGCTCTTAGTGCCTGGTTTACATGATGAACTAATGTTAAGTTTTCTGGGTCGTAAAAGTTGTTATTTTTGAGAATTCCTGCCTCCGTAAAGATTTTTTCCACATTGTTAATACCATTGTTAGTAAGCATAATATTTTTATCTTTTTCATCTATCTCAAAATCCTCGCTTTTTAGTCTTTTAACTAAGCCATCA
Source organism: uncultured Pelagibacteraceae bacterium (assembly GCA_902557215.1). GTDB lineage: Bacteria > Pseudomonadota > Alphaproteobacteria > Pelagibacterales > Pelagibacteraceae > Pelagibacter. The sequence goes on along the minus strand of CACDZM010000005.1, from coordinate 23,395 downwards.
ATCGTAAGATATTGACTTGTTTTATCTTCAGCAGCTCCAGATATTATCAAGGGTGTTCGTGCCTCATCAATTAGGCAGGAGTCAATTTCATCAACTATCGAAAAAAAATGCTGTCTTTGAACCATTGTATCATTTGAAAATTTCATATTATCTCTCAAGTAGTCAAAACCAAGCTCACTATTAGTGGCATAAGTAACATCACAGTTATAATTTTTCTTTCTTTCGTAATCGTCTTGATCATTATTAATAAATCCTGATGAGATACCAAGAAAGTTATAAATTTTTCCCATTTCTATAGAGTCTCTTTTTGCTAGGTAGTCATTTACTGTAACGATATGGACACCCTTTCCATACAATGAGTTAAGGTAGGCCGCTAAGGTAATGGTAAGAGTTTTACCCTCACCAGTTTTCATTTCTGCAATTTTTCCCTCGTGTAAAACTATCCCTCCAATAATTTGAACATCAAAATGTCTTTCTCCCCTTGTTCTTTTGGAAGCTTCTCTTACCAAAGAAAAAGCTTCAGGAAGCAATTTATTTATATCTTCACCTTTTTTAAGTCTTTCTTTAAGATCGTTCGTTTTTTTTGGGAATTCTGTATCTTCCAGATTTTCTACCTCTTTTTCAAGTGCATTAATATTTTCAGTAATTTTTTTTAGTCTATCAAGCTCTCTTTGATTTGAAGATTTGAAGATTCTAGAAACAAATTTGAGTGGATTAATCATTAGTTTTTGATTTATTATACTATATTAAATATTTATATAATTATTAAATTAATATTTTAAACACAATGGGAATAAATTTTAAAAACTTTTTATCTTCTCAACAAAATAACAGTAAGATGGGTGATTATCAGAATCTTGATCACTTAGACGGAGTAGCCATATCTACAATTTCTGCAAATTTATATAATAATCCAAGAGACGATCTGGTAATGTTCTATTTTAGAGATGGAGCAAATTTTGCATCATTATACACGCAGTCGAAAATAATATCTGAGAATATTAAATGGAACCTAAGCCAAAAAACAAAAAAAGTATATTCTCTTATTGTAAATACTAGGAATGCGAATGCTTTTACTGGAATTAAAGGGTACCAGTCAATGCAAAAGATAGCAGATTTAGTTTCTTTAAAATTGACTGAAAAACAAAAAAACGATGATAATAACCCTGAGAAAATAAATTCTCGTCAGATTATTTTTGGCTGTACAGGCACAATAGGTGAAACTTTTCCATTTGAAACTATTAAAAAGAGTTTACCCAATCTACTAGAGCAAATTAAATATACTCAAAATAAATATATCTGGACAAAAGCAGCACTAGGTATAATGACTACTGATACTAAACCAAAGCTAGCTATGGAAGAATGTAAAATTGGTAACACTAAAGTTAAGATTTACGGTATTGCAAAAGGCTCTGGAATGATAAAGCCGAATATGGCTACGGCTCTAGGATATGTATTTACAGATGCAGATCTCTCAAATGAAATTTTAAAAAAATTACTTAAAAAAAATGTTACTAATACTTTTAATGCTATTAGTTGTGATGGTGACACAAGTACTAATGATATGATAACAATCTTTTCGACAGGTAAAGCTCGTAATCAAAAAATCTTAAATATTACTGATAAAAAATTAAACGAATTTGATATTTCTCTTAACAAAGTTTTACTAAATTTGGCAAAAAGAATTGTTTCAGATGGTGAAGGCGCCTCTAAGTTTGTAACAATAAAAGTCAAGAATTCTAAAACAGAGGAAGATGCAAAAAAGATTGGTTTTTCAATTGCTAATTCAAAATTGGTCAAAACAGCTTTAGCAGGCGAAGACCCAAATTGGGGAAGAATAGTCATGGCTATTGGGAAGGCTGGAATAGAATTCAATATTCAAAAATTATCCATAAAATTCGGAGATTTAAAAATTGTTAGTAATGGCAAGTTGTATGAAAAGTATGAGGAAAGCATTATAAAAGAATATATGAAGAATTATGCAATCGATATTGAAGTTGATATTGCTGCTGGTAAGAAAACATTTACAGTATACACTATGGATCTCACTAAAAAATATATTGAAATAAATGCAGACTATAGAAGCTAATTTATATTGAAATTTAAGTTATAATAACTAAATAAAACTCATGATAAAATATCAATTAATTTGTAAAGATTGTAATTTAGTTTTTGATAGCTGGTTTGCATCATCTAAGGAATTTGAAAAATTAAAAAAAAGGAAATTACTAAATTGTCACAAATGCGATTCTCTACAGGTTGAAAAATCACTGATGAAACCAAACGTATTAAATAGAGATAAAATTCAAAAAGAATTTCTTTCAAAAGAAAATAATTTCAGTATTAAAAAAACAATTAAAGAATACAAAACTTTTATTAAAAAAAACTTTGATTATGTGGGTAGTAATTTTGCTTATGAAGCAAGAAGTATTCATTATGATAAAAGAAAAAGAAATAAAGGCATTTTCGGAAAGGCTTCTAAAAAGGATATAATAGAATTAAAAGAGGAAGGAATTGAAACTCAAACTGTCCCTTGGTTTGATGATAAAAGTAATTAATTTTTAATAAATCTCCCTATGTAATTGATAGATTTATCTTTACTTACTTTCCATTCATCTTTAAGTAAATTAAACTTCATACCATCTAAAGAATCTAATTTTAAATCGTATTTTTTTAATATTTTTATTAATTCATTAGGTTTTACAAATTTTTCCCACTCATGTGTCCCAATAGGTAGCCAACGCAAAATATATTCAGCTCCAATTATTGCAAAGAGATATGATTTTAAAGTTTTATTGATTGTTGCAACAAACATGATTCCGTTTTTTCTTAAAAGTTTTGAACATGATTGCAGAAAAAAATCTACATCTTTGACGTGTTCTACTATCTCCATATTCAAAATTACATCAAATTTTGTACTAGTATCTAGTTTTTCAGGGGATGCACAAAGGTATTTTATATTTAAATTATCTTTTTTTGCGTGAAATTTGGCAATTTCAATATTTTTATCTGAAGCATCAATACCCATTACATCAGCACCCAATCTACTCATTGGTTCAGATAATAAACCACCACCACAGCCTATATCTAAAATTTTTACTTTTTCCAAAGGTTTTAATTTTTCCTTAAGTTTAAATGAATTAATTATACTTTCCTTAATATATGAAATTCTTATAGGGTTGAATTTGTGTAATGGTTTAAATTTACCGTGTGGATCCCACCATTCTTCAGCAATTTTTGAAAATTTTTCTATTTCTTTTTTATTAATTGTGTTATTTTTCATTAGTTAGTTGACTTTATATTCAACATGTATTTATTCAATATTTTTTAATTTAACATAATTTAGCATGAAAATTGTAGTTTTAAAATTTGGAGGAACTTCAGTCGGAACAATAAAAAAGATCAAAAAAGTTGCTGAAATAATTATTAGCCATAAAAAAAAAAAATATAATGTCATAGTTGTCTCATCCGCAATGAGTGGTGTGACAAATGAGTTAATAAAGAAATCTCTAGAAATTAGCACCAATTTTTCAGAGCCAGAATATGACGTTTTAGTTTCATCTGGTGAACAAATGTCTTGTTCTTTGATAGCAGGTAGATTGATTGATAAAGGTTATAAGTCAAGATCTTGGTTATCTTGGCAAATACCAATCATTACCGACGGCGCTCATAAGAATTCAAGAATAAGCAAAGTTAACAAAAATAAAATTTTAAAATATCTTAAAGAGGGTGGAATACCAATTATTACTGGTTTTCAAGGTATTGATAAAAATAATAGAATTACCACTATTGGACGAGGTGGTTCTGATGCTAGTGCAATTATGATAGCTAAATTTTTTAAGGCTGAAAAGTGTATAATTTATACAGATGTTGAAGGCATATATACCACAGATCCAAATAAACTTATTAAAGCAAAAAAAATTAAATTAATATCATATGAGGAAATGTTGGAGATGGCTTCCCTAGGTGCCAAAGTAATGCAACCCGTTTCAATTCAAGATGCGAGATTAAACAGAATTGATATTGAAGTAAAATCGTCTTTTGTAAAAACGTCTGGAACACTTATTACCAAAAGATCAAATATAATTAATAATAAAATTGTAACTGGGATTTCAACTACTCAAAACGACTCGAAGGTTTCACTTATTGGAGTAAAAGATAAGCCTGGTGTGGCAGCCTCTATTTTTAAACCATTATCAAAAAATTCAATTAATGTTGATATGGTTGTTCAAAATATTTCCGCAAATGGTAAAGAAACAGATTTGACATTTACTATTAAAACAGAGGATTTAAATAAAACAAAAAAAATATTAAAGGAAAATAGTAATATTAATTTTAGAAAATTATTGTTAAAAAAAGATGTTTCTAAAGTTTCTATTATTGGTGTTGGTATGATCACTACACCCGGTGTTACTTTTAGAATGTTTCAAGCATTAGCTAATAAAAAAATAAATATCCAAGTTATTTCAACATCTGAGATAAAAATCTCTGTTCTGATAGATAATAAAGATACTAAAAAAGCATTAATTGCTTTACACAAAGAATTCAAATTAGATGGAAGTAAATGAGTATTAGACCCTTTAGAAATATTAAAAGAAGAAAAACAAAAGAAATAAATGTTGGTTCAATAAAGGTTGGAGGAAATAATCCTATATCTATCCAATCTATGACTAATACTCTCACAACCGATGTGGACGCAACTATTAAACAAATAAACGAAATTCAAATGGAAGGCGCTGATATAGTAAGAGTTTCATGTCCTGATGAATTATCAACTAGAGCTCTCAAAGAAATCGTAAAGCATGTAGATATACCAATTGTTGCTGATATTCATTTTCACTATAAAAGAGCAATTGAGGCTGCTGAAAATGGAGCAAGTTGTTTACGAATTAATCCAGGTAATATTGGAAGTGTAGTTAAGATTAAAGAGGTTGTAAAAGCAGCACGCAATAATAATTGCTCAATTAGGGTTGGCGTAAACGCTGGATCTTTAGAAAAAGATATTTTAGAAAAATTTAGGGAACCTTGTCCTGAGGCATTAGTTGAAAGTGCGTTAAGAAATATTAAAATTTTAGAGAACGAAAATTTTGATAATTTAAAAATAAGTGTTAAGTCATCTGATGTCTTTTTATCAATAGAGGCATACCGCCAACTGTCAAAGGTCACTGATTATCCTTTGCATTTAGGAATTACAGAGGCTGGAAGCTTTGTATCAGGGAGTGTAAAATCCTCAATTGGATTAGGAACACTACTTTTAGAAGGTATAGGTGATACAATAAGAATTTCTTTATCAGACAACCCGGTAAAAGAGGTACAAATTGGAAATGAAATATTAAAATCTCTAAATTTAAGAGAAAGAGGAGTAAAAATAATTTCCTGTCCTTCATGTGCGAGACAAGGTTTTGAGGTAATAGAAACTGTAAAGATTTTGGAAAAACGGCTCTCTCACATAAAAACTCCAATTACACTATCAGTTATTGGATGTGTTGTTAACGGTCCTGGAGAAGCAGCTATGACAGATGTTGGTATTACTGGCGGTAAAAAAGGAAACAACATGCTTTATCTATCTGGTGTGCAGTCAGAAAAAGTTTTGACAAAAGATATGATTGAAAGAGTTGTAAGTGAAGTTGAAAAGAAAGCCCTAGAATTAGAAAATAATTAAAATGATACCACGTAAAACAATTGAGGAGTTAATAAACAAACATTCATTATTAGAAAAAGACTTATCTTCTGTAAATATAGATAAAAAACTTTTTGCTGAAAAATCTAAAGAATACTCAGAGATAAATGAAATAATAGCGGATGCAAAAAAATATTTATCATTTGAGAAAGATAAAATCGAATTAGAAAAAATCTTAAAAGATAAAAACACTGATAAAGAATTTCTAAAAATGGCCGAAATAGAACTTAAAGACTTAGAAACCCAATTTGAAAAAAATGAAAAAAAACTAAAATTATTCTTATTACCTAAAGATGAGGCTGATAAAAAAAATGCAATTATTGAAATTAGAGCAGGTACAGGAGGTTTGGAAGCAAGTTTATTTGCGTCTGACCTTTTTAAAATGTATGAAAAAGTTAGTAATAAAAAAAAATGGAATATTGAATTAATTTCCATTTCTAGAAGTGAGGCAGGCGGATTAAAGGAAGTTATTGCATCAATTAAAGGTAATAACATTTATTCTACTTTAAAGTATGAGAGCGGAGTTCACAGAGTTCAAAGAGTTCCAGATACTGAGACACAGGGTAGAGTTCACACATCTGCTGCAACAGTTGCAGTTCTGCCTGAAGCAGAAGAGGTTGATCTAAAAATAAATGACTCTGATTTGAGAATTGATGTTTTCAGAGCAGGAGGGCCAGGTGGACAATCAGTAAATACAACCGATAGTGCCGTAAGAATTACTCATTTACCCTCAGGCCTATCTGTATCTCAACAAGATGAAAAGTCTCAACATAAAAATAAAGCTAAAGGTATGAAAATTTTACGTTCAAGACTTTACGAATTAGAGAGAAACAGAATTGATCAAGAGAGATCTAAAGATAGAAAAAATAAAATAGGCACGGGTGATAGGTCTGAAAGAATTAGAACATACAATTTCCCTCAAGGAAGAGTGACCGATCATAGAATAAATCTAACCCTTCATAAACTTGAGGAATTTTTAGAAGGGGAAATGTTTGACGAAATGATTGAGTCTCTAACTTTACGTGCACAAGAGGAAAGTTTAAGCAATTTATAATATTATGAATATTTATAATGCCATAAAAGAAGGAACTAAAATTTTAAAAAAGAATAATATCAAATTTTCAGCTCTAGATTGTGAAATTTTATTGGCTGAAGTACTCAAGAAACAAAGAAAATATTTGATACTTAATTTAGATAAAAAACTCAATAGAGTGAATTTAGAAATTTATAAAAATTTAATTAAACAACGATCGAATGGCAAACCAGTAGCTTACTTAACAAAAAAAAAAGATTTTTGGAATTCAGAATTTATAATTAAAGAGGGGATCTTAATACCTAGGCCTGATACAGAAGTTCTTATCGAGGCAACTCTGGAACTGTTTAAATATAAAGATTATGCTAACATATTAGATGTAGGCGTAGGCTCTGGCTGTATAATATTATCAATTTTAAAAGAAAAACAATGCTTTTATGGCACAGGCATTGATGTAAGTAGTAAATCTATAAGCTTAAGCAAGCTTAATGCTAAGAAATTTAGCCTTGAAAACAGAGTGAAATTTATAAAAACAGATGTTGACAATTTTTGCCACGGAAAATATGATCTGATCATATCAAATCCTCCGTATGTAAATAGTGGCAAAATAAAATATTTGGAGAAGGATGTAAGAAATTTCGAGCCAAAATTAGCTCTAGATGGTGGATTAGATGGAACATTTAAAATTTTTAAAATAATTGAAAAAGCATCTACTCTTTTAAAAAGTAATGGAAGATTGGTTCTTGAAATTGGATACGATCAAAAAACTAAAATAATAGGTTTGTTAAAAAAAAGGAGATTTTATATAAATAATATAATTAAAGATTATGCAAAAAATGATAGATGCATAATAAGTACAAAAATCAATTAAATTCAAATGGTAACTTTTAGAAATAATAATAATAGAAGAAACAATTTTAGAAGAAATGACAGAAGTTTTAAAAATAATGTCATTGATAAGAATAAGTTTGGATCGAATTTTTCAAATAGCGACACTTTTCAAAGAAAGTCTCCTGGTAGAAATAATCATAATGCTTCAAAGTTACACGAGAAATATAATAATTTAGCTCGTGAAGCTTTATCTACAGGGGATAAAATCCTATCAGAAAATTACTTCCAACATGCTGATCATTTTAAAAGAATTCTTAATGATCAAGAAAATATTAAAAGAGCAAAATTAAATGATATTAATGATAAAGTTGAAAATAACGATAAATCAGTTGTTGAAAAAAGCTCAGCGTAACAAATTAGTTGATACCAATTATTTTCTCAGATTTTAAAACATCTAATTTAATTTTAACTGTTTCAAATATCTTCCTGTTTTCCCCCTTCAAGACTTTTCCCGAGGGCAATTTAAGAGTTTGAGAGTTTATTTTTTTCCCATTCTCTATAACTTCATAATGTAAATGAGGACCAGTAGATTTTCCTGTAGATCCAACATAACCAATTATTTGTCCCTGCTTGACTCTCACACCACTTTTTACATTGTTTGCGAACTTTGACATGTGAGCATAAATAGTTTGATAAACAGAATTATGTTTTATTTTAACACAATTACCTCCTCCACCACACCATCCTGCTTTAACTATTATTCCATCACCCGATGCCATGATTGGTGTGCCCAGTGGTGCTGCAAAGTCTGTTCCTCTATGCATTTTATTAAAACCATCTATTGGATGTTTTCTCATTCCAAATGGAGAAGATAATCGTGCACCATTTATTGGAGTTTTCATTAGAGTTTTAACAATACTCTTTCCACTTTCATCATAGTGACCCATAAGATTTTTCTTATTAAAAAAATATAAGGGATAATCAATTCCCTGCACGTTAAGATTAGCATAAAGAATATTACCCTTTTCAAAAACTTCGTCATTCTCATCTTTAAAAATTTCGTACATAATTTGAAATGAATCTTTTTTTCTAATATCTCTTTGAAAGTCGATTTCAAAACCATAAATTCTTGCAAATTCTACAATTATACTATCTGGTATACCTATATCTACCGCAGATTTATATAAACTATTCATGATAATATTTTCTTCATAGATAATTTCTTTTACCAGTTTAGTAGTAACAAGTTTTTCATTAAAAAATTTAAAATCTTTGCTTCTTGATAAATATATTTTTTTTGTTCTTGAAACAGGGTAGGATAGTTCAATTATTTTTTGATTTGATCGATCAATTGTAAATTCAAGTAAATCATTTATTTTAAGATTATTAACTTTATATTTTTTGACTAAGCTTTTTTTTACAAGCTGCAATTCCACGTTTTCTACGGAATATTTTTCAAAAATATTACTTAAAGATTGGCCTTTTAATACTATATGATTTATTTTCTCGTATTTCGGTTTAAATTGATCAAAAATATTCGTTAAAGTCTTCTTGAAATATATATTGTTAATAAGATTTTTAAGATTCGCCTCATTAACGTTTTTCTTATGATTGTGGTAATTCATAGCAATAACAGTTGCGATCATTAGTAAAGTAATTAAGAGGATTGTGCGGTTACCTTTTTTAACAATTTGATTAAAAATTTGCATTTAGTAGAACATAATTTAATAATTATTTTAATTTTAAACACATAATTAACAAAAAAAATGAGATAATTTGGGCCTTTTCACCCTTTTTTATCTTCTTAAACGCTTGATTTCCTTTAATTTTAGCCTATAAGCATCAAACTTTCTCAAATAATATTGTTATTGCAATAAATAAATGAGAATTATTGAGCTTTTTGAGCTCGATTAGCTATTTAAAAAGTGAAAATTTAAAAAGAGAAGTGTGGACGGTTAAGGTTACCAAAATTTGTCGTACACACTTCAACATTATATAAATTTTATTCTTAGAATTTATATAGAAGCTAGTGTGCGCCGTTTTTAAACTTGAGAGTTTGATCATGGCTCAGAACGTACGCTGGCGGCACGCCTAACACATGCAAGTCGAACGAAGTAGCAATACTTAGTGGCAGACGGGTGAGTAACATGTAGGTATCTACCCTTTGGCCTGGAATAACACGAGGAAACTTGTGCTAATACTGGATAAGTCTTTACGGAGAAAGCTTTATGCACCAATGGATGAGCCTGCACTTGATTAGTTTGTTGGTAGGGTAATGGCTTACCAAGACTGTGATCAATAGCTGATTTGAGAGGATGATCAGCCACATTGGGACTGAGACACGGCCCAAACTCCTACGGGAGGCAGCAGTGGGGAATCTTGCACAATGGAGGAAACTCTGATGCAGCGATGCCGCGTGAGTGAAGAAGGCCCTTGGGTTGTAAAGCTCTTTCGTCGGGGAAGAAAATGACTGTACCCGAATAAGAAGGTCCGGCTAACTTCGTGCCAGCAGCCGCGGTAATACGAAGGGACCTAGCGTAGTTCGGAATTACTGGGCTTAAAGAGTTCGTAGGTGGTTGAAAAAGTTGGTGGTGAAATCCCAGAGCTTAACTCTGGAACTGCCATCAAAACTTTTCAGCTAGAGTTTGATAGAGGAAAGCAGAATTTCTAGTGTAGAGGTGAAATTCGTAGATATTAGAAAGAATACCAATTGCGAAGGCAGCTTTCTGGATCAATACTGACACTGAGGAACGAAAGCATGGGTAGCGAAGAGGATTAGATACCCTCGTAGTCCATGCCGTAAACGATGTGTGTTAGACGTTGGAAATTTATTTTCAGTGTCGCAGCGAAAGCGATAAACACACCGCCTGGGGAGTACGACCGCAAGGTTAAAACTCAAATGAATTGACGGGGACCCGCACAAGTAGTGGAGCATGTGGTTTAATTCGAAGATACGCGCAGAACCTTACCAACACTTGACATGTTCGTCGCGACTTTAAGAGATTAAAGTTTTCGGTTCGGCCGGACGAAACACAGGTGCTGCATGGCTGTCGTCAGCTCGTGTCGTGAGATGTTGGGTTAAGTCCCGCAACGAGCGCAACCCTCACTTTTAGTTGCCATCATTTAGTTGGGCACTCTGAAAGAACTGCCAGTGATAAGCTGGAGGAAGGTGGGGATGACGTCAAGTCCTCATGGCCCTTACGTGTTGGGCTACACACGTGCTACAATGGTATTTACAACAGGAAGCAAAACGGCGACGTTAAGCAAATCCTTAAAAAATACCTCAGTTCGGATTGCACTCTGCAACTCGAGTGCATGAAGCTGGAATTACTAGTAATCGTGGATCAGCGTGCCACGGTGAATGCGTTCCCGGGTCTTGTACACACCGCCCGTCACACCATGGGAGTTGGTTCTACCTTAAGGCAAGGTTTAATACCCTTGACCACGGTATAGTCAGCGACTGGGGTGAAGTCGTAACAAGGTAGCCGTAGGGGAACCTGCGGCTGGATTACCTCCTTTCTAAGGATGAATAAAATTAATTTTTTTATTCTAAATAATAAACAGGTTAATGTTGACCGTCCTCATTTCTCTTTTTAAATTTAGTGTTTCTCTTGAATGGGGGCCGGTAGCTCAGTTGGTTAGAGCACACCCTTGATAAGGGTGGGGTCGAAAGTTCGAGTCTTTCTCGGCCCACCAAAATTAGATTATTGGGGGATTAGCTCAGCTGGGAGAGCGCCTGATTTGCATTCAGGAGGTCAGCGGTTCGATCCCGCTATCCTCCACCAAACACTTAGCTATAAAAATTGTGAAAATGAATAATAATTAATATCAATATCTATATCTGAACATTAGTAATGTTATTAGCTAATGTTCAAAAAAAATTTGATTCTACACAGAATTTTTTTCTGTGCATAAATCAAGCGTTTAAGGGCGTGTGGCGGATGCCTTGGCACTGAAAGCCGATGAAGGACGTGATATACTGCGATAAGTTTCGGGGAGCTGTATGTAAGTTTTGATCCGAAAATTTCCGAATGGGGAAACCCACCACTTTATGTGGTACTTTAAACTGAATACATAGGTTTAAAGAGACAACCTGGAGAACTGAAACATCTAAGTAACCAGAGGAAAAGAAATCAATTGAGATTCCGTTAGTAGTGGCGAGCGAAAGCGGATTAGGCCAGTAGTTTTGTTAAAAAAATCTGAATAGTTTGGAAAGACTAACCATAGAAGGTGATAGTCCAGTAAGAGTAATGTTTAACAAAATTCTTGAGTAAAGCGGGACACGTGAAATCTTGCTCGAATATAGGGGGACCACCCTCTAAGCCTAAATACTCTTCAGTGACCGATAGTGAACTAGTACCGTGAGGGAAAGGTGAAAAGAACCCCTATTAGGGGAGTGAAATAGAACCTGAAACCGCATGCCTACAATCAGTCGAAGCTCTTTTTAGAGTGACGGCGTACCTTTTGTATAATGGGTCAGTGACTTAATTTATTAAGCAAGCTTAAGCCATCTAGGTGTAGGCGTAGCGAAAGCAAGTCTTAATAGGGCGAATAGTTTAGTGAATTAGACCCGAAAACGAATGAGCTTACCATGAACAGGTTGAAAGCAAGGTAACACTTGCCGGAGGACCGAACCAGTTGACGTTGAAAAGTCTTTGGATGATTTGTGGTAAGGGGTGAAAGGCCAACCAAATTCGTAGATAGCTGGTTTTCCGCGAAAACTATTTAGGTAGTGCGTTGAATAAATAGATGTTTAGAGGTAGAGCACTAAATGGGCTAGGGGGAAGAGATTCTTACCAAACCTAATAAAACTCCGAATGCTAAACATTGTTCTTCAGCAGACAGACTGTGGGTGCTAAGGTCCATGGTCGAGAGGGAAAGAGCCCAGACCACCAGATAAGGTCCCAAAATTATGATTAAGTGTGAAAGGATGTGGAAATTCCTTAACAGCCGGGAGGTTGGCTTAGAAGCAGCCATCCTTTAAAGATAGCGTAACAGCTCACCGGTCTAATAGAGTTTCTGCGCCGAAGATGTAACGGGGCTAAAATCATATACCGAATCTGTGGATTTATGATTTTTTCGAAAGTCATAACTGGTAGCGGAACGTTCTGTAAGCCTGTAAAGGGATACCCGTGAGGGATCCTGGAGGTATCAGAAGTGCGAATGCTGACATAAGTAACGATAAAAGAAGTGAAAAACTTCTTCGCCGAAAATCCAAGGGTTTCTGCGCAAGGTTAATCCGCGCAGAGTTAGTCGGCACCTAAGGCGAGGGCGAAAGCCGTAGTCGATGGAAATAAGGTTAATATTCCTTAACCAGATGGTAGTGACGGATCTTGTAAGTTGTGAACTCTTAATGGATTGAGTTTGCCGCGAAAAGGTTCCAAGAAATAGCTCCATCATTAGACCGTACCCTAAACCGACACAGGTGGATTAATAGAGTATATTTAGGCGCTTGAGAGAATGATGTTGAAGGAACTCGGCAAAATGCTTCCGTAACTTCGGAATAAGGAAGACCTTTTTTTAGGCAACTAGAAAAAGGTGGCACAAGCCAGGGAGAAGCGACTGTTTATCAAAAACACAGGGCTCTGCTAACACGTAAGTGGATGTATAGGGTCTGACGCCTGCCCGGTGCTGGAAGGTTAATGCGATGGGTGTAAGCTCATTTCTGAAGCCCCAGTAAACGGCGGCCGTAACTATAACGGTCCTAAGGTAGCGAAATTCCTTGTCGGGTAAGTTCCGACCTGCATGAATGGCGTAACGATTTCTCCGCTGTCTCCAACATCAACTCAGTGAAATTGAATTCTCCGTGAAGATGCGGAGTTCGCGTAGTTAGACGGAAAGACCCCGTGCACCTTTACTGCAACTTTACATTGGTGTTAGGAAAAACATATTTAGCATAGGAGGGAGACATTGAAGCAAAGGCGTCAGCTTTTGTGGAGTCACCAGTGAAATACCTCTTTTGTTTTTCTTGATATCTAACTGATTGCCGTTATCCGGCATCAAGACATTGTATGGTGGGTAGTTTGACTGGGGCGGTCGCCTCCCAAATAGTAACGGAGGCGTGCGAAGGTAAGCTCAGAACGGTCAGAAATCGTTCGTAGAGTGCAATGGCATAAGCTTGCCTGACTGTGAGACTGACAAGTCGAGCAGAGACGAAAGTCGGTCATAGTGATCCGGTGGTTCTGAGTGGAAGGGCCATCGCTCAACGGATAAAAGGTACGCCGGGGATAACAGGCTGATACTGCCCAAGAGCTCATATCGACGGCAGTGTTTGGCACCTCGATGTCGGCTCATCACATCCTGGGGCTGGAGCAGGTCCCAAGGGTTTGGCTGTTCGCCAATTAAAGTGGTACGTGAGCTGGGTTCAGAACGTCGTGAGACAGTTCGGTCCCTATCTGCTATGCGTGTAGAAGAATTGAGAGGAGTTGACCCTAGTACGAGAGGACCGGGTTGAACATACCACTGGTGGACCGGTTGTAGCGCCAGCTGCAGTGCCGGGTAGCTAAGTATGGACGAGATAACTGCTGAAAGCATCTAAGCGGGAAACTCACCTCAAAACTAGTTCTTCCTATAGAGCCGTGGTAGACCACCACGTTGATAGGCTGGATGTGGAAGCGCAGTAATGCGTGCAGCTGACCAGTACTAATAGCTCAATTGGCTTGATTTATGCACTGAAAAAAATTTTTAATTTGCCAATAGAAATTATATTAATTCACATTTAATAATTGAAAAATTGCGCTGATACAAAAGCCAAAAAAATATATTGTTTTAGTATAAGTTTCCTTAAATTTTTATGTATAAGCAAAATAATGAAAAATAAAGTTTTGTGGCTTACTGGATTGTCTGGCACAGGAAAAACAACATTGGCCAAACTATTAAAAAAAAAACTGAATAAACTGAAATTTAAAGTAAAAATTGTTGATGGTGACGATTTTAGAAAAAAAAGTAAAAATAATAACAGCTTTACCCGTAAAAATATTTATTTAAATAACCTCTCAGTTATAAATTTTGTAAATAAAAAAAGAAAAAATTTTGACTATATTATTGTTGCTGTAATTTCACCTTTGTTAAAATCTAGACTTAGAGCAAAAAAAACATTCGGCACAAGTTATCACGAAATATTAGTAAGATGTAGTTTGAAAGGATTAATTAAAAGAGATACAAAAAATTTATATAAAATGGCGAAAGAAAAAAAAATTAAAAATTTAATTGGATATAATTCGAGTATTAATTATGAAAAATCAAAATATAAAAAAATTATTATAGATACAGAAAAGTATAATAAATCCAATTCAATCAAAAAAATTTTGATGCAAATATAATAATGAAAAAAAAATTTAATTGGAGAAAAAAAACAGCTATATTTATTGGTAGATTTCAACCTTTTCATCAAGGTCATAAAACTTTGTTTAAAGATGCTTTAAACAAAAATGAGCAAGTAGCAATTTTGGTTATGGATAGCTATAATGTAAATAAAAAAAATCCATTTAAATTTGAATTTGTAAAAAAAAGAATTAGACTTTATCTTAAAAAATACGAGAGTCGTTATATAATAATTAAAGTGCCGGTAGTTTCAGAAGTTATTTATGGAAGGAAAGTTGGTTATAAATTAAGAAAAGTAAATGTTCCAAAAAATATCCAAAAAATATCTGCAACTAATATAAGAAAAAGTTTTTTTAGAAAATGAAAATAAAAGACATCAAAATAATATGCACACTTGGACCATCTTCATTTAATGTGAGAATATTAAAAAAATTAAAAAAAGAAAAAATTGATATATTCAGAATAAATTTATCACATACTAATATTACAAATGTTGAGAAAACTATCGTTTACCTAAAAAAGAACGGATTGAAAAATATTTGTATTGATACAGAGGGAGCTCAAATTAGAACTACTTTGATTAAAAAAAAATCAATTCTTAATAAAAATAGTAAAGTGAAAGTATTTAATGATCAAAAAATTTCATCAAAAAAAAATATCTATTTATACCCAAACTTTAACCTTTTAGATTTAAAACTTGGAACGATAATTGATATCGGATTTAATAATTTAAAAATAAAAGTATTAAAAAAAGATCTATCAAAAAATTATTTGGTCTGTAATGTAGAAAAAAAAGGGATATTAGAGTCTAATAAAGGAGTTCACGTTAATTCAGACATTAAATTACCACCACTTACAGAAAAAGATATTTATTCAATAAAACTAGCAAGAAAACATGGTTTAAAATACTTTGCGATTTCTTTTGTGAACAATTCAAAAGACATAGAAATGGCAAAAAAACTAACTGGAAAAAATTCATTTATAATTTCAAAAATTGAGACGAAGAATGCGATAATTAATTTAAAAAAAATTGCTAACGTTTCAAATGCTCTTTTAATCGATAGAGGAGATTTATCGAGATATATCCCGATTGAAAAAATACCAGTTGCACAAGAAATGGTTATTAAAAATTCAATTAAGCTTAAAATTCCAACTTACATTGCCACAAATTTACTTGAAACAATGATAAAAGAGTCTCTACCTACAAGAGCAGAAAGTCATGATATATTTTCATCCTTAAATCAAGGTTGCGCAGGCTTAGTTTTGGCTGCTGAAACAGCCATAGGCTCAAGTCCAATCGAATGTGTTAAATTTTTGAAAAGGTGTATTAAAAATTTTCTTCTTATAAAGAAAACAAAATTTTCAAAAATGAGTAAAATGAAATATTTATTGAATTAGAATTAAAAAAAAGTGAAAAATCCATTATTTCTCTGTGGGCCAGCAAACTGTGGAACAAATTTAGTGAAAGCAATTTTAGGTGTAAATAAAAATGTTCATTTAGAGTCTGAACCATTTCTTCCTTTATTCCAATTTTTAAGAACAGAAATATTAAAACAAAATATAAATGATAAAAAAACAAAATACACAGATCCCCTATTTGAATATTATTTTTCACAATCAGACCTAAAAAAACTTCTAATTATTCAAAATAGCAATCTGAAAGTTAAAATAAAAAAAAAACAATTGAATAATCTAAAAAAAAATATTTTAAAAAGAATGGATGATTATGTTCCACATCTTAAAAAAGATATAAACAATCTTAAAGGTGCAAATTTTAAAAAAATCTTTGATAACGCTTTAAAAATTATTGATAAAAATCATAAAAAAAAAAATCCTAAATGGATTGGTTGGATGGATAGTTGGATTGAGGAATTTTTTCCCATTTTAGCAAAAGAATATCCCAAGGCAAAATTTATCTTAATTTTGAGAGATCCAAGAGCTGCTGTTGCTTCATATACTAGTTATTTCAAAAAAAATAATATGATGCAGCTTGCGCCATTGACTTTGTCATATCTAAGATGTTGGAGAAAACAAGTTGCATTTGTAGAGTATTTTAATTTATTAAATCTATTAAATAATCGTATTTTAATTGTAAAATACGAAGATGTAGTTGAAAATCCAAAAAAAATTACGAAAGAATTATGCAAATTTCTTAATATTAAATACTCGAATAGTATGATCAATACAAATAATTTTATGGGTCTCGGGAAGAATACAAAAAAATGGATACCAAATAGCAATTTTAATACAAATCAAAAAGGGATTTATAAGACATCACTTAATAAATGGAAAAAATTTTTAAAAAGAGATTTAAAAAATTTTATTGAATTTATTGTTGGAATAGAGCTAAAATATCTTGGGTATAAGACAAATATCATAAAAACAAAAAAATCAAAAATTTTGAAATATCATTGCATCGACTATAAATCTTCAAAAGGATGGCGGACATCAAAAAATTCACCTTTTAAAGATATTGAACTCGAATTTTCAAGGCACAAAATATTAAAGCTAGATAAAATAAAGAATCTAGAAATTTTGAAAAATTTTCTATTTAAAGACGCTTTTTTTGCTTTTAAGAACAAAGTTGTAAGATAATTGTTTATTTGTAAAAAATTTAGTAAAACTTAGCTTTAATGCAGAATTTTAAAATCAATAAAACTTTTATTGGACAAAATTTTAAAACCTATTTTATTGCTGACATAGCAGCAAATCATGATGGAAGTCTTAAAAGAGCAAAAAAACTAATTAAGTTGGCTGCAAATGCAGGAGCTGATGCAGCTAAATTCCAGAACTTTAAAGCTGAAACAATCGTTTCAGATATTTCGTTTTTATCTTTAAAGTCCCAATTGTCTCACCAATCCAAATGGAAAAAATCTGTTTTCGAAGTGTACAAAAAAGCCGAGATGCCCATTAAATGGACATCTGAATTAAAAGAAGCATGCTACAAATATGGAATTGATTATTTTACAGCTCCTTACGATTTAAGTTTTATTAAATATTTAAATAATTTTGTTTCTGCTTGGAAAGTTGGATCAGGTGATATTACTTGGCATGAAATCATCTTAAAGATGGCAAAATATAACAAGCCAATAATTATTGCAACAGGTGCATCTACTATAAAAGAAGTAAAACACATAGTTAAAAAAGTTTTAAGGATAAATAAAAAAATTGTTCTTATGCAATGTAATACAAATTATACAGCATCGAACGATAATTTTTATTATATTAATCTTAGAGTTTTAGATCAATATAAAAAAATGTTTCCTAATATAGTTTTAGGACTTTCGGACCATACCTTTGGACACGAAACAGTTTTAGGATCCATTGCTTTGGGAGCCAGAGTTATAGAAAAACATTTTACCGATAATAATAATAGAACTGGACCAGATCATAAATTTTCAATGAATCCTTATACTTGGAGCAAAATGATAGAGGCTAGCAGAAATTTGGAAAATTCTCTGGGTAACGGAATTAAAAAAATTGAAAAAAATGAGCAACAAACGTCTATTATACAAAGAAGAGGAATTCTCGCTTCAAAAAATTTAAGTAAAGATACGATCATTAAAAAACAGCATATGGTTTTTCTGCGTCCTTGTAAGTCAAATGCAATACCGCCTTACATGTTTGAAAAATTATTAGGAAGGAAAACAAAAAAAAAAATAAGTTTTCATGAAGTGTTAAATTTTAAAAATACTAAATGAAAATAAGGAATAAAATTATTTTTTTAATTCCGGCTAAAAATGAAGAAAAAAATATTAAAAGTGTTTTACTAAAATTTAAGAAATATGGAAAACCAATAGTTGTAAACGATCATTCTGCTGACAAAACTTTAGATATATCTAGAAAATTTTCTTATAAAGTGCTGAATTTAAAAAATAAAAATGGTTACGACGCTGCAATAAAATATGGCCTTAAATATATAATAAATAATATTTCAGGAAAATTTATTATATCAATAGATGCAGACGGAGAGCATTCACCAGTTTATTTGTCAAAATTTATTAAAAAATTAAAAAATAATCATCTAGTTATTGGGAATAGGCATAAATATAATCGCTGGTCGGAATATATATGTAGTTTGTTATCTTACTTTTTTTTTTCAATTAAAGACCCTTTATGTGGAATGAAATGTTATGATTTAAATTATCTAAAAAAAAACAAAAAAAAAGTTATAAATAAATTAAATTTTAATGATGATAATTGTGGGATGTTTTTTTTTAAAATTTATAATTTAAAATACGTATCAAATATCACCATAAAAACAAACAACATTAATAGAAAATCAAATTTTGGAAATGGAATAATGGTAAATTTAAAAATTATAAAGTGTTTTTTAAAATCTATTTTTTGAGCAGAAAAATTATTTTTTTGAAATATAAAATCCATTTGGACCAAAAGATCTCACAACCACATTAGCTAAGTCTTTATTTTTTTTTCTAAGTGCCCGTACATACTTAGATATATCATCTTTAAAGATACCTCCGCCTAATTTTTCAGACATGGTTCGCCTTGTATATCTTCCGCTACGATTTTGGTTTTTAAGATTTATTTTTTTTCTTAAAAAATTTTTTAAAAATAAAAATCTTGAGTAAAAATTTATTTTCAAATCATCTTTATAAAATTTATTAATTTTAAATTTAGAAAAATCATTAATGATTTTATCTGACGCTGTTTTATCTGTGGTAAAATTTACTCTTGAAAGTGTTTGATTTAAAATTTTTTTTTTATTAAATCTATTTTTAAAAAAAATTAATTTTTTTATTAGCTGACATACTTCTTTTTCAGAATTTGCTTTTATTCCCAATTTATTTGGAAAACTTCTTTTATTTAAATTTATTTTTTTTGGCGAAAACACTATGGTTGGTTTATTTAGCAAAGAAGTCTGGATACCTGAAAAGGAAGAGTTGTGAATCACACATTCAGAATTTTTTATTAAACTTGCTATATCCTTATCTGATGAGTCCAAAATAACATTTTTATTAAATTGATTTATTTCTTTCCTCCAGTCTTTCAAATTTTCATTTGGATGGGGTCTTACGACGATGTTTATATTATTAAAATTTTTGCTAATGCAATTTATCAAGTTAATAGAATTCACAAAATATTTTCTTAAGTTTTTCATTTGTTCAACTCTATTTAGTTTTTCAATTTTATTTTTATACCTGAAAAAAAATTTATCTTGCTTAAAAATATTTTTAAGTTCCACGTCAGAACTTATTCCAGAGCTAATAAATAGAATATATTTTTTATATTTTTTTTTAATTTCTTTTATTTCATCAGATAAAAAGTATTTATTTATTCTAGGTATACATAAATCAAGTCTAGGTGAACCAGTCATTTTGAATTTATTTTGATATCTCGGATATTTTTTTATCCATGCTTTATGGTCAAAATTTCCCCAAGTATAAAATCTGTCGATTAATTTTAAATTTTCTTCACTGCTTCTAATATTTATGAAATTATTTAATGTCTTAGATGTTGAGTGAGTTACACCTGACTCTTCGTCATGAACAATATAAATGTTATTTTTTTTTTTTATATTTTTTATATGATTTGTATCATTGAAATTCATCGACTTATAAAAATATATTCCTGGGCCAAAAAAATTAGTTGCAGCAAAAATAGATGTTTTATTACCAATTACAAAATTAAATCCTTTATCTAGAGCTCTTAAACCCAAAAATAATTTAGGTAATAATTCTCTTTTCTTAATTTCAATTGGAAGGTACAAAATTTTTTTCATTGCAAATTTATCTTAAATTTATATTTTTATTTTTAAACTTTGAATATATATTTTCCTGGATATGCAATTTTCTATTATAATTCAAGCCAGATTAGGCTCTCAAAGATTGCCTGGAAAAATCTTAAAAAATTACAAAAAGTATAATTTATTAGATGTATTAATCAAAAGATTAAAAAGATCAAAGAAAGTAAAAAATATCATTGTTGCAACTACAAAGTTGAAAGAAGATGATAAGATTAAAGAATATTGTAAACTTAATTCAATTTTATACCATAGAGGCCCAAAAAACAACGTTTTACTTAGATATTATGAAACTGCAAAAAAATTTAAAGTAAAAAACATTGTAAGAATCACAAGTGATTGTCCATTTATAGATAATAAAATTTTAGATTTTATGATTAATTTATTTAATAAAAAAAAAATAGATTATCTTTCTAACACTTATCCAGAACCATCAACTTATCCTGATGGTATGGATATTGAAATTTTTACTTTTAAAGCTCTAAAGTTAGCAAATAAATATTCAATTAAGAAATCAGAAAAAGAACATGTTACAGTTTATATTAGAAGAAGCGGAAGATTTAAAACTTATAGAACAGATTTGAGTAAAGATAAGTCTAAGTATAGACTAACTGTAGATCATCCTAATGATTTTGTTTTATTTAAAAAAATTATTAATAAATTCACATCAAGAATTTATACTGTTAGGATGAATGAAATAATAAATTTTTTAGAGAGAAACCCTAAATTTATAAAATATCAAAAAAAAATATTAAGGAATGAAAAACTCATTTATGATCTTAAAAGAGATAAAATCTAATAATTAAATTTTCTAGTCTTGATTTTGTCCAATTTTTTTTTATTTTTTACTAAATGATTAATTTTTTTAAAAACTTTATCCAATGTGAAAAGATACTTTTGAACGTGTTTTTTTTTATGTTGGTAACTAAGATATATTGAATTAGTAGCGAGATATTTCTCTTTAAGCATCATATCTGTAAAAAAAGTGTAAATTTTCTCATTATTTTTTGTATATTTGAATTGAAAGCTAGGTATCGTTTTTAAGCCGCCAATTTCAAGTTTAATTCCATTTTTTTTTGCTGAAATCTCCCACCCTTTCCTTATTAAATTGCCCATTTGAATTAAATGTTCTGAAACATTATTTTTAACAAAAAAATCAATAACAGCTAAACCAGCGTTAAATCCAATGTTTTCTGTCCATGCAGTGCTACTTATAAATGTTCTGTTACCATATTTCATATATTTTTCTTTTCCAACAATTGCAGAAATCGCGTATCCGTTTCCAAGAGATTTTCCATATACAGCAATATCTGGTTTAATGCCCAATTTTTTATAGAGACCACCATTTGTCTCACGCCATCCTGTTGTTATTTCATCAACAATTAAACAAATTTTTTTCTTGATACATAATTGATTAATTTTTTGAATAAAATTTTTTGATAAATAATTGTATCTTCCACACTCTATAACTATAGCAGAGAAATCTTCCTTTTTTGTTAAATTACTCAGTTCATTAAAATTATTAAATTTAAAAGGTACAATAGTTCCCCTAAGTTCCTTTGGGATCCCCATAGGGGTGAGATTTTTTAACAGATGATTATTAAGATTTTTGTTGTTTTCTAAATTTGCAGCAATATACCAATCTTGCCAACCATGGTATCCGCTAAATGCAATTTTTGAAAATTTATTTTTTGCCCTCGCTATTCTAATAGCTATAGACATAGCTTCACCTCCACCCCTGGCAAATTTAACTTTATCAGCAAATTTGTCATGTTTTAACATTTCTTTTGCTAAGAGATATTCATCAAGCGAATTTAAAGTAGTGTTAATTCCTTTATTTATTGATTTCTTAACTCTTTTATCTATTTGATCATTTCTGTACCCGAGGGTAGAGGTGCCTATACCCATTATGCTCATATCTGTATATTTAATTTTGTTTAAATCCCAAATTTCTACTCCCTTTGCTTTAGAAAAATAAATAGGCCAGGAGGAATTTGAAAATCTTTCAGGTCTTTTTGAAAGAAGTCCATTTCCACCAGGTATTACTTTTTTTGCTTTAAGCCAAATTTTTTTTGACAAAATTTTCATTTTATTTCAAATTCCAATTATATGGTTTGATGAGCTTTTCAATAGATTTTTTATCCTTATTTATGAAATTTGGTATTTTTAAGTTTAATTTTTTGATTTTTAAAAATTCCAAAAATTGATTTTTGTTATTAAATCCAACAATAATTTTATCAATTAGTGGATAATTAAACAAAAAATTTGTAGCTATCTCGATTTTTGATGAATTATGATATTGGCAAAACTTTTCCCAAGAGTGAAATATATTTTTCCATCTTTTAAACTTTTTATTTATCAGTCGCATATCAGATAAAATTATTCCTTGTAAAAAAATAGACCTAACATGAAGTTTAATTTTTTTTTTTTTAATTTCATTTAAAAATTTTTTTGTTAGAAATGTCCTATCAAATATATTGCCTGGAACTTGTAAGATATCTGGTCTAAAATATCTTATAATTTTTTTATAATCTTGAGTACTATATATTGAAAAACCAACGTATTTAGTTAAATTTTTTTTTTTGAGTAATCTAAAGATATTTAACACTTTTTTAATTTCTGATTTTTGTAAATTTTTACAATCATGTAACAAGATTGAATAAAATTTTCTAATTCTAAATTTTTTTTGTGATTGAGATATCTTTTTGATAACAACTTTTTCATAATTTATTGATTTGTTTGGCCTTGGTATTTTAGTTATTAT
>CACDZM010000004.1 GCA_902557215.1 uncultured Pelagibacteraceae bacterium | reverse complement strand
CTGTTGGTAAAACATAAATCAATTGATTTTGATCACTATGATTTTCAGACCATTTTTTATAAAAAATATTTTCTGAGAACAAGGCAATATCATTTTTTTCTTCCTCAATAATTACTGGAATAAACAGAATTTTTTTCTTTTTTGATTGTGAGGGAAAAACATTTTTTTTTTCTAAAAAAGCAAATATTTTTTTTTTATTAAATGAGACATCTAAATTTACATAATAGATATTATCAACAAACTTTTCTTCTTTAATTGAAAAATTATCAATCATTGTTTTTATATTGAAGAGAGATAAATCTTTTAATTTATTTTGATCATTTGATTTTGTAATATTTAAAATTAGATTATGATAGGCAATTTTGAAGCCCTCATCTAACACATTAATTTTTTTAAAATTCATGTTAAATTTCTTTGATATTTGAATATCTTTTATTTGAAAACTCTCTGCATAAGAAAAAGTTGTGGAAAAAAATATCTTAAATAAGGTCAATACTAATATAATTGGATATATAATTGACCTAATTAATAATATTTTACTTTTCATATTTATAAAAATTAATGAGCAAAAAAAATCTAACGTATAAAAAAAGTGGAGTAAATATTGCCGCTGCAGATAATTTTGTAAAATTCATATCGAGATTAAATACAAAAGATAAAGGCAAAAAAAAGTTCTCTAATATAGGTGGATTTGGATCAATAACAAGTATTCCTAAAAATTTCAAAAAACCAAAAATAGTAGCTTGTACAGATGGTGTTGGAACTAAATTAGAAATAGCCAATCTGCTCAACAAATTTGACACCATAGGAATAGACCTAGTTGCAATGAGTGTGAATGATCTTATTGTGCAAGGAGCAACACCTCTGATATTTTTAGATTATATATCTATTAATAAAATCAAAGCTTCAAAATTAAAATCAATTATAAAAGGTATTTATAAAGGTTGTAAAATTTCTAATTGTGAATTGACAGGGGGTGAAACTGCTGAAATGCCAGGTACCTACGAAAAAAATAAATTTGATATTGCTGGTTTTGCGGTTGGGATAGTTGATGAAAATAAAATTTTAAAAAAAAATAAAATCAAGAAAAATGACTTAGTATTAGGAATACCCTCCAGTGGACTTCACTCTAATGGGTATTCCTTAGTAAGATATATTTTAAAAAAAAACAAAATTAATTTGAGAAAAAACAAAAAATTAAAAAAAGACTTATTAGAACCAACAAAAATTTATGTTAAAGAAATTCTTGAACTTAATAATAAAGGATTAATTAATGGATGTGCAAATATAACTGGAGGAGGTTTAGCTGATAATATTAAAAGAATTATTCCAGATGATTGCAACATTGAGATTGATTTAAAAAAAATAGTTATCTCTCAAATCTTTAAATGGATAAAAAAACATAGTATTTCTGACAAAGAAATGCTCAAAACATTTAATTGTGGAGTTGGTTTCTGTTTAATAATTAATCCAAAAAATTTAAATAAAGTTAGAAAATTTTTTTCAAAAAAATATAAGCCTTATGTTATAGGTCGAGTATTTAAAGGAAATCGTAAGGTCAAATTAAATGGTGCTATTAACTGGAAATAAAAAAATTAAAACTGCTGTTTTTATTTCAGGAACTGGTAGCAATTTAAATAATCTTATTAAATTTTCAAAAAAAAAAACATCGCCGATTTCGATTGATTTAATAGTCTCTAGTAATCCAAAATCTGAAGGTCTCAAATTTGCAAAAATATTTAGTATAGAAAAAAAAATTTTTAATATAAAAAAAAATGCAGATGAAAAAAGATTGCTCAAAACTTTGAAAGATAAAGAGATTAATTTTATTTGTCTTGCCGGTTTTATGAAAATTTTATCCAAAAACTTCATAAAAAATTTTAAAGGGAAAATATTGAATATTCACCCATCACTTCTTCCAAAATATAAAGGTCTAGATACACATAAAAGGGTCTTGGAAAATAAGGAAAAATTCACTGGTTGCACAGTACATTTTGTATCCTCAAAGTTAGATTCTGGAAAAATAATTATTCAAAAAAAAGTAATGATTAAAAAAGATGATACGCCAAAAAAAATTGCAAAAAAAGTTTTAGTTGAAGAGCATAAACTTTACCCAAAAGCAATTTTAAAAATTTTTAATCCCTAAAAAAAAAATCTATCTCAATTACAGCATTTTCAAGACTATCAGATCCATGAATAGAGTTTTTATCAATAGAAATTCCATATTTTTTTCTTATTGTGCCCTCTGCAGCATCTTTTGGGTTAGTCGAACCCATTAGTTCTCTATTTTCTAAAACTGCATTTTTTTTTTCAAGCACCATAACAACAATGGGGCCTGATGATAAATAAGCACATAAATCATTGTAAAATGGCTTAGTTTCATGCACTTTATAAAACTTTTCAGCTTCAGATTTTTCTATCTGAATTTTTTTTTCCTTTTTTATAGAAAAACCTTTTTTTCTAAAAATCTCTTTGATTTCATTATCTAGGTTTCTCTCTACAGCATCAGGTTTTATTATTGAGAGAGTTTGTTCCAAATTATTCATAATAATCTTCAATTAATTGATTTAACAATCTTACACCGTAACCAGTTGCTCCACCTGAATTTAAGGCACCTCCATATTTTGAAAATGCCATTCCAGCGATATCCAGATGCGCCCATGGTGTTTTATTCAAAATAAATCTTTGTAAAAATTGCGCAGCGGTAGTAGATCCAGCGCCACCAACATAATTTATATTTTGCATATCTGCGTTTTTAGAATTAATCAACTTATCAAAGTTTTTATTTAAAGGCATTCTCCAAAGTTTTTCTTGAACTTTTTCGCCTGCTTTTATTAATTCCTTTGATAATTTATCATTATTAGAAAAAAGTCCTGCATACTCAGAACCTAGAGAGATTATAATCGCACCAGTCAGAGTTGCTAAATCGATCATAAATTTAGGCTTGAATTTTTTCTCTGTAAAAGTTATTGCATCGGCTAAAACTAACCTACCCTCTGCGTCAGTGTTGAGTATTTCTATGGTTTTACCACTAAAAGATTTTACAATGTCTCCAGGTCTTTGAGCATTTCCACTCACCATATTTTCTACAAGCCCAACAACACCAACTGCATTAATTTTTGCCTTTCTTAGGGCCAAGCTCTTCATTAATCCTACTACTGCAGCTGAGCCTGCCATATCGTATGTCATGTCCTCCATGAATTTTGCTGGTTTTAAAGAATAGCCACCAGTGTCAAAACACACTCCTTTTCCAATAAATGCTAATGGTTTAGAATTATTTTTTGCACCTTTCCATTCAATAGTTACAAGATATGAGCCTCGAACACTCCCCTGTCCTACTCCAAGTAAAGCATTCATACCTAATTTTTTTAATTTTTTTTCATCATATATATTAACTTTTAAACCATTCTTCTTGAGAGCTTTTAATCTTTTTGCATATTCGTCTGGATGCAAAATGTTTCCGGGTTCAGAAACTAAATCTCTTGCAAAAAAAGTTCCTTCCTCTAAAGCTTTGAATTTTAATTTGTGCGTTAACAGTGGTTTATTTTTAGCTCCAACCACATTAATTAAGATAAGTCTTAAATCTTTTTTTGTTTTATATTTGTTAAATTTGTATGATTTTAGTTTAAGTCCATGAAAAAAATGGCCAATTAAATTTCTTTTTTCACCAATAAAACTATCGGTAATGACAAAATATTCAGATTTATTGCCATAATTTATTCTTTCATAAAATTCAGCACCTAAATTTTCTAAATTTGAAGTAGTAAGATCTTTTTTAATTGAAACCAAAACAATTTTTTTTTTTGAACTTAATTCAAAAAAAATTATATTTTTTTTCAAATCACTCGTTTTCAATAAATCACTTACATAAGAAAATTCTAATTTTGATATGTATTTTTTTAAATGACCTAAGCTGAATTTTTCATCCACAAATAAAACAATATTTTTTGAAATTTTTTTTAAACTTGTGTTTTTATAATTAATTTTTAATGACATATTT
The DNA here is from genome assembly GCA_902557215.1 of uncultured Pelagibacteraceae bacterium. Classification (GTDB taxonomy): domain Bacteria; phylum Pseudomonadota; class Alphaproteobacteria; order Pelagibacterales; family Pelagibacteraceae; genus Pelagibacter. The sequence continues at coordinate 77,980 of CACDZM010000004.1, read as the reverse complement.
CAAATTATATAAGAATTAACTTATTTTCACATTTTTCTAAAATTATTACAATTTTTTATACAATCTATGCGTGATAATGTTATATAAGTCTTATAACTTTTAAATTCAATGAAAAAAACAATCTTTAATAATCTCTTTAGTGAAGTTGCTATATTTTTTATAATATGTTCATTTACGCTCACCTTAATTGTATGGATCATTCAGGCAGTAAATTTCATTGATATTATTTCAGAAGATGGGCATAGTATAGCTACTTATTTTTCTTATGCTGTATTAAATATCCCAAAAATATACAGTAAACTTTTATTATTATCCTTTTTCTTATCAATTTATTATATTTTGGCAACCTATGAAGATAAAAATCAGTTAATTATTTTTTGGATAAATGGAATTACAAAAACTGAATTTTTAAATAAGTTGATCTATCTGTCACTTCTATTTGTTTTTTTTTCTTTAATACTGTCTTACTTTGTTGTTCCTTTTACGCAAAACAAAGCTAGATCATTTATAAGAGACTCAAATCTTGATTTTTTTCCCTCATTAATAAAACCAAAAAAATTTATTGATACAGTTGAAAATTTAACAATTTTTCTTGATGAAAAAAATAATGACTCCATGAAAAAAATATTAATAAAAGACTCAAGTATTACAGGTGCTTCACAGTTAATAATTTCTAAATCTGGAAAAATTGTTGGCAATAATCAAGAAAAATTTCTCAGTCTTAATGATGGTATAATAATAAATTATGGACAAGGTAAAAATTTAACTTCTTTTAACTTTGAAGAGTCCAATTTTAATTTAAGTAAGTATAAAACTAAAACAACTATTACCCCTAAAATTCAAGAAACTAAAAGCAGTACAATTATGAAATGTTTAAAAAATCTGAATTCAAATATGAGCAAAAAAACTTTAGTAGATAAACTCAATTGTGAGAAATCATTTCTTAAAAATTTAATTCAAGAAATTTATAAAAGAACTATTTTGCCATTATATATTCCTATATTATGTATAATTGCATCATTGGTTACTCTCAAATCAAGTAATAATGATAGTTTCAGAAATTTTAAAACAAAAGTATTCTTGAGTGGGATAATTGTTATTATTTTTTCACAAGTTTCCATTAATATGGTTAGTATTAATTTACAAACTGGTGTTGCTACTTTATGCCTACCATTTATTTTATTATTAATTTCATATGTAATTTTTTTAAATAAAAACAAAAAATTTTAATTGAGATGGTTTTAAAAATTTATCAAAAATATTTAATCAAAGAGTTTACAATGATAACCTGTAAAATTACTTTTATTTTTTTGATATTAGGATTAATAATGGGTTTGCTAGAGGAATTAAACTTCTTTACAGATTTTGATGTCAAATATTTCTACCCAATTTATTTAGTATTACTTAACGTGCCTTCATTAATATATGAAATTTTTCCTTTTATCTTTTTATTATCATCGCAATTTTTATTTTTGAAATTACTTGATAACGGTGAGTTAAATACTTTCAAAAATAGTGGATTAGATAATTTAAAAATTTTGAAATTAATTACATTAATTTCATTTATTATTGGTCTTTTTATTGTAATCATATTTTACAATTTATCAGCAATAATGAAGTTTGAATATTTGGATATCAAAAAAAATTTTACAAAAGATAATAAATATTTAGCAACTATAACCGAGAATGGATTATGGATAAAAGATGAAGTAAATGATAAAATCAATTTTATTAATGCTAAAAAATTTACTATTAACACTTTAAGTGAGGTAGATATTATCCAGCTAAACAAAGATTTTGAATTTCAAAATAATATCAAAGCTGAAAATGTCGATATTAAAGAAAATAACTGGAGTCTGTTTAATGTCAAAATTATTGATAGAAATAACTATATAAGGAATAAAGATACTATGGGTTTTCTATCTAATTTTAATTATGAGGAAATAAATAATCTTTTTTCTAATCTTTCCACTCTAACAATCTGGAATCTGATTGAATTAAAGGAAAATTATATATCAATCAATTACTCTACAACTGATATAGATTACCACCTACAAAGAATTATTGCTTATCCTTTCTTAATAACAATAATCACTGCATTATCTGCAATTTTAATGTTAAATTTAAATTACCAAAAACCTAAACTTTTTTTTATTATTTTAGGAATACTATTGTCCGTTATTATTTATTATATTAATTTCTTTTTTGGGACTTTAGGTAAAAATGAAAAAATACCTCTTTTAATCTCAATATGGACACCAATTGTAATTTTAAGTATAGTTTCATTAATAGGGGTAGTGAGAATTAATGAAAAATAAATTAAAGTTTTTACTTCCAATTTTTTTTTTATGCTTATTCACAGTTAATACATCGGCTACTGAAGACTTTGTATTTGAAAGCAAATCAATAGAAATAGATAATAATAATAATATAGTTGCTAAAAATGGAGTTAAAGTTACAACCTCTGATGGATTAGAAATATATGCCAACAATTCAGAATATGAAAAAAATTCTAAAATTTTAATTTTAAATAAAAATGTTAGGATTTTAGATAAAAACCGAAATTATGAAATAAACAGTGATAGTATTGTTTATAATAAACTTATAGAAAAAATTACATCCAAAACTAATACAATAATAACAGTAGATAGTTCACATACTATATACACTGAAAATATTATTTTTTTAAGGACTAAATCAAAAATTCAATCTGGTGAATCTACAACTATCAAAGACAAATTTGGTAATGAAATTAAACTAAGCGGATTTAGTTACTCAATAAAGGATAAAATAATTAAAACTGATAAAATGGAGTATGTTGATAAGGATGGTAATATCTACAAATCAAATAATTCTATTGTAGACTTAGGAAAAGAAAAATTAGCTGCTAAAGATGTAAAAGTTTATTTCGCTGAAGGCGAACTAGGGGAAAACGCAAGACTTAAGGGAAGCTCATTAATATCAGAAAATAATATATCTATTATAAAGAATGGTATTTTTACTGCTTGTAAAATAAGAGATAAGTGTCCTCCCTGGACACTTAAATCTAAAGAAATAAAGCATAATAAAAATAAAAAAATAATTGACTATAAGAGCTCTTGGTTACAATTATATGACATTCCAATTTTTTATTTTCCAAAATTTTTTCACCCAGATCCAACAGTCAAAAGACAGTCTGGTTTCTTGACACCCACTTTATTGTCTTCTTCAACAAGTGGAGGGTCGATCAATATACCATATTATAAAGTTATTTCTGAAAATAAAGATACAACATTTACTCCAAGAATTTACTTCAATGATGATTTTTCAATTCAAAATGAATACAGGCAAGTTGAAAAAAATACAAACCATATATCTGACTTAAGTTTAAAAAAATTAGATCATTCCACAAAATCTCACTTTTTTTCTAACACGAAACATAATCTAGATAATAATTTTGATTTTTCAGAAATTGAGTTGAATTTAGAAAAAACTTCTAGCGATACCTACCTTAAAGGAGACAATATAGTGAGCAACACTAGAAAAATTAATAATCAAAGCTTATTAAATTCATACATTAGATTTGATGCTAGTAGAGAAGATTTAAATATATTTGCTGAATTAGCGGCCTATGAAGATTTAACGAAGGAAAAAAATTCTGACAAATTCCAATATATACTTCCAAATTTCACTATATCTAAATTATTAAACGATAAAACCGATATTAAGGGAAATTTGAATTATAAAATTTCTGGGTCTAGTCAAAAAAGGAATACTAATGTAAGTGAGTCCTTTTTAATAAATGATTTAGTTTATAAATCAAATTCTTTTTTTTCTAAATTTGGCTCAATTTCATATTATGAATTAGAATTTAAAAATTCTTTAAAAAAAGGTAATAATTCAAACAATTACAAAGAAGACACTCAATCTGAAAATTTTACAGCCTTTGTTTTCAACTCTTATTTTCCATTAAAAAAAAAATATGAAAATTATACAGGTAGTTTAATTCCAAAAATTAATGCAAGATTTAGCCCCAATAAATCTGAAAATTTGTCAGATTTAGATAGAAAAATAAATATTACTAATATTTTTTCAAAAAACAGATTGGGATTGAATGATTCTGTTGAGGGCGGTCAGTCATTAGCATTAGGATTTGATTATGATTTAAAAACAAAAAATAATGATGATTTTTTAAACTTTAGTTTAGGACAAATATATAGAGACACTGAGGATAAAAGATTGCCAATAAAATCTAAAATGCGAAATAAATCATCTGATATAGTTGGAAATTTTGATTTTCAACTGCAAGATAACTTTAAGATTAATTATGATTTCTCATTTGATAATAATTTGGACACAGTAAACTACACAAAAATTGAAACTCAATTGACTATTAATAATTTTGTGACCTCATTTGATTTTCTTGAAGAGGCTAATGAAATTGGATCTGATAGTTATTTACTTAGTGATATAAAATATAATTTTGATGAAAACAACATTATTGGTTATAATACGCGAAGAAATCGAAAAACTGATTTAACAGAATATTATAATTTAGTTTATCAATATAAAAACGATTGTTTAGTAGCAGGGATAGAATATAATAAAGAATATTATCAAGATAGAGATTTGAAACCGACCGAGCAAATCTTTTTCTCTTTAACTTTTACCCCGTTTACATCAATTGCTTCTCCAGGTTTCTAATAAAATGAAAAGAATTTTAATTTATACTTTGATGATTTATTTTCAACTTATAATAAATGCTTTTTCAAATGAAATAAAAATTATATACAAAGTAAATGATAGTATAATAACTAATCACGACATTTTAGAGGAAATTAATTATTTAACATCTCTAAATACAAATTTATTACAATTAAATAAAGAGCAGCTTTTTTCAAATGCAAAAAACTCCTTAATCAGAGAAATAATAAAAAAAGAGGAAATAAATAAATTTTATGAAATCAATTATGAAGATGCTGTTCTATCTGAAAAGGTAAGTTCAATTATTGAAAATTTTAGAAAAAAAATAGGTTTTAATTCAAATAAAGAATTTGAAGATTATTTATCAGATAAAAACATAGATTATAGTGAACTTAAGATGAAATTTGTAATAGAGCAGTTTTGGAACCAACTTATTTATGATAAGTACAATAAATCAGTAAAAATAGATCCTAATAAAATTAATGACGTATTAGATGAATTAATAAAAAGTAATTCAGAAATTTTAAGTTTTAATTTATCGGAAATAATCTTTTTAGAAAAAAATAGGGAAAAAATAAGTAAAAAAACCCAAGAAATTATAAACTCAATTCAAACTATTGGTTTTAAAGACGCAGCTGTAATACATAGTATATCCGAAAGTTCAAAATTCGGTGGAGAAGTAGGTTGGGTTAATCAAAACCAGATTTCAGGAAAAATTTTTGTTGCTATTAAAGATTTAGAAATAGGTGAATTTTCAAAACCAATAATTACAGCAGGAGGAATAATTTTTCTTAAAGTTAATGATAAAAAGAAAGTTAACGCTAAGATTGACAAAAAAAAAGAAATGGAAAGATTAATTTCTTTTGAAAGAGATAGAATATTAAATGAATATTCAATAATCTATTATAAAGAAATTAAAAACAAGGCATATGTTGAAAAATTTTAAACCTATAATAGTAATAGCTGGAGACCCTAAAAGTATTTTTTTGGAAATTTATTTCAAGTCAGTCAACAAAATCAAGTCAAACAAACCTCTAATTTTAGTTGTTAATAAAAAAATATTATTAGAGCAGATGAGCGCTTTAAAGTATAAATTTAAGATAAATGAATTAGACTCAAATAACTTGAATTTTAAAAATTTATCTAAGAAAGAAATTAATATTATTCATGTCCCATACGATAAAAAGTATATTTCTAAATATATATATGACTCATTTGAAAAGGCCTTATCAATTATAAAAAAAAATAAAGGGGCAAATTTAATCAATGGACCAATCAATAAAAAAAAAATTTTAAAGCAAAATTTTTTAGGAATTACAGAATACTTGGACTTCAAAACTAAAAGAAATGGCAAAACGGTTATGTTAATTTATAATAAAAAATTATCTGTAAGTCCTCTAACAACTCATCTTCCTTTAAAAAACGTTTATAAACATATAAATAAGAAAAAAATAATAAATCATGTTGGACAGATCACTAAATTTTATTTGAAACAATTTAATTTTAAACCAAAAATTGCAATCACAGGTCTAAATCCTCATTGTGAAAGTAATTTTAATAATAGTGAGGAAGAAAAGATAATAATACCGTCAATAAGATATTTATCAAAAAAAAAATTTAAAGTAAGTGGCCCTTATGCTGCAGATACTATTTTTTTAAAAGAAAAAATAAAAAAGTTTGACGTTATAATTGGCATGTACCATGACCAAGTGCTTGCACCAATTAAATCAATATTTGGTTTTGATGCAATTAATATAACGTTGGGATTGCCGTTTATAAGAATTTCACCAGATCATGGACCTAACATGGAAATGTTTCTAAAAAATAAGTCTAATCCGAACAGTCTTTTTAAGGCGATAAAATTTTTAAACAAATAAGTGTTAATAAAAGCTAAGAAAAGTTTAGGCCAAAATTTTTTAATTGATAAAAATATTATAAAAAAAATAATATCTATATCAAACGTTTTCGATAAGGATGTTTTAGAAATAGGGCCTGGTACAGGTAACTTAACAGAATATATTTTAAAGAATAAACCTAATAAGATATTCTTGATAGAAAAAGACAAGTCTCTGTGTGATCAACTTAAGTTAAAATTCCAAAATAAAGTTGAAATAAGAAATGAAGACATTCTCAAAATTGATGAAAAAAATATTTCAAATAAAAAATTAATCGTTTTTGGTAACTTACCATATAATATTTCAACAGAGATTATTTGTAATTGGATCTTAAAATTAGAGAAAAATTTTTGGTTTTCTGAGTTGATACTAATGTTTCAAAAAGAAGTTGCTGATAGAATAATTTCTAAAATTAATACCTCAAATTATGGAAGATTGTCTATTCTTCTTAATTGGAAAATGAATATTAATAAACTATTTGATATAAGCCCAAATAGTTTTATTCCAAAACCTAAAGTAGATAGTTCTTTAGTTCATTTCACGCCAAAAATAAATTATTTTCAAATTAACAAAAGTAAAAATTTAGAAATGGTTACTAGAATTTTTTTTAACCAGAGAAGAAAAATTATTAAAAATCCATTAAAACAATTATTCAACAATTATCAAGAAATATCAGATAGATTAGAACTTAATCTTAATCTAAGGCCACAAAATTTGTCATTAGAAACTTATTGTAATATTGTTAAAGAATACGAAAAATTAAATAGTTAATTTTTCAATGTGCTTTCTAATATAATCTTTATCATAATCTTTAGGTCCATTATTTAGTTCAGCATCAATTAAACAATCAATTTTTTTATAACAATTCTCTAAATCATCATTTATAATGACATAATCATAATTAATCCAATGAAGAACATCTCTACTAAATTCTTTCATTCTATTTTCTGCAATAAGTTTATCTTTCATATCTCTGTTAGACAATCTCTCAAAAAGGATCTTTTTGCTAGGAGGTAACAAAAAAAAGGTAATTAATTTGTAATCTAATTTTTTATTTCTAATCTGATCCGCACCTTGCCAATCAATATCGAAGATCACATTTTTTCCTTTTTGAAGATTACTAATAACAGGTGATCTACTAGTGCCATAAAGATGATTAAATACTTTTGCATATTCTAAAAATTCCTCATTTTGAATAAGCCTCTTAAATTCAATATCATCAACAAAAAAATAATCTTTGTTAGGTATTTCACTTTCTCTAGGTCTTCTTGTTGTGTGAGAAATAGAGATTTTAAAATTTTTTCTTTTTGATAAAAGTTTGACAAGTGTAGTTTTGCCTGCCCCTGATGGAGATGATAAAATCACCATAATTCCATCATTATTTAATGGCATTAGGATATTTTAATTTTTTTTGCCTTCAATAAATTTAACAGCATCACCTACTGTTAAGATTTTTTCAGCTTCACTATCTGAAATTTCAGAACCAAATTCTTCCTCGAAAGCCATCACTAACTCAACTGTATCTAAGCTATCTGCTCCAAGATCATCAATAAAACTAGAGTCGTCAGTAACCTTTGCTTCATCTATTCCTAAATGATCAGCAACTATTTTTTTTACTTTACTTGAAATATCGTCAGACATATTAATCCTTTATTGTTATATTTTGTTCTTAGATGAAATTGTTTTTTTGTCAACCTAAATACAGGCCACCGTTAACATGAATTGTCTCCCCATTTATATAGTCTGATTTCGGCGAGACTAAAAAAACTACCACATTTGCTATATCTTCTGGTTTTCCTAATCTGCTTGCTGGTATTTTTGATATTATTGATTCTTTGAATTTCTCATCAATTTTATCAGTCATTGCAGTGCTTATGAATCCTGGCGAGATACAATTTACATTTATATTCTTTTTTGCATATTCTAAAGCTAAGCTTTTAGACATTGCTATAATACCTGCTTTTGAAGCAGTATAATTTGATTGACCTATATTTCCTGTGTGACCGACAACTGATGTAATATTTATGACTTTGCCAAATTTGTTTTTTAACATTTTTTTTATTGCAAATTTACTCATTAGAAATGTTGAGGTAAGATTTATATTGATTACTTTAGTCCATTCTTCAGTATTCATTCTAATTGCCAAATTATCTTTAGTGACTCCAGCATTATTAATTAGGCAATTTAAATTCCCACCCAATAATTCAGTTGAATCATTTATGAATTTTTCAATTTTATCATGTTGCGAAATATCAAACGGTAGAGTCTTAATTTTATCAAACTTTTTTTTTAATAATTCTAGTTTCTCTAAATTGGTCCCTGTTGCTAAGACGTTTACTCCAGCTTTATAAAGATTTTCGACTATTGAATTACCTATTCCACCAGTTGCACCAGTGACTATGATATTTAGATTATTTATATCCTTGATCATATGCTCAATTTCTTTATATCGTCTTCGTTATTTATTGATTGAACTTTTACATCTTTATTAATTCTTTTTATTAATCCAGATAAAACTTTACCCGGACCGATTTCAACAAAATTATCAACTCCATTATCTATCATATTAATTACACTTTCTCTCCATCTCACTCTATTTCCAATTTGTTTAATTAATAAATTTTTTATTTCGCTAATTTCACTTATCTTATCAGCAGTTACATTAGACATCAAAACATTATATCCCTTATTGAAATTAATTTTATTAATTTCATTGCTCATTATTTTTGTGGCACTATCCATTAATTCACAATGAAATGGTGCGCTTACAGGGAGTTTTATATTTTTGATACCTTGCAATTTTAAAATTTCAATAAATTTATCTAAATCGCTCAATTTTCCACTGACTACTATTTGACCAACTGAATTATCGTTTGCAATTTGGATTTTAAAATTCTCTTTGTTGGTTAATATTATGTCCTCTATCTTTTTTATGGTACTACCCAAAATGGCAACCATTCCTCCAATGCCTTTTGGTACTGCATTTTGCATTGCCTCACCCCTTATTTTCAGAATTTTAATCGTATCAGAAAATTTTATATACCCAGCGCAAGATAGTGCTGAATATTCACCTAAAGAATGCCCTGCAAAAAAGTTAGCTTTATTTAAATTAATATTAAATTCTTTTTTAATAACATTAAAAATTGAGTAACTAATAAGAAAAATTGCCGGCTGTGTATTTAAAGTTAAGTCTAAATCAGATTTCGGTCCCTCTAATATAAGCTTAGACAGTGAAAAATTTAAAGAATCATCAGCTTCTTTGAAATAATTTCTAACTAAATTATATTTTTCATAAAAGAGTTTTCCCATACCCACCGCTTGAGAGCCTTGTCCAGGAAAAACTACTGAAAACATTTAAAATCTTTACTTTTTAGTTATTTAGCTGTTGTAATTAAATTATTATAATAGTATATCCACAATTTTTATTAAAGAACAAATATGAATTTATACGAACATACAATCATTACTAGGCAAGATGCATCGCCAAGCGAAATTAAACTATTAACTGAAAAGTACTCAAAAATCGTTGAAAAAAATAATGGAGAAATAATTAAAACTGAAAATTGGGGTTTAATTAACCTTTCTTATTTAATTAAGAAAAATAAAAAAGGAAGCTATATACACTTTAAAATAAAAGGTAATGGTAAAATGATAGATGAATTAGAAAAAAATGAAGCTATTGACAAAAAATTACTAAGATATCTAACTATTAAAGTTAAAAAATTTGATCTAAACACAAATTATTTTAGTTCAAAAAAGGAAGATAGTGAAAAAAAGAGAGAGAATAAAAATTAATTATGCCAAAAAAACAGAGACAAAGTGGAAATAAAAAAAGTAAACAAAGCAATTTTGCTAAGTTAAGTATTTTTCAGCCTAATAAATACAAATTTAAAAAATCTTGTCCACTTTCAATTAAGGGTGCCCCTGAAATTGATTATAAAAACATAAAACTACTAAAAAAGTACATTTCTGAAAATGGAAAGATACTTCCATCCAGGATAACAAATGTAAGCCAAAAAAAACAAAGAGAATTATCTTTGTCTATTAAACGGGCAAGAAATCTAGCATTATTGTAATGAAGATAATTTTATTAGAGAGTATTAAAAGATTAGGCTCTATTGGCGAAATAATAGATGTGAAAAGAGGATTTGCAAGAAATTATTTAATAGCCAACAAAAAAGCTTTATATGCTTCAAAAAAAAATATTTTATCAGTTGGAAAAATTAAATCAGAATTATCAAAGAAAGATAATGAAAAAAAACAATTTGCAAACTCCCTACATGAAAAAATAAATAGAAAACAATACACTGTTAAAAAATTATGTACTGAAAATAATGAACTTTATGGATCAGTCAAACCAACAGAAATTTCTAAATTAATTTTTGAAAAAGATAAAGTTGAAATCAAACCTTCAACAATACAACCAATAAATGAGATTAAATCTCTAGGCAAGTTTAAAGTAAAAATTAATTTACACTCAGAAGTTGACGCTGAAATAATAATCAATGTTGAGACATCAGAGTCAATACAATAATTATACAATTTTTTCCCCAAGTTATTTTGCTAATTTTAAAACAACAGTTTTAGTGTATTATTTAGTGTGGAAAATAATCTCAGTATTGTAAAAAACAATTTTAAAGAGCTTCCAAATAATATCGAAGCAGAACAGGCAGTTATAGGCTCTATATTAGTTTCTAATGAATTGTTTGATGAGATTAATACTATAATTTCTAATGTGAATTTTTTTGACCCTCTGCACCAAAAAATATTTAATTCTATTGAAAATTTAATCTATAAAGGAATGTTAGCTAATCCTATAACTTTAAAAAATTATTTTAAAGATGAAAAAAATGATCTAAATGTTCCTGAGTATTTGATAAAAGTCACTAAATTTTCTACCTCAACAAGACAGGCTATTGAATATTCTAAAATTATTTATGATATGTTTGTTAGGAGAGAATTAATTAAAATCTCAGAACAAACTATAGATACAGCAAAAATCAATGATTTAAATACTAATGGCCAAAATATTATTGAAAATTCAGAGAGATTGTTATTCGATCTTGCGGAAAAAGGTTCCTTTAACTCTTCTTTAATTAAGTTTGACGAAGCACTGAAACAAACTATTGAAATGGCATCTGCTGCATACAAAAATGAAGAGGGTATTGTTGGAGTTCCCACAGGATTAAGAGATTTGGATGATAGGCTTGGAGGTCTTCATCAATCAGATTTGATTATAATAGCTGGTAGGCCTTCAATGGGTAAAACTGCATTAGCTACAAATATAGCTTTTAATGCTGCTAAAAAATTACAAGATAATGGAAAAAAATCCTCAATTGCTTTCTTTTCATTAGAAATGTCATCTGAACAATTATCTACTAGAATATTAGCTGAACAATCAAGAATTAAATCAAATGATATTAGAAGAGGTAAAATTTCAGATGATCAATTTGATAAATTTATTGAAACTTCAAAGAATATTTCAGAGTTACCTTTATATATAGATGAAACTCCAGCTATAAATATTGCTGCAATGACTAATAGAGCAAGAAGAATTAAAAGATTGTTTGGGCTAGATATGATTGTTGTAGACTATATCCAATTAATGAAAGGAACTTACAATAACAAAGATGGTAGAGTTCAAGAAATTTCAGAAATAACACAAGGTTTAAAGGCTATAGCAAAAGAACTGTCTGTACCTGTGGTGGCTCTCTCACAATTATCAAGAGCTGTAGAGCAAAGGGATGACAAAAAACCCCAATTATCAGATTTAAGGGAGTCCGGTTCAATTGAGCAGGATGCAGATGTTGTAATGTTTGTATATAGAGAAGCTTATTACCTTGAAAGAAAAGAACCGAGACCAGCAACAGTAGAGCATGCTGAATGGCAGGCTAAAATGAATGAGGTATCAAATCTAGCTGAAATTATAATAAGCAAACAAAGACACGGACCTACAGGAAATATAATGTTAGAATTTGAGGCAATGTTTACTAAATTTAAAGATACTCAAAATAGTTAAAGTAAAATATAAAAGAGCTACAATGATAGCGCGTTTATATCAAAATCTTATATTAAAAAACCCAAAATTAATTTTTCTTTTATTATTGGTCGTATTAATAAGTTTTGGAAATTATTCAAAAAATTTTAGATTAGATGCCTCTTCCGAAACTCTTTTAATTGAGGGTGATCCAGATTTAGAATATCTACGAGAGGTCACTGATAGATATGGATCAAAAGAATTTTTAGTTCTTACGTATACCCCTAATGAAGATATGATATCAGAAAACTCAATAAATAATTTATTGAGTTTAAAATATAAAATTCAAAGTTTGAATTGGGTTCACAGTGTTATTACTCTTTTAGATATACCTCTTCTGAATAGTTCTGATGAATCGTTGCAAGAAAGGCTTAAAAATTTTAAAACTCTAAAAGATGAAGGTGTGGATAAAGAGAGAGGTTTTAAAGAAATTTTAAATAGTCCAGTTTTTAGAAATTTTGTTATAAGTGAAGACGGTAAAACAAGTGGGATAATTGTAAATCTTAAAAAAAGTGAAGATTTAAAAGATATCAAAAATAAAACAAGAGAAGAAATAGAGGATTTTAAAGATAAGATAAAAAAACAAAACCATGAAAATATTATTGAAATCAGAAATGTAATCAAAAGTTATGAGAACATCGGAAAAATCTTTTTAGGTGGGATACCGATGATTGCAGATGACATGATGACATTTATAAAAAGTGATATAATAGTTTTTGGTTTAGGTGTTTTTATATTCATCGTTTTTACATTGTGGTTTGTATTTAAAAAATTAATTTGGATTATTGTTCCTATAAGTAGTTGTTTTTTTTCGGTCATAATAATGATGGGAATTCTCGGATTGCTAAACTGGAAAGTCACTGTAATTTCATCGAACTTTATAGCTCTAATGTTAATTTTAACTATGGCAATGAATATTCATATGAGTACTCGTTTTTTACAATTGAAGGAAAATTTTCCTAAAAAGAATATTTTTGAATTAATTTCATTGACTACAAAGAAGATGTTTTGGCCAATTTTGTACACTGTTATTACTACAATAATTGCTTTTTTATCTCTTATATTTAGTGAAATAAAACCAATTATAGATTTTGGTTGGATGATGACTTTTGGTTTAATAACTTCATTCATTATTACTTTTACATTATTGCCTACCCTAATTAATTTTGTTCCAGAAGAAAATATTACTTTAGATAAATACAAAGAGTCGAAAATAACTAATTTTTTTTCAAAGATTTCCCAAAATAATCAAATAGCTATTTTCGTTGTTACAGGAATGATTATTGTTACAAGTTTAATTGGCATAAGCCGTCTAGAAGTGGAAAATAGTTTTATCAATTACTTTGACAAAAAAACTGAAATTTACAAAGGGATGAAACTTATAGATGAAAAACTCGGAGGAACTACGCCTTTGGAAGTAATTTTAAAATTTCCTAATAAGGAAGATATAAATAATGAAGAGGATGATGAGTTTGAGGATTGGGGAGATGAAAGTGAGAATGATTTAGAGAAATACTGGTTTACTAAAGACAAAATAGATAAAATAGCTTCAGTACACAATTATCTAGATGGACTTCCACAAGTTGGTAAGGTTTTGTCTTTTTCCTCTATAATTGATGTTGCTACAGTGCTTAACAATAATAAGCCGCTGGGAAGTTTAGAAATGGGGGTCCTCTACTCTAAGATTCCTGAAAATATAAAAACAGAAATTATTGATCCATACATATCTATAAATGATAACGAGGCTCGTATTAGTTTAAGAATAATCGATTCTCAAGAAAATTTGCGAAGAAATGATTTATTAAAAAAGATTAATTATGACCTAAAAAATAAAATTGGATTAAAGGAAAATGAATTTAAGCTTGCTGGTGTTCTAATCTTATTTAATAATTTACTACAAAGTCTTTTTAAATCTCAAATATTGACTTTGGGTTTAGTAATGAGTGGTATATTTGTAATGTTTTTAATTCTTTTTAGAAACATAAAATTATCTTTAATTGGGGTTGTGCCAAATTTTATAGCTGCTTTTTTCATATTGGGTATAATTGGTTTGCTTGGAATCCCTTTAGATATGATGACAATTACAATAGCTGCAATAACAATTGGTATTGCTGTAGATAATAGTATTCATTACATTTATAGATTTAAAGAAGAATTTGCCACCTCAGAAAATTATAAAGAAACTATCAAAACTTGCCACTCTACAGTAGGTAAAGCTATTTTAAATACTTCAATAACAATAGTTTTTGGTTTTTCAATATTAGTTTTATCCAAGTTCATTCCAACAATTTACTTTGGTATTTTTACAGGTCTGGCAATGTTATTGGCAATGGTATCAGTTCTGACTCTATTGCCATCCTTAATACTTTTTATTAAACCTTTTGGAAAATAACTATCGATGATTGAAATTTTAAAGGAATTTTATAATTCCATATCAATTATAGATCTAATTTACTTAACTTTAACAATTTTGTCTCTAGTAAAATGTTATAGAAAGGGATTTGTACTTAGTATTTTGGCAATGAGCAAATGGCTATTTGCATATATCATGACCCTAATTATTTTCCCAAAAGCAAAACCTTACGTAAAAGATATAATTGATAGTGAATATATCTTAGATATTACTTTGGGCCTTCTGATTTTTGTAATTATAATATTTCTTGTATTACTTATTAGTAAAGGGATAAGTAAAGCAATTAAATATACAGGACTTGGAAAATTAGACTCTATATTTGGATTCTTTTTTGGGTTTATAAGATCATATATAATAGCTATTTGCCTATTTTCAGCTATTCACTTAGTCTATAATTATGATAAATGGCCGACTAATTTAAATAAATCATACATCTTTCCATATTTAGAAAAAGGTAGTAATTATTTATTAAAAGAATTTCCTAATGAAAAAAGTTATCAAGACTCAAAAGAAAAAATTGAAGAGCTTTAACCAAAAATTTAAAGAGGAATGTGGTGTATTTGGTATTAGTAATGCAAAAGATGCTTCAGCTTTGACTGCGCTTGGTCTGCACGCTCTACAGCATCGTGGACAAGAGGGATGTGGTATAGTCACTTTTGATGGCAAAAAATATTATTCAGAAAAAAGATTTGGTTTAGTTGGTGACAATTTTAATAAAGAAAAAATACTAAATAATCTTAAAGGTGATTATGCTATTGGTCATAATCGATATAGCACTACTGGGAATAATACTCTTAGAAATATTCAACCTTTTTTTGCTGATACCAACGCTGGTGGTATCGGTGTTGCACACAACGGAAATTTAACAAATTCAATTTATCTAAGAAATAAACTAGTTGAGGATGGTGCAATATTTTATACTACCTCAGATACTGAGACTATTGTCCAATTAATAGCTAAATCAAAAAGATCTAAAACCATTGATAAGGTTGTAGATGCAATATTTCAAATACAAGGTGGTTACGCTTTAGTCATGTTAACACAAACATCTTTAATTGGAGTAAGAGATCCTTATGGAATTAGGCCACTAGTAATTGGTAAATTAGGAAGTAGCTATGTGTTAGCATCAGAAACCTGTGCTTTAGATATCATTGGAGCAAAATTTATAAGAGAAGTAGAAAATGGTGAAATTGTTTTTATAGAAAATAATCAACTATCAAGTATCAAACCTTTTCCCCCAAAAAAAATTAGACCATGCGTATTTGAATATATTTATTTTGCAAGACCAGACAGTCTTATAAATAACAAAACCGCTTATGAACATAGAAAAAATTTAGGAAAAGAGCTTGCTGAAGAAAATGATATAGATGCGGATATTGTTGTGCCCGTTCCTGACTCGGGAAATGCAGCAGCTTTGGGATTTTCTCAAAAATTAAGGATTAATTTTGAACACGGATTAATAAGAAATCATTATGTGGGCAGAACTTTTATTGAGCCAAGTCAGAAAATTAGAAGCTTAGGTGTTAAACTTAAGTTAAACGCTAATCAAACAACAATTAAAAATAAAAAAATAATTCTAGTAGACGACTCTTTAGTTCGAGGAACAACATCTCTTAAAATTGTTAAAATGCTTTATGATGCTGGCGCAAAAGAAGTCCATGTGAGAATAGCTTGCCCAGAAATTAAATACCCAGATTTTTATGGAGTTGATACACCAACTAAAAAAGAATTATTAGCTGCAAATAAATCAAATAATGAGATTTGTGAGTATATTGGGGCTAAGTCTTTAAAGTTCTTATCTATAAATGGTTTATACAGAGCTATTGGCTTTGACAAAAGAAATGAAACTTATCCTCAATTAACTGATCATTACTTTACAGGTGACTACCCGATTAAGCCTGTTGATGAACTTGGTGATAGTAAGATTACTCAGTTGTCTTTACTAAGCTCGGTATCAAACAACTAGATAATGAAAAAAGTTAGTTTTACAGAAATGAAAAAGGGAACTAAGGAAGATTACCTTTTTTTAGACAAACATGAAAAAGATTTTGCAAATAAGACTGCTGAACGGATCTTAAAATTTATGTCTAATCTCACTGAAACTTTGGAGGGTTATCAAGTTTCTAGATTGGAGCATTCTCTTCAAAGTGCGACTAGAGCTTATAAAAATAAAGAAAGTGAAGAGATGGTAGTTGCTGCTTTATTACATGATATTGGAGACGAATTAGCACCAATGAATCATTCTGAGTATGCTGCTGCAATTTTAAAACCTTATGTTTCAGAAAAAACTCATTGGATAATAGAAAAACATGGTGAATTTCAAATGTACTATTATGCTCACCACTTAGGAGGTAATAGAAATAAGAGAGACGAATATAAAGATCATAAATATTACCAAGCCACTATTGATTTTTGTGAAAAATACGATCAAATTTCCTTTGACCCAAACTATAAATCATTTCCTTTAGAATTTTTTAGGCCAATGGTAAAAAAAATTTTTTCTAGAAAGCCATATTCTTTACTTTAAATCTATCCATAAAGTATTATTAAGAAACAAATGATTACCTCTAAAGAACAAATAATCAGATATTTCAAATCTGGAATAAAAGACACAAAAAATTTCAAAATTGGAATTGAACATGAAAAATTTTTATTCAATAAAAACGATAATAAAAGGATTAATTATTCGAAAATTAAAGAAATGTTTAGTGCTTTGGTGGAATTTGGCTGGAAGCCAATTTCTGAAAAAGGCAATATAATTGGTCTAAATAAAAAAGGTAAAAATATTACACTTGAACCTGGAAATCAAATTGAATTATCTGGAGACAAATTAAATAATATACATGAAGCGTGTGCAGAGTCTCAGGACTATCTGTTTGAATTAAAACAAGTAACAAAAAAACTAAACATAAATATTGTGAGTGCTGGTTTTGATCCAATTTCAAAGCTAAATGAGATTCCAAATAATCCAAAGGAACGTTATAAATTAATGACTAAGAGTATGCCAGAAGGTGGAAAATTAAGCCTAGATATGATGTATAGAACTTGTGGGACGCAAATTAACATTGATTATGACTCTGAAAATGATTTTATTAAAAAATTTAAGATTGTTAATTCAATCGTTCCCATCACTATTGCTTTATTTGCTAATTCTTCAATCGTAGAAAAAAAAAAAAGCAATTATTTGTCATATAGATCCAAGGTATGGCAAAACACTGCTAGAGGTGGTTTGCCAAAAATTTTTTTTGAGGAATTAAATTTTGAGAAATATGCTGATTTTGTAATTAACTTTCCAATTTTGTTTATTAAAGATAATGAAAAATATATATCTGGTAAAAAATATGTATTTAAAGATTTTATGAATGGTAAAATTAATGAAATTAAAAATAGAATGCCGAATGAAAATGATCTATCTACACACTTAAGTACAATCTTTACAGAAAATAGATTAAAAAAATATATTGAGATGAGATCTATGGATACGTGTGGTTGGGATTGTTTATGCGCTGGTCCAGCATTTAACATTGGAATATTGTATGGTAATATTGATGAAACTTTTGAAATTGTTTCTAAATGGGAAAAAAATAAAATTATCAATGCATATCTAGAGGTACCAGAAAAGGGATTTAATACACAATTAATGGGCAAAGATCTTCTCTACTGGGCATCAAACTTATTGAGTATATCAAGAAAGGGATTGGAAAAAAGAGACAAACTAAATAAAAGCAAAAAAAATGAGGCTATTTTCTTAAATCATTTACAAACAATTATTGATAATAAAGTAACAAACGCAGATCATATGATTAATAAATTTTCCAAAAATGAAGATTTAAAAGATTTATATGATAAATAAAATTGTAGCTATTCAAGGAGATCATTTTTCTAAAATTAATCCTAATACAGACACTAGTATTTTTTTAGCCCATGAAATTCAGAATAAAAATTATAAAGTCTTTTATTATAAACCTGAAAATTTATCTGTCATAAATTCAAAAGTTGTTGCGGAGGGTTATTTTGTCAAATTTAATTATAGTAAAAAAAAATTTTTCAAAATATTTAAGAAACACAAATTAAATCTTGTAGATTGCAAATTTATTTTAATCAGACAAGATCCTCCGTTTAATCTCAAGTATATCTCAACAACATATATTCTTGAAACTATTAAAGATAAAGTAAAAATTATAAATGATCCTAGCTCTATAAGAAACATTTCTGAAAAACTTTATGCTATCAAATACCTAAAGTATATGCCTCCAACTATTTTTTCTCAAAATATTGATGAGATCAAAAAATTTTTTAAAAAAAATAAAAAAGTGATTTTAAAACCAATCCATAGCTTTGGTGGAAATGACATTCATTTATTAAGTAAATTCGATCTTAAATTTATAAAAAAATTTATTAAAAGACATGAATACATAATTTGTCAAAAATATTTACCAAAAATAAATAAAGGAGATAAAAGAGTTTTTTTAATAAATGGTAAAGTTATGGGCGCTATATCAAGAGTTCCAAAAAAAGGATCATTCTTAAGTAATATAAGTAAAGGAGCAAAACCAATAAATACTCAGTTAACAAATGTTGAAAAAAAAATATCTAAACTGGTTGCCAAAAATTTAAGAAAAGAAAATATTTTTCTTGCTGGAATTGATTTTATTGATCAAAAATTAAATGGAGATATTAACGTCACCTCACCTACTGGATTAAAAACATTTTATGATTTGTCAAATATTAATTTGGCTAAAACTTTCTGGAAAGAACTTAAAGCTTGAAAAATTTGACTGATCAACAGAAAGGTTCGTTACTTGCATTTGTCGCAGTAATGTTTATCACACCGGACTCATTATTTATCAGACTCTCAAGTGTAGATACTTGGGGACTTGTTTTTTACAGAGGAATTATACCTTTTTTTGTAGTTTTTTTTGGAATGATTTTAATTTACAGATTAGATTTTTTCAAAATTCTTATGACGAGTGGTATCCATGGCATAATCTATATTATCACTTTTAGTATAACAAATATTACTTTCGTTGTTTCAATTGAAAATACAAATGTAGCAAATACTCTTGTAATGATTGCTACTGCTCCTATGTTATCAGCTATTTTAGGTGCGATTTTTCTAAAAGAACCTCCAGATAAAAAAACACTTATATCAATTATCATTACTTTTCTGTCAGTAATTTATATTTTTTTTGACTCTCTTAAATTAGGAAATTTTTATGGAGATATTTTAGGTTTCATTACTGCTATCGGATTAGCAGTAGGTGCGGTGACTATACGCTCAGCAAAATCTAAAAATTTAGTGCCAGCAGCAGTTGTTGGAAAATTACTTGTAGCGACCTTTGCTTTATTATTTGTTGAAAATTTTGCACTTATAAATCAAGATCTAATCATCGTACCTTTAATGTGCATTCTTTGTGTGGCTATACCATTTGTCTTGGTAACTATAGCCCCAAGATTTATACCTGCTGCCGAAGTTAATTTATTTTTTTTATTAGAAACTATAATAGGTCCAATATGGGTTTGGCTGGTAATTAGAGAACAACCAAGTGTTGAAACTTTGTTTGGTGGAGTTGTTATTATAATTACTATAGCTATTCACTCATTTTTAAAGCTTAGAAATGCTTAAGCTTGTCACAATTAAGACTTGATTTAATAATACATCGCGAATAACTACACCAAATTTATGAATAAAGTTTTAAAAAACTCGTGGGCACTATTTCTTGGAATGGGTTTTATAATGATGGCCTATGGTTTTCAGGGATCTCTTCTTGGAGTTAGAGCAGTTCAAGAGGAGTTCAGTTTAACCTCAACCGGCTTCATGATGTCAGGATATTTTGTCGGTTATTTTATAGGTGCTGCAACTATTCCAAGTATCATCTCAAAAGTAGGTCACATAAGAGTTTTTGCAGCTTTTGCATCTTTAGCCTCTTTAGTTATTCTTGTTCACTCGGTTCTTGTAAATCCATTCATATGGTTTTTATTAAGAGTCTTAACAGGAATAAGTATGGTGTGTATCTATACAGTCGCAGAGAGCTGGTTAAATGATAGATCAAGTAATAAAAATAGAGGAAGTGTACTTTCAATATATATGGTTATACTTTATGGATCGATTGGCGTTGGTATGTTTTTGCTCAATTTTAATAGCCCTAAAAACTTTCAACCATTTATTTTAATTTCTGTAATAACATCTGCTGCTTTATTGCCAATATTGTTAACAAAACAAAAACCTCCTACTTTTAAAAAAATTAAAGCAATGTCTTTGAAAAATCTATATGAAGCATCCCCTTTTGGAATAGTAAGTTCTTTTTTTTATGGAACAATTCAATCTGCTGTTTTTACTCTTCTAGCAGTGTATGCAACTTCGATGAATTTCATCATATTAGAAATATCAATAGTTACATTTCTATTAGCAATTTCCGGTGCAATTGCACAATTTCCTATAGGTAAAGTTTCAGACTTCTACGACAGAAGAAAAGTTATCATTATGAGTACATTTGGTGCTGCTATATTTGCAATAATATGTATAATTGTTTCTAGGCAAATGTACCTACCTGGTGGATTAGCAACTAGCAAAACTTGGTTTTATATTTCGTTTATCATTTTTTCATTTTGTAGTTTGCCAATGTTTTCATTAATTTTAGCACATACAAATGATTATATTTCTAAAGATAAATTTGTAGCTGCAGGAGCTGGTCTACAATTTGTTTTTGGTTTAGGTGCAATAAGTGGCCCTTTTTTGTGTTCTATATTTATGGATATAGTTGGTCCAAATGGTTTTTTTATTTTTTTATTTTTCTTTCACACGATAATTGGAGTATTTGGAATTTATAGAATGAAAATAAGACCAACTGCAGAAAATCCAGACTCTCAGTTTGTCGCAATGCCTCAGACAATTACACCTGCTGGAATAGAGCTTAATCCTACCACAGAACACATTGAGGAGCCTTATTCTGATAAAGTAAAAGAAATATTGGAGAGAAAAGGTGTTGAGTATAAAAAAAGAGATAAAGATACCGAAAAAATTTAGACAGTAACACTTTTAGTTATTCAAATAACACTTTCAGGTTGAATCTACTGTAAACAAGTATGACTGTTAAAACAAAATTTATATTGAAAAATATTTTATATTTAGTGAAATAAACTTTAAAAAAAATGCCTCGAAAAAAAATTAAAACAAAAAAAACTTCTAAAAGCAATGGTCTTGGAAAAATTGCAAGTCTAACTACAAAATCAATTGGTAAAGCATTCGCAAATTATAAAAAGAATAAAGAGCTTCAAAAAATAAAGTTAATCAAGTTACAGAAATTAGAAGAAAAAAATGAAATTTTAAAAGAAAAAAAAGATCTTAAAAATTGGGAAGAAAAACTTAATAAAGAAAGTAATAAAATTAAAATGCATGAGGAGGATTTTAAGATAAGAGAAAAAAAGATAAACTCATTAGAGGAAAAACAAAAAATAGAGGCAGAAAGATTAGTAAAAAAAGATGAGCACTTAATTCAAGTTGCTAAGCAATTAACAATTAGAGAAAAAGAATTGGATCTTCGTCAAGAAGAACAAAATAGAAAAGATATAGATCTTAAAGCAAGAGAGGAAGAGCAAAGACAAAAGGAGCTTAAAGAGCAGAGAAAAAAGGCAAAAGAGATAAAAATTTTAAAAATGGAAGAGGACAGAAAAAAAGAGCTTGAATACATAAAAATAAAAGAATGGGAAGAAAAATTTGATAGAGATAAGAAATTAAAAGAACAAAGAGAAATTTTAAGAGATCAAAGATTAAGAGAAATTGAATTAGAAAAAATGAGAAAATTTGATGAATTAGAAAATCAAAAGAATTCGATTGATTACGGATTAAAAAATCGATCAATTAATACAGAAAAAATTAAGCAAAAAGAACTTACTAGAGCGTTAGATAATTTAGATATTGATAAAACGAAGAAAAATTAAGTAAATCAATGCTTAGAGCTTAAATTAGCCAAATTTATAATAATTTAAATTGTTAAAAATTATCAAAGTTATTGTTTAGGAAAATAATCTTTAAGCTCTCCTTCTCTAAATACATCTGCGGTGCAACAGTGTAGGCCTCCTCCAAAAGCATAAGCGTCTCTCAAGTCAACAGGGATTACTTCCATTCCTAACTTATCAAGTTGTTCTGCTTGATATTTTTCACTTTTTTCAACACATACCGTTTTAGGATTTAAAACTAAAACATTCATAGAGAGCCAAACAGATGAATAACATAATGGTGGTGGTTCATTATGAGCTGGTTGAGCAGCATCAATGATTTGCCAACCATTATTCTCAAATAACTTTCTTTGTTCTTTAGGTAATCGTCTTTGAGGATTATTAATTATAATTCCCTCTTTAATTGGCGCAAATGTTGCATCAATATGAATCGGATAAGGATCACCAGGAAAATTTACAGTATGTATTCTGTGATTTGTGAAATGTCTTTTTAACCATTCTATTCCTTTCAAATTTGTGGTGAAACCGTGTTGTACAACTAAGTCTTTTCCAAAACGCAAAATATCAGCTGCATCAAAAAGAGGTTCTTCCTCTGTGGTAACAAAATATTTCTTTTCAGTCCAATCTAACCTTTTTTGAACACCTATTTTATCAGATAAGTAATCCTTTCTATAGTCAGCATCTGTTAGCCTTGGTTTAGGCGCACTTTCATGTTTCATATTTCTATCCTCATTGAAATATTTTTGAATCAAAGGTCTATAATTTAAATATTCAAACCATCTGCATCTATAACTCATAGTGGCCTCCAACATCTCATTTCCTACAGTCAAAATTATATCTCTAGCAGGCATACATCCAAACATACTTTTAACTTCCCAGTCAGGAGTAGATATTTTTTGATTATGATTTATCGGAATTGGTCTATCAACTTTTATATCTCTTTTTTCTAAAATTGATGCAAAGTTGTCTAATAATTCATTGGCTCTAGCTACAGTTTCTTTTCTGCGAGGACCATATTCACCCTTCATGTCTGAGTCTTCAGGTACTTTTGCATCTAATGCTGGTTCTGGAGCTGGTATACAGCATCCATCTGCTCTACCAACTATTACATGCTTAAGTGGATCCCATTCATTCCAACTATTGACAATTTTTTTTTCTTTAATCATTAAAACTACTTCTTAATTCAGCGCTATAAATCTTCTATTAGTCCTCATGACCAAACTGTAATAAGTGATAGATATAAAAAGAAAAAACCCACCAATTATTGTATTTGTAGATGGGATTTCATTTATACCAAAAATTGGTAACCACACCCAAAAAATTCCTCCAATAACTTCAGTTAAAGATAATAAAGTTAATTCAGCTGCTGGGATAGCTCTAGAGCCAATAGAATATAATATTAATCCAAAGCAAACTAATACTCCATGTAATGAAAATAAAGTACCGTTGTAGCTTGTAGAAAAAAATAATTGATCCTTACTCAAGATAAATATTGAGGCAATAACAAAACAGAAAAGTCCAGAAACAGCAACAGTAGTAAATTTAGGTGTCTCTTTTCTCCATCGTAAAGTAACGGAAAATATTGAAAAACCTATTGATGATGTCATCCCAAATACAAACCCCAATAAAGATGCTTTTCCAGTATTACCTAATGCAATAATTATTATTCCAACAGTTGCAAGAATTATAGCAATCCAAACATTCACGCTTATTCTCTCTCTCAAAAAAAGAAAACCTAATAAAGCCGTAAAAAAAGGCATTGCAGCTAGACATAATAATGTTATAGCAACAGAAGTATTAGTAATTGAGTAGATAAAACTAATCATCGCAATACCTAGCCCTACTCCACCTATAATACCTGATACACCAATTTTTAGGTAATTTTTATAAAACGCTATTCCTTCTTCAAAAAATAAGTAAAGATTTAAAATTATAAAGATTGTTAATCCTCTTCCAAAAATATACTGCCAAGGTACTAATTCTGGTTGATCCATGTATCTAACAACTAGTGGTCCAAACGACCAAAGAATTCCTGCAAATAACACAACTGGTACTGCTAATTTATCATTTTTTATTTCTATCATATGACAATTTTTAATTCTTATTAGTTCCAACTACAACAAAATTAAATTCTTTGTATAAAATAATTTAGGAAATTTATGTATCTTATTATAAGATCTTATTTAAATTACATATAATTTATGTCTTAAAAATTAATGGATTTAGAAATATTACATATTGCTTCAAAAAATAATAACCAAAAATTTCTTGAAAATCATACTCATAATTCAAAATTAAAAAATTCATTATGTGGTGATGAAATGCAAATTAAGGTAATAATAAAAAAAGATAAAATTGTTGATTTCGGCTATCAAGGAAAATGCTGTGTTTATTGCCAAGCATCTGCAAGTCTTTTATCAAAAATTTCAATAAATAAAAATAAGCTTAAAGTTGATGAAATATGTAATGATGCAAGGTCTTACTTTGAGGGTGATTTTGAAATAATAAATAGAAAATGGAAAAATTTAGGTAAATTATTTAAGAAAAAAAATCTATCACGTAAAGAATGTATCCTATTACCTTTTAAAACCCTCAAGAAAATTGTATCCAATTAATTTATGGATAATATTAAACAATCTTTTGTCGCGGGTTTTTTTTCAATTATAACTATAGGTATATTAACTCTTCTGACTTATAAAACAGAGTTTGGTATTTTTTTGATTGCATCGTTTGGATCATCAATGGTTTTATTATATGGTTATCCCGAAAGCCCCTTTGCGCAACCTAAAAATATTTTTTTTGGGCACCTGCTTACAGCTATAGTTGGTTTATTTTTTTTATACCTGGTTCCGCTACCTCTATACTTAATTATACCTGTCGCTGTGGGTTTTGGTGTAAGTTTAATGATATTATTAAATGTAACCCACCCGCCTGCTGGAGGGAACCCGATCATAGTCATTATGGGAAGTGTTTCGATTGATTATCTTTTCAATCCAATCATAACTGGCTCAATAATAATTCTTATTTTTGGTATAATAATCAATCGATTTATACTAAAAAAAAAATATCCTAAGTTAAAATAATTTAATTGATAGCAGCTTAAAAATTATGTTAGATTAGTTTTTTAATTAATACATTTTAAGATACAGGAGATTAGATGAAAATATTGTGTATATTATACGATGATCCTAAAGGGGGGATGCCAAAATCCTACGCTTTATCAGAACTACCAAAAATAGAAAAATATCCAGATGGAATGACCCTTCCTTCGCCTAAAGGAAGAGATTACACACCAGGTCAATTACTTGGATGTGTATCGGGTGAACTTGGTTTAAGAAAGTTTTTAGAAAGTAATGGACATGAATTTGTTGTTACAAATAGTAAAGATGGAGAAGGTTGTGAAGCAGATAAACATATAGTTGATGCAGATATAGTTATTTCTCAGCCATTTTTTCCTTATTATTTAACAAAAGAGAGAATTGCCAAAGCCAAAAATTTAAAAATGGCAATAACAGCAGGTATAGGATCAGATCACGTTGATTTACAAGCCGCAATGGATAACAAAATTGACGTTGTTGAAGTAACTTACTGTAACTCGAGATCTGTTGCTGAACATATTGTTATGATGATTGTTTCAATGGTAAGAGATTACCACAATCAACATAGAATTGTTAATGACGGTGGCTGGAATATCGCTGATGCCGTTCAAAGATCATATGATGTTGAAGGTATGCACATTGGTACTGTAGCAGCTGGAAGAATCGGATTAGATGCTTTAAGAAAAATGAAACCATTTGATACACATTTGCACTATTTTGATAGACACAGGTTGCCTGAAAGTGTTGAGAAAGAGCTTAACTTAACATTTCACGAAACTGTGGAGTCTATGGTCAAAGTTTGTGATGTAGTAACAATTAATTGTCCACTTCATCCAGAGACTGAAAACTTATTTGACGATGCTATGATAAGTAAAATGAAAAAAGGTGCTTACATAGTAAACACCGCTAGAGGTAAAATTTGTAATCGTGATGCAATTGCAAAAGCTCTAAAGAGTGGTCAGTTGAGTGGTTATGCAGGAGATGTTTGGTTTCCTCAACCAGCACCAAATGATCACGTATGGAGAAGCATGCCCAATCATGGTATGACACCTCATACTTCTGGTACATCTTTAACAGCGCAATCAAGATATGCAGATGGTGTTAGAGAAATATTGGAATGTTTCTTCGATGGTAAAGAAATTAGAAATCAATATCTTATTGTAAAGGATGGTCAGCTTGCAGGTATGGGAGCTCACTCTTACAGTAAAGGTTCTGCAACTGGTGGTTCAGAAGAAGCAGCTAAATATAAGAAAAAATAAATTCTTTTCACATTATTAAAGGTAAGCTACATCACCTAGCTACCTTTAATAACATGGACTTAGCATAAATTTTTTGTATATGGTAATTTATGCGATTGTTTGTTTTTTTAATCATTAGCTTCTTTTTTATTTTTTCTTCTTTAGCCGATCAAAAAGAAAGAGCCTATTTTGCGGGTGGTTGTTTCTGGTGTGTTGAAGAGTCTTTTGAAAAACTTAATGGTGTAGAGGAGGTTTTTTCTGGTTATTCAGGTGGTACCACTGAAAATCCTACTTATAAAGAAGTAACTTACGGTAATACTGGGCATTTTGAGGTTGTTGAAATTATTTACGACAAGGAAATTATTTCATATGAAGAATTGCTAGATAACTTTTGGATAAATATAGATCCTTTTGATGCCTACGGACAATTTTGTGATAAAGGATATAGCTACAGGTCAGTTGCTTTTTATCAAAATAGTAGTGAAAAGAATTTGATTGAGAAAAGTATACTTAAACTCGAAAAAAAATTTAATAAAAAAGTTGTCACTTATGTTAGAAAATTTGAAAAGTTTTTTATGGCAGAAACTCGTCATCAAAATTATTATAAAGAATATTTATTAAATTATGTAGCTTATAAAAAGGCATGTAGAAGAGAAGAGATTTTAAAAAGAATTTGGAGTAAATAGTTTTTTATGAAAAATGGTTTAAATTGGAATTTTGATAATTCTTACTCTAGACTACCAGACTCATTTAAAGAAACGATTGATCCAGTAAAAGTAAAAAAACCTGAATTAGTTTTATTTAATAAAGATTTAGCAAAGAACATAGACTTAGATTTTTCAAATATCAAAAATGAGGAGTTATCAGCATTATTTTCTGGAAATTTATTGCCCAAAAATAGCAACTCAATTGCTCAAGCTTATGCTGGACATCAATTTGGTCATTTCACAATGCTTGGCGATGGAAGAGCAGTTTTAATTGGCGAACATCTATCTAAAAATAAAAAAAGGTATGATATTCAATTTAAGGGTTCAGGTAAAACTGCTTTTTCAAGAAACGGTGATGGCAGGGCAGCTTTAGGTCCAATGTTAAGAGAATACATTATTAGCGAGTCGATGCATCACCTAAATATACCAACTACAAGGAGTTTAGCAGTAGTAAAGACCGGTGAAAGCGTAATGAGAGATACTGAATTAATAGGCGCTATCCTCACAAGAGTGGCATCAAGCCATATTAGAGTAGGTACTTTTCAATATATTGCTGCGAGGAAAAATGAGGATGAACTTAAAATGCTTTTAGAGCACGTTATTAAAAGGCATTATCCAAATATTGATGGAGCTGATAATAAATCAATAGAACTTCTTAAAATCGTTTTAGAAAAACAAGTTGATTTAGTTGTACACTGGATGAGAGTTGGTTTTATTCATGGGGTGATGAATACTGACAATATGAGTATTTCGGGTGAGACAATAGATTATGGACCATGTGCTTTCATGGATATTTATGATCCTAAGACTGTTTTTAGTTCAATTGATAGAACTGGTAGATACGCATACTGCAACCAGCCTGTTATCACAAAATGGAATCTAGCAAGGTTTGCCGAATGTCTTATACCTTTAATTGATAAAGATCAAAATAATGCAATTAAAATAGCTACAGAAATCATAAATTCATTTGAAAAAAAATATGAGGAAAAATGGCTTAATATGATGAGAGATAAGCTCGGATTATTTGGAGATGAAAAAAATGACCAATCTTTAATTTTAGATCTACTAACTTGGATGCATGAAGTCAAAGCTGATTACACCAATACTTTTTGTTATTTAATGGGTGAAAAAATTGAGTTAAAAAAATATTATGAAGATAAAAAATTTCTAAATTGGATGGAAAGATGGAAAAATAGACAGAAATTGAATAATAATTCACCCGAAAAATACTTACAACTAATGAAAAGCGTCAACCCACAAGTAATTCCACGTAATCATAAAGTTGAGGAGGTAATTGATGTAGCAAACCAGAATGATTTTCAACCATTAAAAAAATTAATAGACATATTATCTAAACCTTATCTTCAAAACCAAAAAATTATTGAATATCAATTACCTTCTGATCAAAAAGAAAAATATCAAACTTTTTGTGGAACTTAATCAAAGGACATAAGGTTCATGTCTTGCTTTTTTTCCTAAAACCCTTTCTACTGCCATATTTGAAATATCAATTGATTGATACGAACCAGTAGTAATTAATTCTGTTAATGCTCTTCCAATACCAGGCGCTTGCATTAAGCCTCTTCCTGTAAATCCAGTAGCTAAATAAACATTATCATATTTTGGATGTTTCCCAACTACAGCATTATTATCTAATCTGTTACAATCATAATATCCAGCCCATCCACCAGTTAATTTAAGTTCTTCAAATGCTGGTACTCTTTTAGCAAGAGCAGGCCACACCAATTCTTCAAAATCATTCCAAGCAGGTTCTAAATCCTTAGCATCAAATACAGATTTAGGTGATCCTGCTAAATACTCTTTACCCTCTGGTCTCCAGTAAACTCCAGTTGTTAAATCTCCTGTTAATGGCATTTCGGGAATATGTTTTGGGCACTTAACCCTAAATACCGTGTGTTTTTGAGGCTCTACTGGAATATCTTCTAATAATTCTTTAGTCCAACATCCTGCGGCAGAGATAATTGTTTTGGCTTTAATTTCTGAGATAGATTTTACCTTTCCCTTTATAAAATTTGCACCTAACTCAATAGCTTTACTTTTCAAAGCACTATGAAACATAAATGGATCTATCCACCCTTCACTTTGATTATCCGTAAAGGTAGCTGTTTCAATCCCATCACTATTAATATATGGGAAAAACTTCATTAGTTCTGAACCTTTTACGTTTTTAGTTCCAGCCTCACAAGCTTTATGATTTTCAAGTGCTTTGTATTGTTCCTCTGCATGCTCTGGTCCAAACATTAATAAATATCCGTTGGTTACCATGCTTGCTGTAGGTTTAGGATTTTTTTTTGTTTTTAATAATTCTGAAATTTGAAAAATAAACTCTCTAGCAAACTTTCCAAGTAAAATATTTTCCGTTTGATAGAACTGTCTTCTAAAACCACCTAAAGATAAAGGGAAAGACGCAGATTTATAAGACGGATCTCTTTCAATTACTTTTACTTTTCTTCCTTCTTTTGACAGAAAATAAGCAGCTGATGTACCTATTATTCCACCACCAATTATAACAACATCATCCATTTTAATTTAATAGAAACAAGTTAAAGTTAAGAAATAAAGCATAGCTGCACCAAAGTAAATATGGAATCATGAGATAATAGCTCACTAAATTGACACGTTTAAACCTCAAAATAAGAACAATTATAAAAATAATTAAGATCACCAAAACAATCATTGCTAAAAAAATTTGATGGAGACCAAAAAAAACGATACTCCAAGTTGTATTAATAACGATATGAAAAAAATAAATGTAAACAGTATTCGTGTCTTTGTTTTTACAATGCCAGAATATCCATATAGCAAAGGTCATCATTAAATATAAACTTGTCCAAACAGGTGCAAAAACCCAGTCTGGAGGATTATAATTTGATTTAATTATCTGAGAATACCAGGGCTCTTTATAATTAATTGTAGTAAATGCACCTATAAATGATGCCGAAAAGGTGATTATTAGAAAAAACATGAATGATAAAAATTTATTTTTTAACATTTAGGTATTATACATTTTAAATAATGAATAAAAAAACAATTTGGATAACTGGTGGAAGCACAGGTATTGGAAAAGCATTAGCAATAAAATTTGCTAATGAGGGTTGGAATGTTGCTATATCTGCAAGAAGAGAAAGTCTTCTTAAAGAAATTGCAGAGAATCACCAAAATATAAGCTCGTTTCCATTAGATGTCACAGACAAATCAAAATGTCATGAAGTATTTAAAGATATTATTAATAAGTATAAAAATATTGATATTTGTTTTTTTTCAACTGGAACTTGGGATCCAAAAAAAGAAAAGGATATCGATGTAGATCAAATAGAAAATGTGTTTAAAGTGAATTTTTTTGGAACCTTAAATAGTATTAAAAGTGTAGAAAAATATTTTAAAGATAAAAAAAACGGCACAATAAGTATAGTTTCATCCATAGCTGGATATAGAGGTTTACCAAATTCAACAGGTTATGGACCATCAAAATCGGCATTAAACAATCTTGCTGAAAGTTTATATTTTGATTTTGGTAGATCAAATGTACGTATTTGTTTAGTTTCACCAGGATTTATTAAAACACCCATGACAGATAAAAATGATTTTAAAATGCCTTTTTTAAAAACTACCGAATATGCAGCAGAAAAAATCTATGATGGTCTAGTAAATAAAAAAGTTTTTGAAATTCATTTTCCTAAATCTTTAACTATTTTACTTAAAATATTTAGTTTTTTACCAAGTAAAGTTTATTTTGGTTTAGTAGGAAGAATGACCAAATATCAAAAGAAAAATTAATCTTTTACAAACACCACTGTCAATTCAGCAACCTTAAAACCAAATTTAGTCATAGTGGCTCTATTTATAGCTACACGATCATCTTGTTTGAAAATCCAATCGTCAAAAGTGATTTTAATTTCTTTTCCTTTCACTGGAACTAATAAAACATATTCAAATTTAAATGCAGGTCCGTATGAAAATCCTTTTGCTTTTCCTACAACATCACCTGCGGTACCTTCATAATTATTTTCATCAATTTTTGTTATCTGCCATTGTCTTGTTTGAATTTCACCATCGTCCCAATTAAATTTTTCATCAAGAATTAATTTTTTTCCATCCCATTTTCCATCCAAATCAGCAGAAAATTGTCTTGTTACTTTACCAGATCTATTTTGAAGCACACCCCACGCTTTAACGTTACCAGACAAGTAATTTTCAATAATCAATCTTGGCTCTTTATTTCTGAAATCTTCTGGTTTCATTGCACTATTTTTTGAACAGCTTGTAATTAAGATTAAAGGAATTATCAATAAAATTGATTTGATTAATTTAGAGAATTTCATAAATCACCTATTATTTATTTGTTTTGTAAAGAAAACTGAATTAAGTCAATATTCTTAGATTTAAATCCTGCTTCACAATAGCATAAGTAAAATTCCCACATTCTTTTGAAAGTTAAGTCAAATCCCTGTTTTTTGATTAAGTCCCATTTATTGATAAATTCATCTCTCCACATAGATAGAGTGTTTGAATAATGGTCTGCATAGGATTCATAAGATTTAATTGTTAAATCATTTTGAGATATATATTTATCAATACTATTTTTATTTGGAAGAAATCCACCTGGGAAAATATATTTCTGTATAAAATCCTGCTTATTTTTATATCTTTGAAAAAGAGAGTCATCAATTGTGATAGCTTGAATAGCTGCAGTTCCACCACTTGATAAATTATTTTTTAAAGTTGTAAAATAATTTGCTAAATAATTATGTCCAACCGCTTCAATCATTTCAATTGAGGCGATTGAATTATATTTGTAATTTATGTCTCTATAATCTTTAATCTCAACGTTGACTTTCTCATTTAAACCACATTTATGAATTCTTTGTTTGGCATATTCATATTGTTTTTTTGAGATAGTAATACAATCTAATTTCACATCGTATTTCTTACCAAAATATTCAGCAAAACCTCCCCATCCGCAACCAATCTCTAAAACTCTATCGCCATTTTTAGGCTGAATTAAATCAATTAATTTTTGATATTTGTTGTTTTGTGCATCTGACAAATTTTCTGATTTTTTATCAAAAATTGCACTTGAGTAAGTTAATGTTTTATCAAGCCATAAAGAAAAAAATTCATTCCCTAAATCATAGTGTTTTGCAATGTTAAGTTTACTTCTATATTTCGTGTTTTTTATGAAAATATTTCTAAAAAAGTTGATTAAAGGTAAATCTAATAATCCAGAGAATTTATGAATTTCATTTATATTCCTTGCGGTGATTTCTATAAGGTCTGATAAATTTTCAGTTTCAAATTCATCATGCATATAAGATTCTGCAAATCCAATACTGCCATTTTTTATTAAGTTAAAAGTAAAGTTAGACTTTTTTATGATAATTTTTGATCTTAAAGGTGATTCTGGATCGCCAAATTTAAAAATTTTACCATCATGATTTTTTAATTCTAAAAAACCATATTTTAAATTTTTTAGTTTATTAAATACAATCTTATCTGATAGATTTGTTATATTCATTAGCTTTCAAAAGTAATATTATTTCTTATTTTTAATTTTTTCTTTAGGTATTTAATTCCTTTGGTCCACAATTTAAACGCTTCAAAATGTATCGCAGAAATAATTTTAAAGGTCATTAATGGATGTTTAACGTAGGATTTTAGTAGCTCTTTTGCGTTGAAATCTACTCTTCTGCCATCTTGAGATGCATATAGTATTTTACCCTCAGTATCATATTGATTTATGATAATTGAAATATTTTCTTTAGGTTCTAAATTTTTGAAATAGTAATTACAATTCATTTCTACAAATGGTGATACATGAAATTTTTTAGAACAATCATGTTGAATAAATTTATTATTTTCTTTAACTTTAAATATGTAAGTGTGTTGCTCATCAAATGTGTTTTTTACCTCATAAAATATAGATATTAATTTCTCATTATTATCGTAAATATAAAAAACACTTAAAGGATTAAAAACATATCCTAATATTCTTGGATAGCACAGAAGTCTAATCCTAATATCTTCAAATTGAATATTATTTAAACTTAAATTTTTTTTAACCCATTCAATTAAGGACGAACCGTCTCTATCGCCATGATCCTTTTCAAAAAAACTAATGAGATTAAACTTGTTATACGAAAAAAAATTAATTTTTTTGTCTAGACTTTCTAATTCGGATAAATCTATTAATAATGAAAATACGCTATATTTAAAGTAATGATTTTTTGGTTTAAATCTCTTATGAATTACTGTGCCGTTATAAATTGAGCTATTCATTTAAATTCTTGAGCATTTCAATAGAGGACTTTATTCCATCTTCATGAAAACCATAACCAAAATAACTTCCACAAAACAATAGATTTTCTTTATTTTGAATATTTTTTAAATTTTTTTGATTATCTAAGGCTTTTTGATCATAATAAGGGTGAGTAAATTCAATTTTTTTATAAATTTTTTCATTTGGAATTTCTTTTAGAGGATTTAGTGTGAGAAAAATATTCTTTTCACAATTAATTTTTTGCAAAAGGTTTAACCAATAAGTTAATGAACTTTTGTTTAAATTTTTGGGATCAACGTAAGCATTCCATGATGACCAAACTTTTTTATTATTTGGCATTATACTCTCATCACAATGTAGAACTGCGAGATTTTTTTTATAATCAAAATTAGATAAAGTTTTTATTTCTTCGTCAGTGGGATTTTTGATTAGGGATATTGCTTCATCTGCGTGAGTAGCTAAAATAACTTTATCATAGTCAAAAAATTCATTAGCTCCTCCATAATAAACTTGAACTCCCGATGAAACTCTTTGAATTGAATTTATCTTGTAGTTTTTAAAATACTCACCACTTATTTTAGATAATACTTTATTCACATATGTTTTGCTTCTATGAGCTACTGTATACCATTGGGGTCTGTTACGTAATTTGAATAACCCATGGTTTTGGAAAAATTTTAAAAAAAAATTCATAGGCATTTTTCCAGCTTCATATGGGGGCATTGACCAGATAGCAGACACCATTGGAATAATGTGATAATTGATGAAACTTTTTGACCATCTATTTTTTTTTAAAAATTCGTCTAAGGTCGTTACTTGATCAATATTTGAAATTTTATCACATAATCTATAAAATTTTAATATTTCTAAAAACATTTGTATAAATTTAATATTCAAAAAATTTGATTTATTTGCAAAAATTCCTTTAAGACCTTTGCCACAATATTCAAAGTTAGTACCCTCAACAAAGACAGAAAATGACATATCACTTTTTTCTATTTCAATATCAATTTCCTTAAAAAAATTTATCAAATTTGGATATGTAAGGTGATTAAAAACTATAAAGCCTATATCGACAGGAATTCTTTTTTTATTTACGACAACATCGATAGTATAAGAATGTCCTCCAAAGCGATCCTCCTTCTCAAAAAGATCAACATGGTGTTTTTTTGACAGAAAATAACTCGCACTTAATCCTGAAATACCAGAACCAATAACAGCGATTTTCATTAATTAAGCTGCGTCTTCTTTGAACTCATCCATACTTGGGCATGTACAAAAAATATTTTTATCACCATAGACATTATCGACTCTTGCTACTGGTGGCCAAAATTTATTTGTTCGTAAAAATTTAGCTGGATAGGCTGCTTCTTCTCGAGAATATTTGTGTTTCCAGTCGTTTGATGCAAGTTCAGTGTCAGTATGAGGAGCATTTTTAATTGGGTTATCAACTTTGTCAAATTTACCAGATTTAATATGATCTATTTCTTCTTTTATCTTTATCAGGGTATCACAAAATCTATCGAGTTCAGATAAACTTTCACTTTCAGTAGGTTCTATCATCATTGTTCCAGCAACTGGCCATGACATTGTTGGTGCATGAAAACCAAAGTCAATGAGTCTTTTAGCAATATCCTCTTCAGTTACACCTGTTTCTGATTTAATCTTTCTAATATCAATAATGCATTCATGTGCAACATTACCTTTTGATCCTTTATACAGAATTGGAAAATGATTTTTAAGTCTATTAGCAATATAATTTGCATTTAAAATAGCAATTTTTGTTGCAAGTTTTAATCCTTCGGAACCCATCATTTTAATATACATCCAAGAAATTGATAAAATACTTGAGCTGCCCCAAGGAGCTGATGAAACTGCTCCTATTCCAGTTGCAGGTCCACAATCTTTTACAACTGGATGATTAGGCAGATAAGCTTGCAAGTGTTTTCTACATGCAATAGGGCCCATACCAGGTCCGCCTCCACCATGTGGAATACAAAATGTTTTATGTAAGTTTATGTGACAAACATCAGGACCAAAATTTCCTGGTTTTGCAATTCCAACTAAAGCATTTAAGTTTGCTCCATCCATATAAACCTGACCTCCATTTTTATGAATTAGGTCACATATATCGGTGATCTTCTCTTCAAAAACTCCATGGGTAGATGGATAAGTTACCATTAATGCTCCAAGATTTTCAGAATGCAGCTCGGTTTTTTTCTTTAAATCCTCAAAGTCAACATTTCCCTCTTTATCACAATTAACTACTACAACTTTCATTCCAACCATTTGAGCACTTGCAGGATTGGTTCCATGAGCAGAGCTAGGTATTAAACAAATATTTCTATTTTTATCGCCTTTATCTATATGATATTTTCTAATTACCATTAATCCTGCGTACTCACCTTGAGCACCAGCATTTGGCTGAAGTGAAACCCCTGAAAAACCTGTAATTGATCTTAGCCAATTTTTAAGATCAGTGAATAATGTTCTGTATCCTTCCATTTGCTCTACAGGCACAAACGGATGCGGCTCAGCTAATTCTCTCCAAGAGATAGGTATCATTTCTGCAGTGGCGTTTAATTTCATAGTACATGAGCCAAGGGCAATCATAGTTCTGTTGAGAGCTATATCTTTATCCTCTAACTTTTTAAGATATCTAAGCATTTCTGTTTCTGAATGATATGAATTGAAAACAGGATGTTCCAAAAACTTTGAAGTTCTTAATAGATTTTCAGGTAAATTAGGTAAACTTACTGTGGGATCCTCTTTTTTTACTGATTCTGCTGCATTAAAAATTTTCAATAATTGATTAACTCTATAAACATTCTTTTTTTCATCAAAAGAAACAGCAAGCATTTCTGAATTTACTTTTCTAATATTAACTTTTTGAACCAAAGCATTTTTAAAAATTTGATCAGTTTTCTCTTTAGTAATAATTGTTACAGTGTCAAAAAAATAATCTGAATAAATTTTGTAGCCAGACTGTTTTATTTTATCAGCAAAATTTTTTGTTAACTGAGATACTCTCTCAGAAATATTCTTAATTCCGTCTGGACCATGATAAATACAATATGCTGCTGAAACAATTGCTAATAAAGCTTGAGCAGTACAAATATTACTTGTAGCTTTGTCTCTTCTAATATGCTGCTCTCTAGTCTGCAGTGACAATCTATAAGCTTTATTTCCATGTCTATCTACAGAAACACCAACTATTCTTCCTGGCATAGATCTTTTATATTCATCTTTTGTTGCAAAAAAGGCTGCATGCGGTCCACCGTAACCCATTGGTATACCAAATCTTTGTGAGCTTCCTACTGCAATATCAGCTCCAAGCTCTCTTGGTGTTTTTAGTTTAGCAAGCGCAAGAAGATCACATGCTAAAATTGCTTTACCGTTTTTTTTATGAATTTTACTTATTGCTTCACTAGGATCTTTAATATCACCCAAGGTCCCAGGGTACTGTAAAATTCCACAAACAATATTTTCTTTTAATTGCTCTATAACCTTATCCTCATTTCCAACAAGAACTTTAAGACCCATTGGCTCTGCCCTTGTTTGAATGACATCAATTGTTTGTGGATGACAATTTTCTGAGACAAAGACTAAATTACTATCACTTTTATTTAGTCTATGGCTTAAACCCATAGCCTCTGCAGCTGCTGTACCTTCATCAAGTAGGGACGCATTTGCAATATCCATTCCAGTAAAATCAACTATCATTTGTTGAAAATTTAATAGCATTTCCAATCTACCTTGAGCTACTTCTGGCTGGTAAGGTGTGTAGGACGTATACCATCCTGGATTTTCTAATATATTTCTTAAGATTACATATGGCGTATATGTTCCATAATAACCCATACCTAGAAAGTTTGAGTAAATTTGGTTTTTTTTTGAAATTGCCTTTAATTTTCTTAGTGCTTCATATTCTGAATTCGACTCACCAATATTTAGTTCACCTTTAAATTGGATTTTTTCAGGAACGGTATTGTCTATTAAATCATCCAGTGATTTACATTCCAATTTTTTAATCATCTTTAATTGTTCTTCTTCAGAGGGACCAATGTGTCTTTTTAAAAAATCTTTTTGCGAATTATGTAGCATAATTAAGCGCTCTCCTTTGCAAACTTATCGTAATCTTCTTTGTTCATTAAAGATTCCATTTCTGACACATCTTTAATCTTTAATTTAAAAAACCACGCACTGTTTTCTGGATCTTGATTTATTTTTGAGGGATCGTCTACAATAGCTTGATTAGTATCAACTACTTCACCACTTACTGGTGTATATACGTCACTAGCAGCCTTTGTCGATTCAACAACACCTGCTGTTCCATCTTTTTCTACACTAGAACCTTTTTCTGGAAGCTCTGCAAATACAATATCACCCAGCATTTCTGTTGCATGCTTTGTAATACCGATGGTAGCAACATCGCCCTCTAATTTTATCCATTCATGTTCTTTAGAAAATTTAACTTCACTCATCAATTCACTCCTTTTACATAACTTTTTTTATAAAAAGGTAAACTACAAATGCTCGCTGCATATTTTTTACCTCGTACCTCCAAAAATACTTTAGTATTTTTTTTTGAAAATTCATTTTCTACATAGCCCATCGCTACAGGTCCATTAACACTTGGACCAAATGTTCCACTGGTAATTTCTCCAATATGAACATCTGATTGATTAAATATTTTTGTTTTTTCTCTAGCAATTATTCTTCCCTCAGGTTTTATTCCAACTCTAATTTTTGTAACACCATTGTTCAATTGTTTAATAATAATGTCTGAACCAATAAAGTCTCCTTTGGATATTCTCTCTTTTGAAATTGCCCATTTTAAGTTTGCTTCCACTGGTGTTTTATCTTTATCAAGATCATGACCATACAAACACAAGCCAGCTTCTAACCTTAAAGTGTCTCTTGCTCCTAAGCCCACAAGTTTGGAACCTTTGTCAATCAATTCTCTGGTTAATTTATCTGCAAAATTATTCGGGATTGATATCTCAAAACCATCTTCACCTGTATATCCAGATCGAGTAATGTATACTTTCTGATTATCAAATAAGAACCAATTACCAGACATAAAATTTAAATCTTTTACTTTATTAATAACCTCATTTAGGATTTGTGATGACTTAGGTCCTTGAATTGCTATTAAAGATCTATTTTCATCTAAAACCATTTTGTATTTTTCGTTTAACAAGATCTTTAAAATTTTAAAATCATCATTTTTACATGCCGCATTAAGAATTATCAAAAAACCCTCGCTAATTTTTGTAATTATTAAATCATCTTGTATCCCTGCATCTTTATCCATCAAGAAGCTGTACTTAGAATGATTGAGTTTCAAATTTTTCAAATCTAATGGAAAAATTTTTTCTAAATCATTAATTAGCTCATCACCACCGTAAATAAATAATTGGCCCATATGTGAAACATCAAAAATACCAGAGTGATTTCTTGTAAATTTATGCTCCTCTACAATACCTTCAGAATACTGAATTGGCATATGATAACCTGCAAATTCTACGAACTTTGCATTACAATCTTGATGTAATTTATAAAGAGATGTTTTTTTTGTGTTCATATTAACTCATTACACCCATCTGTATATTTGCCTGAGAGTTTTGCTCCTTCGGCGAGAATTAAATCTCTTTCCAGAGTTAATATATTACGGTCCTTTTTGCCTGAGAGATTCCTGGGTGGTTGCTCCTTCGGCGCTACAATAATCTGTAGTCTCTCCCGTAAATTAATAATCCTACAAGTGACTTAAAATGTCAATTGGAAACGATTGCCTTTGGTTTTTTTAAAAGCGTATAAAACTGAAGTAATACGGCAAAAAGTATTATTGCCCCTCCTATCAATCCGTATAATGATGGAATTTCGCTTACAAAAAGAAAAGCCCAAATAGGACCAAGAACAGATTCAGATAACATGATTATTCCAACCATTGCGGAAGGAGTTGTTCTTGCTCCAATAGTTATAAATATAAAACCAAAACCTATTTGAAAAAATCCAGCTAAAAATCCTAAAAAAATATCATGAGCTGAAATCATTATAGTAGGTGAAAGTAATAAACCAATAAGACATGAGCTTATACCTGCAACGAATTGTGCAGGTACCATATCAACAGATGGAAATTTCCTAACAATCATTATCAAAACTGCAAAAGTAATTGGCATTGAGAAAGCTGCTAAATTTCCAGATAATTCTCCTGGAGATAATGAATTTCCAACCATCAACAATACTCCAGAAATTGCTAAAATAATTGAGATTAATGTAATTAAGTTAATTTTTTCTTTTAAGAAAAAGAAACCAAATATAGCTAAAAATAAAATTTGAAGTGATATTATAAAATTTGTATTGGCAACCGTAGTATTATACATGGCAAAAACATAACCACAAAAACCGATAGATAATATTAATCCTCCTATAAAACCTGCTAATCCAGAATCATAAAATGATTTTAAAACTTTTCCTCTATAAACGATTATCAAAAAAGTTAATACAGTTAGAGAAAAAAATAATGATCTCCAAAATAATATTTGCCATAATGTTGCTCCTTCAAAGGATTTTACTATTAGTCCACCAAAGCTTAAACTAAGAGCGCCAAAAAATATCAGTAATGGGCCAGGTAAACTTTTTAAAATATTCATTAAATTTGTGAAATTAAACTTTGAGTTTCTAGGTCATACAACTTAAAGAGAGTTTCTGCACTATTTAAATCGACCTCTTGAAATTTGACTTTTGAACCAGGAGTTAATTGAACTAATTTGTCATAATCAGCACTTATAACTACACCAATTTTAGGATAACCGCCTATGGTTCCATGATCTGAGAGCATGATAATTGGAAAACCATCAGCTGTCACTTGTATCACGCCCTTAATTAGGCCTTCAGATCTAATATTAGTTTCGACAATATTCTCAATCTTTTTTCCCTCTAATCTCATTCCCATACGATCAGATAGTTTGGAAACTTTAAATTCATTTTTAAAAAAAATTTCCTTACCCTCTTCAGAAAAATAATTAAAATTTGTCCCTTTGATTACTCTAATATTTTCTATTTTCGTATTAACATAATTCAATTTTGTATTCATAAAGTTTTGATTTATTTCTTTAATATTAATTTTTTGATTATTAGAGAGCTTTTTCCCATTGTTAGATCCTATATTTGCTTTAGTGTTTGTTGAACAGCTAGACCATTGAAATTTTAAATCAAATGTAGCGCTTATTGCTAGATATCCATATACAGATTTATTAGTTGATATAATATCTAGCTCGTCATTATTTTCTAAAATAAAAGATTGGTAACATTTTCCATCAATTAAATTATCACCTTTTTTAATTTCAAAACTCACATCTCCAGTGATAGCGATATTTATCGGGCTCCCATGATATTTCAAATGAGGGCCTTGATAAGCAAATTCTATCACTGGATGGTTATGATTGTTGCCTGTTAATTTGTTCGCTAATAAATAATTTCTATTATCCATTGCTCCACTGAATGGGATTCCTATATGATAGAGGTGGTTTCTTCCTAGGTCTTGGAACGTTGAATTAATACCAGCTCTTATAATTTCAAAATAATTTTTATTCATGATAATTTTGATATTTCTCCTTTGTAATTCTTTTAAATATAACTAAATCACCCGGATTAATTAAATTAGGTTCTTTTTCTTTGGAATTATCGAAAATATTTAACGGAGTATTACCAATTATATTCCAACCACCAGGGCTTTCAAATGTGTATATATTTGCAAATTGCTCCGTTAAACCAATTGCACCTTTTGGGACCTTAACTCTAGGGGTATCAAGACGTTTCGCTCTAAGATTTTTCTCTAAATCGCCAAGAAAAGGCATTCCCGCAATAAAACCTGTCATATAGCAAAAAAATTCCTTTTCAAAAAAATTTTCATAAATTTTTTCTTTTTTCAAATTGAGTATTTCTTCTAATCTTTTTATATCTAAGGAAAATTCTTTTTCACAACAAACAGGAATCTCAAACTTTTTATTTTGAATATTATCGCTTTTGGTAATTTCAATATTATCAATAATCCTCTTAAGTTTATTAAAATTAATTTCTTTAAGATCAAAAGAAATAATTAATTTATTATATGACGGTGTAATATTATTAACCCCTAAAATATTTTTTTTTTTTATAGTTTTAAAATATTTTATTACTTGAGTATTAGTCTCTTTATTAACCTCTTTTCCAAAATCACAATACAAAGCTGCGTCACCAAGATTTGATATATTTTTTATCATGCCATGTTATACTGAAGAATAGTGAGTATTGAAATTAATATAAATTGTGATTTAGGCGAAAAATCTAAACATCATTCTAATAAGCATGATCCTGACTTACTCAAAATAGTCAATTCAGCAAACATAGCATGCGGTTATCATGCAGGTGATAAGGAAACTATGAATAAGGTTGTAGAAATATCAAAAAAAAATGGTGTTAGTATCGGAGCGCATCCATCTTTCAATGATCCTGAAAATTTTGGTAGAGAACGAATGAATTTATCTTCTTCTGAAATAGAAAAATTAATAATTGATCAATATGAAATTCTTCAAACTATTTCGTCTAACCATGGTGAAAATGTTACCCATATAAAACCTCATGGTGCTTTAAATAATATGGCTTGCGAAGATATCAATTTAGCGACTTTATTAGCAAAAGTAATCAAAAGTATAAATCCGGAATTAATTTATTTAGTGCCAACTGGATCTAAAATGGAACAAGCTGCTAAAAAGTTAGATATGAAAATTGCCTGTGAAATATTTGCGGATCGAAATTATGAAGACGATGGTAACCTAGTTTCAAGAAAAAAATCCAATGCTTTAATTACTGATCCCGAATTAGCAAAAAAACATGTTTTAAGCATGGTAAAAAATCAGGCACTTAATTGTCACAGTGGGAAACAAATACCTTGTGAAATTGACTCTGTTTGCATACATGGTGATAACTTAAGTTCGTTAAATACTGCTAAAGCAGTTAAGGAAAACTTGTTGAATAATGGGTTAAAACTTATAGCTTTAAATAAAATGGAGAAATTTAAAAAATGATTAAAAATATTCTTATTACATCAATCACATATCTATTTTTAATGGTTAATTTAAACGCAGCAGGTTCAGATGGTGGTGACAGTGGTGGATCTAGCGCAGCTGTAAAATCAAATTATGATAAGGCCGTCTCACACATTAAAATAGCAAAGAAACATGAAAAAAAAGGTAAATTAGACAAAGCAAAAGAGAGATACTTAAAAGCACAAAAGCTTTTAATAAAATCAAATGCTAAAAAACCTAACAAAGCTGATACTTTAAATTATTTAGGATTTACGACAAGAAAACTAGGTGATTTTGAAATGGGTGAAAAGTATTATCTTCAAGGCTTAGCAATTAATCCAAACCATAAAGGGATAAATGAATATCTTGGAGAGCTATATGTTGCCACTAACAGGCATAATCTCGCTGTTGAAAGATTAGAAGTTTTAAAAGGTTGTAATTGTGAAGAGTATGAGCAGCTGAAAGCTGTGATTGCTGGGAAAAAATCTAAATATTAATTTATATTTTTAATCATTTGCTCAGGCATCCATAAAGCAATCTCAGGGAAGATCACGACTAAAATTACAGCCAAAACCATTAGTAAAAATAATGGGAACGCACTTTTAGCAATATATCCCATGTCTTTATTTGCCATTCCTTGAAGTACAAATAAATTAAAACCTACTGGTGGAGTAATTTGTGCCATTTCAACTACAATAACCAAGAAAATACCAAACCAAATCATGTCAAAACCAGCCTGACGGATCATGGGTTCTATTATAGCCATAGTTAATACCACGGCTGAAATCCCATCTAAAAACATGCCTAGGATTATATAAAAAATCATTAAAACAAAAATTAGAACATAAGGTGATAATTCCATATTTTGAATCCAAAGTGCTAGATTTCTGGGTAAACCTGTAAAACCCATTGCTAAAGATAAAAATGTTGAGCCTGCTAAAATAAATGCAATCATACAGGATGTTTTCGTTGCACCCAGCAAAGAAGATTTAAAAGTTTCAACAGTCAGACTTTTTTGAAAATAAGACAAAATTAATGCTCCTAAAACACCTAACGATGCAGCTTCCGTGGCAGTTGCTATACCAGTATATATAGAACCAATAACAGCTAATATCAAAATTATCACA
Source organism: uncultured Pelagibacteraceae bacterium (assembly GCA_902557215.1). Classification (GTDB taxonomy): domain Bacteria; phylum Pseudomonadota; class Alphaproteobacteria; order Pelagibacterales; family Pelagibacteraceae; genus Pelagibacter. The sequence goes on along the minus strand of CACDZM010000004.1, from coordinate 33,454 downwards.
GGCAAAAGTTGTTTAGATCTTTTAATCTTATCAATAAATGAATATTCCTCTAAAATTTTTGGCATGCTCTTCTTATTAATTAGTGACCATATAATTACATAAGACATGAATATTAATGCAATCATTACTCCTGGAATAATTCCTGCAATAAATAATTTAGCTATAGATTCTTGAACAGCAACACCGTAAATAATTAAGATAATTGAAGGGGGAATTAGTAAACCAAGAGTTCCTGAACCTGCTAAACTACCAAGTAAAATTTTTTCGGGATATTTTCTTTTTCTTAATTCTGGGATTGACATTTTTCCGACAGTCGCAACAGTTGCTGCAGAAGAACCTGATATTGCAGCAAATAAAGCACATCCGACTATATTTACATGAATCAAGCCTCCTGGTAATTTTTGCATCCATGGTGAAAGCCCTTTAAATAAATTTTCAGATAGTTTTGTCCTAAATAAAATTTCACCCATCCATACAAATAAAGGCAAAGCTGTAAGTGTCCAAGAGGATGAGGTTCCCCAAATTGTCGTAGCCATAGCATCACCTACAGGTCTTGAGGTAAATAACATCATTCCAATTGCAGAAACACCTATCATACTTAGAGCTACCCAAATGCCAGAACCTAAAAAAAATAATAAAACACTAATAAAGAATATTGTTAAGAGTATTTCGGTCATTTTGTTTTTTTGTTTATTAAAATGAAATGATGTAAAACACTTATGAAAAATATTATTGACCCAATTGCCACGCTCGATTGAGGTATCCATATAAGAATTTCATCTGCACCCTCACTTCTCTCTTGAAATTTGTATGAAATAATTAACATTTTAACAAAGTAAAATGCTAAATAGCCAGAGAAAAAACTCGCCACCCCTAAACACCAAATTTCAACAACTTTTTTTTTTAGTCCTGATAATCTTTCTAAAAAAAGGGTAATTCGAATATGGCCATCCTCAACAAATGTATATGCTAAAGCAAAAAAAGATGCTGAGGCCATACAATAGCCAGAGTACTCTGCTAAGCCTCTTATATAAAAGCCAAATATTCTAGAACATATACCAATAAGTATAAAAACTGCTACTAAAATCAAAAAGATTGCAGCAATGTAACCAGAAAATTTATAAAGTTTATTTAAATTCTTATTTATTGATTTTAACATAAAAGTTTAAGGCCACTAAAGAAATATAAGTGGCCTTAATTTTAAATTGAAATTATTTATAGCTTGCTAAAACAGCAGCCCCTCTTGATCCAGCTTTTTGAGACCACTCATTAGCCATAGTCTCACCTACCTTTTCAAAATGAGCTTTCAGAGGTGCATTTACTTTTCCAACTATCATACCTGCATCAGCTAAGGCTTTTTTATCACCAACATTTCCTTGTTTAGATAATTGCCAACCTTTTCTTTCAGCTAAAGCCGCTTGTTTCATAACCAAATCTTTAGTGGCTTGATCTAATTTATTCCAAGCATCTTTATTTACGATAACCATATTTTTTGGAAACCAAGCTGCAATATCATAAAAATATTTCACACCATTCTCCCAGATCTTAGAATTTTTTCCAGTAGTTGGTGATGTTATCATACTTTCAACTGCTCCTGTTGAAAATGCCTGGCTAATTTCAGCAGCCTCAATTTTCGTTGGAGCCATTCCAGTTAATTCTGCTATTCTAATAGTTGCAGAATTGTAAGCTCTAAACTTTAGACCTTTTAGATCAGCTATCGAATTAATCTCTTTTTTACTGTACAAACCTTGTGCGGGCCATGGTACAGCATAAAGGAATACTAAGCCTTTTTTGTCTAGTCCTTTAACTATTTCTGCTTTCGAAGCTTTATATAATTTCATAGCATCAGAGTATGAAGTTGCTAAGAAAGGTTGAGAGTCTACTTCTAAAAGGGGATCCTCTTTTCCTAAAGCTGACATAAATCTTTCACCAATCTGTGCCTGACCAGTTCTTACAGCTCTAAAAATTTCTCCACCTTTGAATAACGAACCTCCAGGGTGAGTTACAATTGTTAGTTTTCCTCCACTTTTTTCAGTAACATTTTTTGCAAATTCAGTTGCATTAGCAGAATGAAAATTTCCAGCTCCATAAGCAAGAGCCATGTCCCATTTTTCTGAAAATGCATGGTTTATTGACAAAATTGATGAAACTAAAATAATAGATAAGTATTTTAAAAATTTCATTTAACCTCCATTTTTTTTAATAGCATTTCATTATGTATTAAAATAATTATCAATAAAAAAATTATACTACTTTTGATTGAATAATTAATAATATTTTATACAATGGCACTACTTTGTTAGAAGAAGCACTCATATTAATTCAGATTATTTTTATCGATATAATCTTGGCAGCAGATAATGCAATCATTATTGGTTTGATCGCAGCAAATTTTGCTCCAAAACACAGAAGGCAAATAATTTTGTGGGGAGTTGCAGGAGCTTTAATTTTTAAAATTGTTTTTGCTCTGTTTGCTACCTATTTATTTGAATTTTATTTTATAAAGATTTTAGGAGGTTTGTTGCTTATTTGGATCGTAAATGATCTTAGAAAAGACCTATTTGAAATTAAAAAGATAAAATCTCCAACAAAAAAATCAAAAGAACCTTCTTATATACAAAGTGTTTATAAAGTTTTATTTGCGGATATTACAATTAGTTTTGATAATGTTATTGGTGTTGTAGGAGCTGCAAAAGGTAATTTTGGCTTTATGATTTTTGGATTAGTATTATCAGTAATTCTTACTGGGGCAATGGCAACTTATTTAGCAAACTATATTCAAAGGCATTTATGGATTGCATATATTGGTTTAGGATTTATTTTATTAGTTGCTATACAATTGGTTATAGGTGGACTTGTTGACTTAGAAATACTTTCGATAAATGAACAATTTAAGAAATACTTTTAATAAGAATATTTTCTTGTTGGATATTTCTTTGATCTCACCTCTGAAGCAAATTTTCTTATTCCTGCTTTAATATATTTTTTTACATTTACAAATCTTTTAACAAATTTAATTTTTGTTTGATTTAAACCAATTAAATCATCTGTAACTAGTACTTGGCCATCGCAATAGACCGATGAACCAATACCAATTGTTGGAATTTTCAATTTTTTTGTTATTTGTTTTGCTATTGATGACTTAATACACTCTAAAACTATTGCAAAGACACCAGTTTTTTGAAGTAATACAGCATCGTTCATGAGTTGATTGATCTCTTTAGGTGTTTTTCCTTTAGACTTAAATTTACCTTTCGCAGATTGAGGTAACAACCCAAGATGGCCCATTACTGGTATCTTATTTTTAATTAAAAACTTCACCTGACTGATAATCTTTTTTCCTCCCTCTAGTTTAACAGCATCACACTTTGTCTTTTTAATAATTTTTTTAGCATTCTTTAAAGCCAAATTTTTGTTTGCATAAGTATTAAATGGCATATCAACTACCATTAAACTTTTTTTAACCCCAGGCCTTACACTTTTGGAATGATTTATCATCTCTGTCAGTGTAACTTTTCTAGTAGTTGAATAATTATATAGTACAGACCCAAGCGAATCTCCAACTAAAACAATGTCAACATACTTATCTAACTCCTCGGCAATATTTTTTGAATAAGCTGTCAGGCAAACAATTTTAGATTTATTTTTTTTATCAATTATCTTTTTAATCTTGTTCATTCAAGTTCAATAGTGCTCGGTGGTTTTGATGTAACATCATAAACTACTCTATTTATACCTCTTATGCTATTTACAATTTTATTGGAAATCTTTTGAATAAATGTTTTTTTTAAAATCAAAAAAATCAGCTGTCATTCCATCTTCGGATGTAATAGCTCTCAATAAACATAAATATTCGTAAGTTCTATTGTCTCCCATTACTCCGACTGTTTTTACTGGGAGTAAAGCTGCATAAGCTTGCCAAATTTTGTCGTATAAATTGTGATCCTTTAGAGCTTGGATAAAATAGTTATCAGCCTCTTTTAATATCTTAATTTTTTCTTTAGTAATGATTCCTGGCATTCTGATTGCTAAGCCTGGGCCTGGAAAAGGATGCCTTGAGATAATTTCTTTATTAAGATTTAACTCTAGCCCCAGTTTTCTGACTTCGTCTTTAAATAAGAATTTAAGAGGTTCTATAAGTTTTAGTTTCATTTTTTTTGGCAAACCACCCACATTATGATGAGATTTAATTTTAGATGTTTGACTACCAGTTACTGATTTGCTCTCAATGAGATCTGGGTAGAGCGTTCCTTGAGCTAAAAACTTTACATTTTTTATTTTTTTTGCGTATCTTTCAAAAATCTTAATAAATAAATTTCCAATTATTTTTCTCTTTTTCTCTGGCTCTGAGACATTATGAAGTTTTCTCAAAAATTCTTTTTCTGCATTAACGTAGATAAGATTTATTTTAAGTTTTTTTTTAAAAGTTTTTACTACTTGTATTTCCTCATTTTTTCTGAGCAACCCAGTATTAACAAATACACAAAATAATTTCTTACCAATCGCTTTATTTAGTAATTGAGCAACAACACTACTATCAACACCACCAGATAAAGCACATATAACTTTATTGGTCCCAACTATTTCTTGAACTTCTTTTATTAATTTAATCTTTTGATCTTTTGGAGACCAATTTTTTTTAATCTTACAGATCAAAAATACAAAATTTTTTATTAATTTTTTTCCATTTTCTGTATGTGTAACTTCTGGATGAAATTGTACACCATAAAAATTTTTTTTTTTGTTTTCAATAATTGCAAATTTAGAATTATTGCTTGAAGCTATAACCTTGAAATTTTTAGGTAACTTTGAAACTTGATCAGCATGACTCATCCACACTCTGTTTTTATTTTGTTTATCAAAAAAATTTCGAGTTAAAATACTATTATTTTTTTTTTTTATATCAACTAAACCAAACTCTCTGTGTTTGGATTGTTTTACCTTACCTCCACCTAACTTTGAAAGTATTTGATGGCCAAAACATATACCCAAAATTGGTACTCGATTTTCAATAATTTTTTTGTCAAAAGTGTATCTGTTGATCTGATAAACATTTAAAGGGCCGCCTGATAAAATTATTCCTTTAATTGATTGATTAATATGTCTGTTTTCAATTTTTTTATGACTTATTATTTCTGAAAAAACTCCCAACTCTCTTATTCTTCTAGCTATCAATTGAGTAAATTGTGAACCAAAATCTATAATCAAAATCTTCTTCAAATTTTTATCAAGACTCATTATTTTTAGGTTCTATATTTGCAAGTGTCTCTTGAATATCTTTATTTTCAGCACATAATTTTTTGCAAACTTTAGAAAAAGTTTTAGATAATTCTTTTACCTTTGAATAATTAGATCTTTTTAGAGCAATTTTCATAGACATTAGTAAGGCTTCCTCGTTGCCAGGTTCTATAAGCAATGTCGCGTCCAAATTTTTTTCTTCTTTATCTTGATCATCTTGTTGATTATAAATTTTTGCCAAATAAAGATATGAATTAAAGTCTTTTGGATTAAATACAATTCCCCTTTCAAACATAAATCGAGCATCCTCATATTTTTTATCTTTGTATAACTTCAATCCTTTGTTAAAAAAATTTTCTTCTGCATAAGAATGGCTAAAAGTATTCAATGAAAAATAAAGCAGCAAAATTAATTTAGAAATTTTTTTCATTAGTACTTTCTATCACTTTTAATAACATCAACATTATGGACCATGCTTTCATAAAATCCAGCTTTTGTAATTTTTACAAATTGTGGTTTACTTCTTAAATATTTTATTTGTTTAGACCCAAGATAACCCATAGAGGATCTTAAACCACCAACTAATTTAAAAATAATTTTATCAACTTTACCCTTATATTTTGCCAATCCCTCAACTCCCTCAGGTACATACTTAGATTGATCCTTTTGTTTTGATTGAAAATATCTATCAGCTGATCCTTTGTTCATTGCTCCAACAGAACCCATTCCCCTGAAGCTTTTATATAATTTTCCGTTTTTTTTTATAAGTTTGCCTGGAGTTTCATCCGTTCCTGCAAATAATGAACCTATCATCACTGCATCTGCCCCTGCTGCAAAAGCTTTAGCAAGGTCGCCAGAGTACTTTATTCCTCCATCAGAAATAATTTTTACATTTTTATTTTTAATGCCTAATCTTACATTTAAAATTGCACTCAATTGAGGAACTCCTATACCTGCCACTAATCTTGTTGTGCAGATTGAACCGGGACCAATACCAACTTTAATTACATCAACTCCTGCTTTAAGTAGAAATTTTGCTGCCTCTGGTGTAGCTATATTCCCAGCACATAAAGCAGTTTTTTTATTTTTTTTCTTTTTTATGAAACTTATTATTTCAAAAACTTTTTTGCTATGACCATGAGCTGTATCAACAACAATCATATCTAAATTTTCTTTTAATAGTGTTTCAGCTCTTTTGACTTCTCTAGGACCTGCGCCAACGGCAGCGCCAACTAATAAACTCAATTTTTTTACTTTTTTAACTTCACTAACTTGTTTCTTTATCTCTAAATTTCTGTGAATTATTCCTAAACCACCAGCTTTTGCTATTGCAATAGCCATTTTACTTTCTGTTACTGTATCCATTGCCGAAGATAAAAGTGGTATTTTAAGTTTCAAAAACTTAGTTAGCTTGATACTAGTGTCAACTTCGGATGGCAATACTTCTGAGTACTTAGGAACTAAAGTAACATCATCAAAGGTTAGTGCTTCTTTTATAGGAACCATAATCATTTATATATGATTCCTTTTAAAATAAAAGTATCTATCTAAGATTTTTACAGATTATAAAACTTTCCTTTGAACCTTTTCGACTCGACTTAGGTTTAAAAATCTTCACTTCTTTAAAAATCTTTTTTCCAAGTGCGACAATTTCATTAAAAGAACTTCCAATAAATATTTTAGAAACAAAAATGCCCTTCTTAGACAGAAAATCTTTAGCAAATATCATTGCTTCTTTGCACAATTCACCAGTTTGAATTGCATCTAAATTTTTTATTCCAGTTGTATTAACTGCCATATCAGACAAAACAACATTAATTTCATCTTTAAAGTATTTTTTAATCTTAGATTGAGTCTTGAAATCAGTAAAATCGCCCTCTATTTGAATAGAGTTTTGTATATTCTCCATTTTTTTTAGATCAATTGAAATCAAAGTTCCATTTTTTACAACCTTAGAAACATACTGGGACCAGCTTCCAGGAGCTGCACCAATATCTAAAACTGACATTTCATTTTGAAATATTTTAAACTTTTCATTAATTTCAATTAATTTATAAGCTGATCTTGCTCTGTATCCGTCAACTTTAGATTGACGCACATATATATCTCGTTTTTGTTTATTGATCCAATTTTTTGAAATTTTATTTTTCTTCAATTAATTATATCTTAGACTTTTTAAGATTTTTTTATTGTGTAAATTTTCTATTTCAATTTTTATACTTTTGTCTTGCCTCATATCTTTACCATCTTTCCAAATCCCAGCAGCTAGATGAATTATGCCAATTTTATAATTAGGTAAATAAGGCTCTACAAAGGTTTTTTGTTCATCATCATATTTTGGAAGTAGATTGCTTGTAATCCAGTTGCAGTTCAATGGTAAAAATTCAGTGTCTAAATTATCAATGTAGACAGACATATTAATAGCTAAACCCTCTGATCCAAAAATATTTCCAGATTTTAATGTCTTGGTTAAATTATTTTGCCAGGATATCCATCCTTTTGAATTTTTTTCAAGAGAGAAAACACCAATATTGATATGAGGTGCAAAGGCTAATTTTCTTGAGTCTTTATAGTTAATTCCTGATTTAACAGCATGTTTAAAGTTTTGTGATTTAATTACAGCTAATTTTCCAAGCAGCCAATTCACTCTTGAAGTAACTTTATATCCAGGACCTATCGTTTGAGTAATTCCTAACTTTCCATTCTCGCACGCCTTAAAATATAAATCTATACATTTCCAGTCATTAACCCAAGCGTCACAATCTATCCAAAGGTATTTTTCATAATCAGGAAAATATTTTGGTAAAAATGCCCTTGAGACCTGACTTTTAAGCCACTCTTTGCCATTGATTTTATGTTTAGGGACTTCTATATCCCATTCAGCACTTTTAATTTCATCCACTGTTTTATTTAATTTTTCTTTTTGTTCATTAGTTAAACCTGCATCTAAAATGCAAATAGCAACATTATCACTACCCTTGAACCTTTTAATTGATGCTATTAATTCTTCTAATAAAGGAAAATAATTAGAATCAGCTAATGAAACAATTACATTTTTTTTCATTAAAGTACGTCTTCAAGGTCATCTTCGTCCTGAATTTTGTCCTTTTCATGTTTTTTTTTAATTTTTTGATAATGAAAATAGCTTACTGGTAACAAAATTAAATAAACTAAAGTGCTAATTGCTATTACGTTAAAAGTATAGATCAGCAATAGTCCAAAAAATAAAACAATCCCGAATAATAAAAATATTGTAGTTCTTCGTGGTATAACTATCTTTTTAAAAGAGTAACTTGGAAATTTACTTATTAGTAAAAAAGATGTTACAACAAAAAATATTGGAACAATTAAATCATAGTTTAATTTTATAAAATTAAATCCACTTAAGCTTATAATAAGTGGAGTCAAAACTAAAATTCCACCTGCTGGTGATGGAACTCCTTCAAAAAAATTATCCCTCCAAGAGGGTTCTTGATTTGAATTAACATTAAATCTTGCTAGCCTCAATGCTACACAAATTACAAATACTAAACAAAGTAACCAGCCAAAACGACCTAATGAATTTAATTTCCAAAAATACATTATAAAAGCTGGAGCAACACCAAAACTAATCATATCTGTAAGTGAGTCTAGTTCTTTACCAACTTTTGATGTACCTTTAATCAACCTAGCAATCCTTCCATCAAGACCATCAATTAAAGCGGCAAAAATAATTGCTATTATAGCGAATTCAAATCTTCCATCTAAAGCAAATCTAATTGATGTTAAACCTATGCAAACACCAATCAAGGTAAGCATATTTGGCAAAATCATCCTGGCTTTTTTTTTATCTGCCACTAATTTCAAATTATTTTTTGGTTGTTCCATGTTATTTCTTAGCTAATAACGTTTCACCTGAAATAGCTTTTTGACCAACTTTTACTAATGGTTCATAATTTTCATAGTATATGTCAGCTCTACTTCCAAATCTTATCATCCCAACTCTTTCTCCTTGTTTGAGCTCTTGATCCTTACTAGCCTCACAAACAATTCTTCGAGCTACTAAACCAGCAATTTGGACTAAAATAATATCATTATTTTGATTGTCTTTAATTTTATAATAATTTCTCTCATTATCTTCGCTAGCTTTGTCTAGAGAAGCATTCAAAAATTTTCCAGGTTTATACAAAATTTCTTCAATCTTTCCAGCACAAGGAGTTCTATTTACATGACAATCAAACACATTCATAAAAATACTTATTTTTTTAAATCTTTTGTTTTCTAAGTTAAGCTCCTTTGGTCCATTTACTTCTTCAACTTTAATAACCTCCCCATCAGCTGGGCTAACCAGGTAATTGTCATCTTCAATGGCAATTCTTTCAGGATCTCTAAAAAAATAATAAACCCAAATTGTTAATAGAAGACCGAGTAAAGCTAAAAAATCACTAAAAATATAAAAGACTATTGTAATTATTCCTGAGATAACTAAAAACTTATAGCCGTCAACGTGAATTTTCGGAAATATCTTGCTAAACATATTCTTCTATTTGATAATTTTTCATTAATATGTATATAAAATCGCGAAATTCAATTAATAAGATATATATAAATAAGTGAGCAAAATTAACATTAAAAACCCTGTTGTTGAGCTAGATGGGGATGAGATGACAAGAATTATCTGGGAATTTATTAAAAATAAACTAATTCTCCCATATCTAGATCTTGGCATAGAGTATTATGACCTTGGCATGAAGAGTAGAGATAATACCAACGATCAAATTACAATAGATTCAGCTAACGCAATCAAAAAAATTGGGGTTGGCATTAAATGTGCAACAATAACACCTGATGAGGCGAGGGTAAAAGAGTTTGATTTAAAAAAGATGTGGAGATCTCCAAATGGTACTATCAGAAATATTATTGGTGGAACTGTATTTAGAGAACCAATAATTTGCTCAAATATTCCAAAATTAGTTCCATCGTGGACTGACCCCGTTGTAATTGGAAGACATGCCTTTGGTGATCAGTACCGTGCGACTGACTTTAAAGTTCCTGGAAAAGGTAAAATGGAAGTAAAATGGACTTCAGAGAATGGTAAAGATGAAATTAAATATGAGGTATTTAATTTTACTGGGCCTGGAGTTGCGTTATCAATGTATAATTTAGATAAATCAATAGAAGACTTTGCAAGATCTTGTTTTAGTTATGGGCTGATAAAAAAATGGCCTGTTTATATGTCTACAAAAAATACTATTTTAAAAAAATATGACGGAAGATTTAAAGATATATTTCAAGAAATTTTTGATAAAGAATATAAAAAAGATTTTGAGAAACACAATTTAACCTACGAGCATAGACTGATAGACGATATGGTTGCGTGTGCAATGAAATGGAGTGGAAAATATATTTGGGCTTGTAAAAATTATGATGGCGATGTTCAATCTGATACTATGGCCCAAGGTTATGGATCTTTAGGATTAATGACAAGTACATTGTTGACACCAGATGGGAAAATTATGGAAGCTGAGGCTGCACATGGGACTGTGACTAGACATTATCGTTTACACCAACAAGGAAAGGAAACTTCAACAAATCCGATCGCTTCGATATTTGCTTGGACTAGAGGTTTGGCCCATAGGGGTAAATTAGATGGAAATAATGAGTTAATAAAATTTGTAAATACTCTTGAACAAGTTTGTATTAATTGCGTTGAAAGTGGATCAATGACTAAAGACCTTGCAATATTAGTTGGTCCATCAAGTAAATATCTCACAACCAATCAATTTTTGGATGCAATTGATAATAATCTTAAGAAGAAATTAAATTAGAGACTTAATTTTTTCAAAAGCCTCATCAATTTTGTTTTGGTCTTGTCCACCTGCTTGAGCAAAATCTTTTCTTCCACCACCACCTTTTCCACCAATGATTTCAGAGCCTAATTTTACAAATTTTACCGCATCATATTTGTCAATTAATTTATTAGTTATACCAACCCCTAAACCAACTTTACCATCACTACTTGCGAATATAACTACAATACCTTCACCTAACTCTTTTTTACCACTATCAACTAATTTTCTTAAATCTTTTGGTGGCAAATCTTTAACTTTTTGAAATCTAACTTTAATTTTATTGATTTCTTGATCTTTTATAATATTTTTTGTTTTATCTTTAAGAACTGAACTAACATTTAATTGTTCAAGCTTTTTGGTAAGATTTTTTATAAGTTCTTTAAGATCTTCATTTTCAATATTTGGTTTACCTCCAAGCTTTATTATTTGAGCTGATAATTTTTTTATAGTCTCTTCATCTTTCTGAATTGATAATGATGAGATTTTTTCTTTATTTTTAATATATTCTTCTAGTTGACTGTCTCTTAAAGCTTCTACCCTTCTTACTCCCGCAGCTATAGATGATTGACTTACTGTCTTAAATTTTCCAATATCTCCCGTATTTTTGACATGAGTTCCTCCACACAATTCTGTTGAAAAATAAGCTTCTTTTTCTTTACCCATTGAAACTACACGAACTTCTTCACCATACTTTTCACCAAAAAAAGCTAAGGCCCCTTTTTCAATAGCGGCTTTTGGTGTCATAATTCTTGTTGTTACCTCAGAACTATTTGAAACATATTCATTAACCAACTTATCGATAGTCTCTAACTCCTCATTAGTAATTGGTTTCATATGACTGAAGTCAAATCTTAGTCTGTCAGGTGCAACTAATGATCCTTTTTGCATAACATGTTTGCCTAAGGTTCTTCTTAGTGACTCGTGGAGCAAGTGAGTAGCAGAATGGTAAGCTTTCAAGTTATCTCTTCTCTTTATGTCTATTTTCATTTCCACCGCATCATTAATTTTTATTTCTCCAGTTTTCAAAGATCCGTAATGAACAAATAAGTCTCCAAGTTTCTTTTGCGTATCTTCTACTTCAAAAACAGAATTACCAGAAACAATTGTACCTTTATCACCAAGTTGTCCGCCTGACTCTCCATAAAACGGGGTTTGATTGGTAATGATCATTCCCTCTTCCCCAGAATATAAAGATTTTGTCTCTTTGTTATCTTTAATTAAGTTTAACACAACACCCTCAGACTGATTAGACTCGTAACCTAAAAATTCTGTTGGACCAGTTTTATCTTTAATTGAAAACCAAATAGCCTCCTCAGAACTATCTCCAGAACCTTTCCAATTCTTTTTTGCAAGTTCTTTGCTTTTTTTCATTAATTCATCAAATTTCTGATGATCAACTTTTAATGATTTATTCTTTAAAATGTCTTCAGTAAGATCTAATGGAAAACCGTAGGTGTCATATAATTTGAAAGCGACATCCCCAGGTAAAACTTTATCTATTTTTGCAATTTCATTATTCAAAATTTTGATACCTCTATCAAGTAAAACTAAAAATTTTTCCTCCTCCATCCTTAAAGTTTCTTTGATTAAAGATTGAGATCTTTCAAGCTCTGGATAATTTCCTGACATCTCATTTTTTAAAGAGTCAAAAATTTTATAAAAAATTGGTTCTTTAGATCCTAACAAATGAGAATGTCTCATTCCTCTTCTCATAATTCTTCTTAAAACATATCCACGACCTTCATTTGATGGTAAAACTCCTTCAGCCAAAAGAAATGAGCTTGCTCTTAAGTGATCAGCAATTACTCTAAAACTTGATATATTTTTATCTTCTTGTTTGACTTTTGTTACATCAGATATTGAGCTAATTAATTTTTTAAAATGATCAGTTTGATAATTATCGTGTGTGCCTTGTAAAAGAGCTGCAATTCTCTCTAATCCCATCCCTGTATCAACAGATGGTTTTGGCAAATCTATTCTTTTTTCCTTTGAGACTTGCTCATACTGCATAAAGACCAAGTTCCAAATTTCAATAAAACGATCTCCATCTTGATCTTTCGTCCCTGGCAATCCACCTTTTAAATGATCACCATGATCATAAAATATTTCTGAGCAAGGACCGCAAGGACCAGTCTCACCCATTGACCAAAAGTTATCAGATGTTGCAATTCTAATTATTCTATCATCGCTAAAACCCCCTATTTTCTTCCAAAAATTAAACGCTTCATCATCTTCGTGAAAAACTGTTACATAAAGCCTATTTTTGTCTAGACCAAAATCTTTAGTAATTAAATTCCATGCAAGTTCAATTCCTCTCTCTTTAAAATAATCTCCAAAAGAAAAGTTTCCCAACATTTCAAAAAAAGTATGATGCCTTGGTGTATAACCAACGTTTTCTAAGTCATTATGTTTTCCACCTGCTCTAACACATTTTTGTGAAGTAGTAGCCCTTTGATAATCTCTTTTCTCTAAACCTGTAAACACATTTTTAAACTGAACCATCCCTGAATTTGCAAACATTAAGGTTGGATCATTATTTGGAACTAAATTACTAGACTCAACAATCTTATGATCATTTTTCTCAAAGTATTTAAGAAAGGTACTTCTTATACCATTTAATGATTTGTCCGCCATATTTTTAAAATACAGCTTTTTTGTTCTATGTCTAGATAACGATAAGGGGGAAAGGCGCTTATAATAAGCGCCTTTATAATTTAAAGATGACCTTTAATTCTAGTTCTTTTTAGTAGGAGTAGTCTCCTTTGCAGCCTCTTCTTTTTCTGCTACTTTTTTCTCCTTTTCAATTTTTTCTGGACTTAATGGATTTCCTTCAATTTTCTTTGAAATCACACCAGCTTTTTCTCTAATTGCCATTTCTATTTCTGCAGCAACTTTAGGGTTTTGTGCAAGATAAGTTTTTGCATTTTCTCTGCCTTGTCCAATTTTCTCGCCTTTATAAGCATACCAAGCTCCTGATTTTTCAATGATGTCAGCTTTAGCACCTAGATCGACTAACTCACCCATTTTGCTAATACCTCTTCCATACATCAAATCAAACTCGACAACTTTAAATGGTGGCGCAACTTTATTCTTAACTACTTTTACTCTTGTAGTATTTCCGATAATTTCATCTTTATCTTTGATGGCACCAATTCTTCTAATGTCCATTCTTACAGATGAATAAAACTTAAGTGCATTTCCTCCTGATGTTGTTTCAGGGCTTCCAAACATAACTCCAATTTTCATTCTAATTTGGTTAATGAAAATCATCATTGTATTTGTATTTGAGATTGAACCAGTTAATTTTCTTAAAGCTTGACTCATTAATCTTGATTGAAGACCAACATGATGATCACCCATCTCACCTTCAATTTCAGCTTTTGGAGTTAAAGCTGCAACAGAATCAATTACGATAACTGAAATAGAGCCTGATTTTACTAGTGTATCAGCAATTTCTAAAGCTTGTTCACCAGCATCTGGTTGTGAGATTAAAAGCTCCTCAGTATTAACACCTAATTTTTTTGCATAAACTGGATCTAAAGCATGCTCTGCATCAACAAATGCACAAATTCCGCCTGCTTTTTGAGCTTCAGCAACTACTTGTAATGCTAATGTTGTTTTTCCTGAAGATTCTGGTCCATAAACTTCAATAATTCTTCCTTTAGGTAATCCACCTATTCCCAAAGCTAGATCTAGACTCAAAGAACCTGTAGATATTGACTCAATATCCATAGCTCTTTTTTCGCCAAGCTTCATAACTGAACCTTTTCCAAAGCTGTCTGTTATTTGACTGATTGCAGCATCTAATGCTTTGTTTTTTTCTTTAATATCCATTTCTTGATCTTTGGTAGATTTAACTACCTTTAGGTTATTTTTCGTCATTTTTAGCCCTTTTTTTTAATTTTTTTAACACTCGAATCATATAATAAATGTACACATTTTGTTCTCATTGGCAAGATCTATTTTAAATCTTAGAAAAAAGGTCAATACTTATTGGATTTTTAGATAATCGCTTGTCAATAAACCGACTGATCTTAAAAGATTGAACTGTGAAAGAATATAATTTCTCTCAGAATCAGCTAATGAAATCTGGGCATTTAATAGTAACGAATTAGACTGAATAACCTCTAATGTTGTTCTATCAGAACCACTATTATATTCAGCAACAATACCTTCGTTTGCTATTTCAGCGGCATCTACTTGAGCTCGAACTGAATTTAGTAAACTTTGATTTGATTGATATGATGACCAAGCGCTAGCAACATCTGTTTGATTTTTTTTGATAGAGTTATCTAATAATAAACTTTTTTGTAATTCAGCACTTTTATTTTTATTTAGATTTGCATAATTTTTTCCCCCAGAAAAGAAAGGCCAAGTTACAGTTGCTTTTAACACATCTTTTTCCTTTTCATCAACTGTCGAACTTGAGTCTTCCGATTTTGATCTGTCAAAAGATAATTTAGCTGTTGGAGCTAAATCGGATCTAGCACTAATCGTATCTTTTTTTGATTGCTCATAATCAAGTTTTGCAATGATTAAATCAGGATTATTTTTTTTTGACATACTAATTGCATCATTCAATTGATTTGGTAAGTTTAAATTAAAAATTGAACTTTTATCTAAACTTTCAATATCATTTAATTCTCCAATTATATTCTCATAATTTAACCTACTAGTTAAGAGTTCATTCTCTGCTTGGATTAATTTAGCTTGAGCTCCTGCCAATGATGACTCTGACTGAGCGACATCAGATAAGGATATATTTCCTCTTTCTAGTCTTATTCTGTCAGTCTCGACTTGTCTTTCTAACAAATTTACATTTGATGAATTGATAATAAATTTTTCTTTAGAGGAAATTAGTCCTGTGTAGGCCTCTACAGCTTTATATAAGATATCTTGTTCTTTTTTCTTGAGTTTTGCTTTAGCTAAATCAATTCCAATTTTACTTTTTGATAATTCAGCACCCCTTCCGAAATCAATAAGAGTTTGTGTTACTTTAATAGATTTTGTTTCAGGGTCAACATCAGTAATAGTAGCATTTGAACCATCTCTATTAGTAAGTTTATCTGTGTCCTCCTCACTTTTACTACCCTCTAAAGTAATTGATGGAAGATAGGAGCTTATCGAAATTTTGTACTCTTCCTCGGAAATATTGATACTTTCTCTTTCTGCATTTAATTCTGGATTATTTTCATAAGCTCTTTTCAAAGCAGAATTAAAACTTTCTGTGAGAGCAGGACTACAAGAAAAAGTAAAGATTAAAATAAATTTTAAAAATAATTTCATTATTTTTTATATACAGCAGATTTAATTTGATGGTTACTATTTAAATTGAATATTACTGATGCATATTTAGGCATATTTCTAAACATATTTTGAGTAATTCTTTGATAAGTTTGCATAAAATTTAATACATCTCCTCTACTCATTATTTTTGATTTTACTTTGCTTTGAACCCAAAGTTTCCTCTCTTGTTTTAATCTCCATTTTTGTAACAAGCTAAAATTTTTTGCTTTGAGATAAACCAAACAATTTAATTGTGAATATAGATTTTTATATTTTGATTTTAATTGATTGTTAACATATTTTCTCCAAATCTGTTTTTGATCTTTTGCCTTTTCCAATGAATTAATTGTTTTCTTTAAAGTATTATTTTTTTCTGATTTTGCGCCCACGCACCATCCTTCAAAAATAATTACATCTGGTCTCTTCTTTAAATCGTACCATCTTTTTTTATTAAACCTGTCATCAATTGCTTTATTAAATGTTGGTAATTTTAATCTATTGAATTTCTTACTTTTTGATTTTCTGAAAAAATTCAGCATCATATTAATGTCATGTGTTCCAGGTACACCTCTAATTAAAAGCATAGGATGAACTCTTTTTGATAAATTTATTCGCTCTTTTCTTGTTTTATAGAAGTCATCTATTGAAATTCTAAAAACATTTAACTTAAAGTATTTTGTTAATATAATTCTGATTAAAGCACTAATTGTAGTTTTACCAGTTCCTTGACCTCCTGCTAATCCTACAAAATACGGTCTTTTTTTATCAGCTTTTTTACTGATCCAAAAACATAATGGGATTAAGAAAGATTTAATCATTCTTTCTTTATTTTTAAATTTATCGGCTTTTGTTTCTTGAGATTTGATAAACTTCAAACAATCTTTTTTTACCTTACCAAAGCATAAGCTGAATTGTTGCATGAAAATTATTTTTTGTCTAAAGGATGATTTTGACCATCGTTTACTGGCACATCTTTCATTTCAAAAGTATTTATTTCATCAACACACCCAACATTAAATCCTGTCATAGCTGGGTTAATTCTTGGATTATGATGAGTGTAAATTCCACAATCAGAACAGAAGTAATGTTTGGCAACTTTTGAATGGAACTGATAGAGTTTTAGTTTATCTTGTCCTTTTACAATTTTGAAATCTTCATTTTTTACCATCGACATAATTGCTCCTTTTCTTTTACAAATAGAACAATTGCATTTTATTACTTTAGCTAAATCTCCATCTAAATTTATTTCAGCCTCTACAGCTCCACAATGACATACTAGTTTTTTCACTATTCTCCCCATTTACCATGAAACTCATAAACTACCGCAGGTTTATCACCTACCACCCAACCATCATGACCTGGTTCTATTGAATATGCATCACCAGCTTTATAAGTTAATTCAGTTCCATCATCATGTTTTGCGCAGACCGCTCCTGAAACAATTACTCCAAGATGTTTTGCTTTACAGCTAGCTGTGCCAACTGTTGGCTTAATGTCTTGTGACCATTTCCAACCTGGTTGTAAAACTAATCTCATAACTCTTTGATCTCCTACTTTCACAATATCTATTTTAGCATTTTTAAAATTCGTGTTACTTTCGTCTGGATTATCAAAAGTTTTGACTTCAATTGAACTCATTATTTTTCTCCTTTTATAATTAAATTAGAATTTAAAACTATCCTTGGTTGAAGTTATCCACAAGCATACAAAATATAGTTTTGATGTTCACGTTTTGATTCACTTTTGATTCAATTACGGACTCAAAATACAACCTCTTGCGTGCATTGTATAAATGGACTATAAATTAGAACAAAACAAGAACATGAAACTAACTATTCCCTATTATCTACATAAAGCTGGTGCTGGTTTTCCCTCACCTGCCACTGATTATATTGAAGAAGATATCGATCTGAACATGCATTTAATCAAAAATGTTCCAGCTACTTTCATCATCAGAGTACAGGGAAAATCTATGGTTGATGTTGGAATTAATGATGGGGATTTATTAGTTGTCGACAAAAGTTTAAAACCAAAAAATTTTTCAACGGTTATTGCAAATGTTCATGATGAACTTGTAGTTAAAACTTTAGTTCAAGAAAGAGATAAAAAATTTCTATCGTCAGGTTCTAAAGATTTTTCTAACAGAATTTTAATCAATGAAGAAGAAGATGTTTTTATTTGGGGGGTTGTGACTTATGTCATCCATTCTACGTACTAAAAAAATAGGCTTAGTTGATTGTAATTCTTTCTATGTTTCATGTGAAAGATTGTTTAATCCAAAAATAAGAAAAAAACCTGTGGTTGTTTTATCCAATAATGATGGTTGTATCATTTCTAGATCTAATGAAGCAAAAGCGCTAGGGATCAAGATGGGTGAGCCTTACTTTAAAGCAAAAGATATTATTGTAAAAAATAAAGTTGAAGTTTTTTCATCAAATTACTCTTTGTATGGAGATTTATCTAGAAGGGTAATGAGAACTCTGAAAAGATTTAATACTGAAATAGAAGTGTATTCAATTGATGAAGCATTTATAGATTTATCTAATTTTCCAGACTCAGAAGTTGAAAAAGTTGGAAGAGAAATTAGAGAGACAGTTTTACAATGGACTGGTATTCCAACTAGTATTGGTATCGCTAAAACTAAAACTTTAAGTAAAGTTGCAAATCATATCGCAAAGAAAAAACAATCAGGAGTAACAAGTTTAATTGGCATTGAGAATTTAAATCCTATCTTAGAAAAAGTTGAAATTAATGATGTGTGGGGCGTTGGTAGGCAACTTACGAAGTTTTATCAAAAGAACGGAATTTATAATGCAAAACAACTTAAGAATAAATCTAATACATGGATCAAAAAATGTTCCAATGTTTTAAGTTCTAGAACTGCAATGGAACTTAGAGGAGTACCATGTATTGGTTTAGAGACAACACAAACAAAAAGGAAAAGCTGTGTAGTTTCAAGATCATTTGGAAAAAGAATTGAAAAGTTTCAAGAATTAAAAGAAGCAGTTGCAAATTATTGTTTAAATGCATCTGAAAAAATTAGATCAGAGTCTTTGGTTGCAAAAGCAATTACAGTTTTTGTCAGAACTAGTCCTTTTCAAAGAGACTATGGTTATTATTCAAATACAAAGACAATTGATTTTCCAATTGCAACAAACAATAGTATTGAAACTGTTAAAACTGCAGTTTCGATTTTAGAGAGCATTTTCAAAAATGGATATCGATATCAGAAAGCAGGTGTTATGCTTACAGGACTACGTAACGACGATGGTAGAAAAAATTTATTTTCATCAGAAAAAGACGAAAAGATAAAAAGTTTAATGCGATCAATTGATAATACTAATTACAGATATGGCAGATCTACTTTAAGTCTTGCAAGCGCTGGGGTTCATAAAAAATGGAATATGAGAAGACAATACTCTTCTAAAATAGATACAGCTGATTTTTATTGTCTACCGACAATTAGAGCTTAATCAATTTTATTATCCAGTATTTTTCATGGCAGCGGAAATACCTGCGATAGAGGTCAGCAAAGCATCCTCTAAATATTTTCTATTTTTTTTATCTTTTTTCTTCTTTAATTTAAAAATAACTATTGGCTGAATAATATTTAAAACCTCAGAGTAGATATTTCTTGCTAATACCTTAGATCTAAATTCTTTTCTTATCTTCAAAATTTCCTTAGGGGTAATTTTTTTATTTAATTCCTTAATTGTATCAAATTGAAATCTTAGTTTCTGTCCAACTCTTTGAAGTTTTTTATCAGCGAGAAACTCCTCATAAATTTTTGAAATTTCTGGATCAGCTTTAGAAATTACCATATCAAGCATATCAAGCATTGAATTAAAAAAAGGCCAATTTTTTTCCATATCATATAAAGTTTTTCTAAACTGTTTGATATAAGAGTATCTTAATGCTTCTGCACTTCCTAACCAGGCTGGAAGCATTAATCTGATCTGTGTCCATGCAAAAACCCAAGGTATTGCTCTCAAGCTTTTTATATTATCAACATTTTTTCTTTTTGATGGTCTTGAACCAATAGATAATTTACCAAGTGCTTTATGCGGCGTGACAGTCCTAAAATACTCAATAAAATCTGAACTTTGATTTATATTTTTTCTGTATGAGTTTTTAGAAATGTCAGACATTTTTTCAATTAAATCTCTCCAATTTTTTTTAGGAATTGGTGGGGGATTTAATGTAGCTTCTGTAACAGCACCAATGTAACTACATAAATTATAATTAGCTAAAGGTTCATAACCATACTTTTGTTGAATTACCTCACCTTGATCAGTAATTCTTATATTGCCATTAACTGAATTTGGAGGTTGTGATCTTAAAGTAGCCTGTATCGGACCTCCTCCTCTACCAGCTGATCCACCTCTGCCGTGAAAAAAGGTTACTTTAATCTTAAATTTTTTTGCTAATTTTATAATTTCTTCTTGTGCTTTATATTGATGCCAACTAGCACATATTTTTCCAGCGTCCTTACTTGAGTCTGAGTATCCAATCATTACCTCCTGTTCATGATTGATCAGTTTTCTATACCATTTTTGTGAGAACAAGGTTTCCATAATAGATTTTGCATTAATAAGATCATCTAAAGTTTCAAATAAAGGGACTACTCTTAATTTGTTTTTTATATTTGCTTCTTTTTGTAAGAAAGATACTGATAAAATATCTGAAGCAGAGGTAGTCATTGATATTACATATGCACCTAAACACTCTGGTGGCTCTTTAGATAAAGTACTAAAAGTTTTCCATACTTCCTTATTTTCTTTATTCTTAAATTGGAAATTTCTAATTTTATTAGATTTAGAAGTTATAAATTTCTTTAAAAATTTTATTTTTTCTTTCTCAGTAAAATTTGAATAATTTTTTTTATACTTCGTTTTAACAAACTCAGATATCAATTGTTTATGTCTTGCAGACTCTTGCCTGATATCTAATCTAGCTAAATTAATCCCAAAACATTTTGCTCGCCTCATTAAATCTAACAATTCACTACTAGCAATATTCTCATTTTGATTTTGCTCTAAAGACTCTCTTACAACTCTTAAAGGTTTAAGAATTTCCTCTCGAGAACTTAATAATTTTTTTTGATCTAACGGCTTATTATGCACCAAGTGTTGTTCAATAGATCTGTGGGTAATTCTCATTTTGTCTCTCAAAGGTCTTAAAAAAACTCTATAAGGCTCGAATGATTGACCAACTTTACTTAAGATTTTTATTGAAGCCTTTTCCATAGAATAGGATCTTATTATTTTAGTGAGAGCTTTTTCATATAATTTAGCTGCTTCCCATCTAGAGAGTAAAATTACTTTTCTTGTGACTTCTGAAGTAACATTAGGATTGCCATCTCGATCACCACCCATCCATGAACCAAATACAATAGGATTAAAGTTTTTTGGTAAATTTTTACCCATATTTTTTACAAATATAGAATTTAATTTTCTATAAACTTTTGGAACTGTATCCCACAAACTATCTTCAATGATAGCCAATCCCCATCTAGCCTCATCAAATGGTGATGGTTTAAATCTTTTAAGATCATCAGTATTCCAAATAATCGTCAACTCATCGTAAAGATTTTTATCGAGAACTTTTAATTTTGAGGGAAAATTTTTAAATAATTCTCGCTCCTCAAGTATCTCTATAATTTTATGATATTTTTGAATTAAAGTTCTTCTTTTTACTTCTGTCGGATGAGCTGTTAAAACAATACCTATATTAAGATTTTTAGCTAAATCATAAATCTTAGTGTCTGAAATATTTTTTTTTCTAAACAAGTCTTCAAAAATTTCCTCAATAAATAAATTTTTTTTATTTAATTTTTTCTTATTATTTTCATTTTCATTTATACTTCTAGAGGCATCAACTAGCTCGGCTAAATTCATAAAATTCATAAAATGTGAAAATGCTCGAGTTATTTTAAAAGTATTTTTAGGATCAAGTTTTTTGATTGAGTTAATTACATCATTATTTAGTTTTTTTGAATTAGGATTGGCTTTATTAGCTTTTGATAATTTTCTAACTTTTTCAACTAAATTAAAAAACTTTTGTCCTTCTTGTGCCCTTATTACCTGCCCTAATATGTTTCCTAAATATCTGACATCCTCTCTTAAAAGTTTTGTAGGAATTCTCTCATAATAAAGATCTTTTTTTTTCATTTAATATTCTCAATATCATTTATTTGGCTTAAACAATTTTTAAATTCTTCCATATTTTCTCTTAATGCTAAATTTGAGATTGAATAAACAGCTACTAATAAAAAAATGAGAGGTATTGCAGTGATTATTGATGCATTACTTTTAATCATTAAAATATAAATTATTATAAATAATGCAGATCGAATTAAAAAAGTTTTTCTGAACACGCTAATAATTGAAAGTGAGTGTTTAATTAAATTAATAAAACTCATTTTTGATGGTCCAAAATATCGATTACCTCTAATAGAGGGAATAGAAATTAAGTCATTTTCAATTTTTTTTAATGAACCCGAAAAACTATTCCATGTAGCTTTCTCATTAATCATTTTTTCAACAATTGATCTTGGAAGACAGCTAAAGTTTCCAAACTTAATTGACTTACTTGTAAATACTAATGTAATAAATTTATGTAATTGATAACAAATTTTAAACATCATTTTTTCTGATCTTTTCACTCTTTCACCTACAATAGGTTTATCGTGTGATTTTTTTATTTGGTTTAAAAAAAATTCAATTTCCTCAGGTCTATCTTCACCATCGCCATCCATAGGAATAACATAATCAAAATTATCTTTTTCAAAAATATATCTCAAACCAGTAGCGATACATCTTGCATGTCCTTGATTTTTTTTCATATTAAATATCTTTATAGAATTTATATTTTCTAGATTTTTTTCAAAATCAGGACGATCATGATTTGAATAATCATTAAGTATGTAAACTGAAATTTCAAATTCTTCTCTTAACGATAGTTTATTAATTTCATCGGTAAGTTTGTATACCGATTGCCAATCATTATACACCGGGATTAAAATTATTATTTTCATAATATAATCTAATTTTAGTATCTTCCCAAACAAACATCTTCAACACAAATAAATTGTGATGCATTTTTCAATATCTCACTATTGGTAGATCCCTCCCAAACAGGTCGTGATTTTAAGTGATACGATAGATTTCCAGCTTTCCATTCGTCTCCAGTGACGAATTGAATTTCTCCATTAAATTCTTTACTCCAAATTAATTGAACTTTGGATGCAATCTCTTTTCCAGGATAGTCAGTTCTTTTATCTGTTTGGGAAATTGAAACGTAAGAATAAATAATTGGTGACAAAAAAAATAGAAACAAAAATCCCAATAAAAAAGAATTTGTTTTTTTAATATTTATTCGCGATTTCAAAATATAGATAAATAGAACCCCAAAATATAAATAAAAGGGCGTCATCCACATCGTTCTGATTTTAAAACCCATTATCGCAGAAGTAATAAAAATTAGGAAGATTGGTAATAAGTTTATAACTAATAAAAATAGTAATTTTTTATCTTTAACATTAAACTTAAAATTAATTTTTTTAACCAATAACCAAATTAAAAAGAAAAACGGAAGAAGTATTCCTACTTGTTTAAGTAAAAACAATATTGGCTGTTCAAAATGATTTATTAAACTTGGTTCTAAGCCAGTCCTTTTTAAGCCATAAAGAATTGTAATAAAATCATTACCATATAACCACATGAAATGAGGAATTAATAAAATTACAAAAACCTCTAAAGTAATAAAGTATTTGAAATCAAACTTTCTATCTTTTTTAATTAATATTACATAAATAAAAAGTAAAAAGATTGATGCTAATAGATATACAAATAAGTACTTTGACAGAAATCCTATTGCACTAAATAAACCAATAAAAAAACAATCTGATAATTTTATCTCTTTTGAAGAGTAAATTTTCCATGAAAAATAAACCACTAAAGACCAAAATGGAAGCTGGCATACATTTACATTAAACTCAGGTGTCGTAAAATTATAGAAATAAATTGCCTCTAAAATTAAAACGGAAAAAAGACTTAATAGTTTGCTTGATAAAATCTCATCAGCGACTTTAAAAACAAAATAAAAAGAAATCACCACAAATAATGAGCTTAAGAAATAATATGCCCAATCCTGTGCACCAAATATCTGAAAGAAAATTTCTGGAAAAAAAGCGCTTCCTGGTGGATGTTTGTTGAAACCCCAGTCTAAATTGCTGCCCCACGCTAATGCTTCGATGACATCTAGGGGTAGATTTTTATTAGTTATTGTAGGAACAACCGTCCAAATTAATAAATGTGATAAAACAAAAATAAAAAAAATATTATTTATATTTCTATTTAAACTGATCATTGTTTAATAATTACAATAATTAACGTTGCTTGACACCCATATTTTGCTGAATATACTCCCTCGAACTCAATTAGAAAATATGGCTAAAACCAGCAAAGTTAAAAAAAAAGTTGTAAAAGCAAAGAATAAAACTGCCAGTAAAAATAAAGTTAAGACAACTGCTAAGACCTCAGCAGTAAAAACTACAGTAGCTAAAACTAAAGATACAATTAAAGGTCAAATTAAAATTTCTAAAACTTATATTCCAAAAGATACTGAAAAATATATGTGCGAAAAACACAAAGTTTTTTTTAGAATTAAGTTACAAGAGTGGAGAAAAGAACTTGTAAAAGCAAATAATGAAGCTTTGTACAACGGAAGTATGGATGATAATAGCATTTCTGCAGATATTGTTGATCAAGCAAGCTCTTACACTGATAAAAATGTTGAAATGAAAGCTATTAATAGACAAATCAAGCTAATTTCTGAAATTGATAAAGCTTTGATGAGAATAAAAGATGACACTTATGGTTTTTGTTTAGACACTGCTGAACCTATCGGATTAAAAAGGCTTATGGCAAGGCCAGTAGCGAAATACACTATTTCAGCACAAGAAAAACATGAAAAAAATGAAAAAGTTCACGCAGATGACTAAAAAGAAGAAGAAAAAAATTCATAATCCAATTACTTACAATTTTACCAAAAAGTATATTTATTTTTATTATGCTTTTTTTTGGATACTTCTTTTGTTATTTGTATTTACACGATGAATAAAAATATTATTTTTATCATTATTATAGTTCTTGCAATTGAATTATCTGGTCACGGTATTATTGTGTCATTAATGAGATTGCTAAATTCCTAGGGTTAGACTATTAAGGTTTTGGTGGTAACTCATTTTTATTCATAAATGAAAAACCTTTTATGACAGCATCACGTTCAGAAATTTCATTATACCATCTAGTAAGATTTTTAAAATTTTTAAGACCAATATCATGCCATTCGTGTCTTGCTATCCAGGGGAATGTCCCAATATCTGCAATTGTATAATTATCACCTGACAAATATTTTGATTTAGATAGTCTCTCGTCTAACTCTTTGTATATTCGTCTAGAAATTTTAAAATACCTTTCCTCACCAAATTTACTTTTTCCCGGATTGTAATGATGGAATTGATGGTGCTGGCCTAGCATTGGGCCAACATAACCCATTTGAGCCATAAGCCATTGGTTAATTTCTAACCTTTCCTCAGAATTATAAAATTTTCCACTTAACTCAGCTAAATAAATCAAGATTGCTCCAGATTCAAAGACAGTTTTTTTATTTTTATGATCAATAATCACTGGAATTTTGCTTAAAGGACTTATCTTTTTAAATTCATCCTTAAATTGCTCATCATTATTAATGTCAACTTTAATTACTTTGTAGTCAAATCCAATTTCCTCAAGCATAATACTAATTTTTTTGCCGTTTGGTGTATTAGCTGAGTAAAGATCTATCACTCTTTTTTTCCAAGTCTTTTCAATAAGCTTGATGAAGTTGTAGTGAATTCAAATCTATATTTTTCATTAGGTCTTGCTAATTTAAAACATGCTCTTGCTGCTAGAGCACCTTCATGAAATCCAGACAAAATTAGTCTTAATTTACCAGGGTAACTACAAATATCGCCCACTGCATAAATCCCTTTTTGATTGGTTTCAAATTTTTCTGTATCAACCTCTATAGTTTTTTTATTTAAATTAAGTCCCCAATTAGCAATAGGTCCTAGCTGCATAATTAAACCAAAAAAACCCAATACATAGTCAGCTTTTATATTCTTTTTTTCTTCATCATCATTTTTTATATCTATACTTTCTAATAGACCATTGCCTTTGACTGATGTCATTTGATATTTTGTAAAAAGATTTATTTTACCTTCTTTTACTAACGCATGCACTTTATTAACTGTAGCTTGTGCTCCTCTAAATTCTTCTCTTCTATGTATCAAATTTACTTTAGAATTTTTTGATAATTCAACTGCCCAATCTAATGCACTATCTCCTCCACCAAAAATTGCTACTGTTTTTCCCTCAAAAATTTTTTTATCATTTACTGAATAAAAAACGGATTTATTTTCAAATTTCTCACATTCCTTTACAGGAAATTTTCTTGGTTCGAAAGAACCAACTCCTCCTGCTATAATTACATTTGGAGTTGAAAATATTTTTCCATTGCTTGTCTTTACAATCCAGTTTACATCATCTTTTTTTACTTCCTCTACTCTTTCACTTAAATGAAATTTAATATCAAAAGGTTTTAACTGATTAATTAAATTTTTTGTTAATTCTTCTCCTGTGCATTCAGGAACAGCGGGAATATCATAAATTGGTTTATCTGGATAAAGCTCTATGCATTGACCACCTATTTTATCTAGATTATCAACTATCTCACAATTAAGACCTATTAATTTTAATTGATGCGCTGTGAACAAGCCTGTTGGTCCTGCGCCTATAATGAGTGCATCTGTTTTAATCATTTTAACCTTGTTTAGATGGAATATTAACTTTTAAACCATCCAATTCGTCTGAAACAACTATCTGACAACTTAATCTACTATTTTTTTTTGGTTCGTATGCCATATCTAACATATCTTCTTCACCATCTTCTTTTTTTGGTAGTTTATCAAACCAATCTTCTGTGACATAAACATGGCAAGTTGCACATGCCATCCCTCCACCACAATCTGCGTCAATTCCAGGAATATTATTTTGAACAGCTCCCTCCATAACTGTTAAACCATTATCCACATCTATTGTGTGAGTTTCATTTTCAGATGTTATGTATGTTATCTTTGGCATAAGAAATATATATAAAGATAAAAAAAAATAGGGCAAGTATGCAAAAACATACTCGCCCTATAAATTTAATTTAAAAAGCTATTATCTAGCTCTTGATCCAGCTCCAGAACTTACTGCAGCAGCCCAGATTACTAGACCAAATGCAATTTTGTTAATGAAGTCAGCTAAATTGTAAACGACGTTTAGTGAGTTAGCATCTACACCACCTGTTAGGTAACCGAATACATAACCTAATGGATAAATTGCCCAACCTACTGTAACAATCATTCTCATTGCACCAAAAGCGGTTACAAGTGCTTTGTTTCCACTTTTAGACGCAGCTTTTCCAGCTTCACCTGAGAATATTTCATAAAGAATGTATACCCAACCAGCCATACCGATTATGAAACCAAGTGTAGCGTTGATGTATCCAGCTTCTCCTAAATATCCACCAATTAACATTACTAATGAACCAATTAACAATCTCCAGAAAATTCCAGAATTTGCTTTTCTTACAGCTACTAGAATTAAATAGAATTCTATCATCTGTAATGGCACAGTAATTAACCAGTCAATATATCTATATACTGTTGGTGAGTCACCTGTAGTTACCCATACATCTCTCATGTACATGTAATGGATAAAAGCGATACCAGTTACAAGACCTGCTACTGTTACAGATGTTTTCCATGCTGGGTTAACTGTGCTTCTCTCCATAAAGAAAAAAGCTGTTGAAGCCAACATACCCATTGAAATTATCCAAAAAGATATTCCAACGAAATCATCTTGAGCTAACATAGCGGTCGCAGCGTTTGCTACTGTTGTTACACCAATAAGGGCAACAACTGTAAGAGCAAACAATTTAAGTTTTTTCATAAAAAACTCCCTCTTTAGTTAGTTTTTACTTTATTAGTTTATATAAACTAGGCTTAGGCTTACCTAAGCCAAAGTTGGGGGTTAAATACCAAATTAAAACAGTAAATTGAAGACAAAATTACCATTAATAAGCATTGATTTTACTGGCTTTTTAAAATTAAATACAATTTATACTATAATTATCTATTAAATGTATAAACTCGAATCAAATTTTAATGTCCAATAAATTTAAAGACATATATAAAAAATCTATCGAAGATCCTGAAATTTTTTGGCAAGAAGCCTCTAAAGATATATTTTGGTTTAAAAAACCTACTAAAATCCTTAACAAATCAAACGCACCTTTTTATAAATGGTTTGAAGATGGAATAACAAACACCTGTTATAATGCATTAGACATTCATATTGACCAAGGTAATGGTAAAAGAACAGCCCTCATATACGATAGTCCTATTACAGGCAATAAAAGTAAGTTCACTTACGAGGAATTAAAATTAAAAGTTTCCAGATTTGCAGGAGCTCTTGGAAATCAAGGAGTTAAAAAAGGTGATAGAGTAATCATTTACATGCCAATGATACCTGAGGCAGTGATTGCTATGCTTGCTTGTGCACGGATAGGAGCCATACACTCTGTTGTATTTGGTGGTTTTGCCTCAAACGAACTTGCTAGTAGAATCGATGACAGTAAAGCAAAAGTATTAATTACTGCCTCATGTGGTTTTGAACCTGGAAGAACTGTAGAATACAAGCCTTTAGTTGATGAAGCAGTTAAGCAGGCAACTCACAAGATTGATAAAATGATTTTATTTCAAAGACCCAGTCATGAAGTCAAATTAAACGCTCCTAAAGAAGTTAGTTGGGACGAGGCTGTTGCAAATGCAAAAGAAATTGACTGCGTTGAAATGAATTCAAATGATTTTGCTTACATTCTCTACACCTCAGGTACAACAGGATCTCCAAAAGGAATAGTAAGAGATATTGGTGGTCATATAGTAGCTTTAAAATGGACTATGAAAAATATCTACAATATTAACGAGGGAGATATTTGGTGGTCTGCAAGTGATATAGGTTGGATTGTTGGCCACTCATACATTGTTTACGCACCATTATTCAAAGGTTGCACTACAGTTTTGTTTGAGGGTAAACCGGTAGGTACTCCTGATGCTGGAGCTTTTTGGAAGATTATTTCAGATTATAAAGTCAAATCTTTATTCACTGCACCTACAGCTTTTAGAGCAATCAAAAAAGAGGATCCAGAGGGTAAGTTCTTCTCAAAATATGATCTTTCAAGATTTGAAAGTCTATTTCTTGCTGGAGAGAGAGCTGATCCAGATACAATTAAATGGGCTGAAAATTTATTAAAAGTTCCGGTGATTGATCATTGGTGGCAAACTGAAACCAGCTGGGCGATCAGCTCTAATTGTACAGGAATTGAAATGATGAAAACTAAATATGGTTCTGCTTGTAAAGCAGTGCCTGGTTATGATGTAAAAATTATAAAATCAGATAAAACTATTGCTAAACCAAATGAAATGGGAGACATAGTTGTAAAACTTCCTTTACCACCAGGAACCTTTCCCACACTTTGGAATGCTGATAAAAGATATAAAGAAAACTATATGTCAAATTATGAAGGTTATTATCAAACCTATGATGCCGGACACATAGATGAAGATGGTTATATATGGATTATGTCCAGAACAGATGACATTATAAACGTTGCTGGTCATAGACTTTCTACTGGAGCAATAGAGGAGGTTTTATCTGAGCATCAATCTGTTGCCGAGTGTGCGGTTTTAGGTATTGCTGATAAATTAAAAGGCCAGTTACCTATTGGTCTGATTGTATTAAAAGCAGGTGTAGAAAAAGATAATGAGACAATTTCTAAAGAATGCATTCAAATGGTTAGAGATAAAATTGGTCCAGTAGCAGCTTTTAAAATTGCTATAGTCATTAAAAGACTTCCAAAAACGAGATCAGGTAAAATACTAAGAGGAACAATAAGAAAAATTGCAGATAATGTTGAATATAAAATGCCACCAACAATTGATGACCCTTTGATTTTAGAGGAAATTAAAGAAGATCTTATCAAAAATAATATTTTAAAAAGTGTTTAAAACCTATCTGATTTTAGTTGGGGCAATTTTTTGTGAAGTTGCTGGGACAATGTTATTACCTGTTTCACAAAATTTCACTAGAATAATACCAACCACTCTGCTAGCAATTTTCTATATCACAGCACTCTTTCTTCTCACATTTGTTGTTAACAAACTTCCGATTGCAATTGTATATGCAACATGGAGCGGTTTGGGGATATTTACCGTAGCTATTTTAGGTTATATTTTTTTTAATCAAAGTTTAAATTGGCTGTCTATAATCGGATTATTTTTAATTGTAACAGGTGTAATTCTTGTAAACTCATTTTAATTAAATGAGTGAATTGATTATTTCAAAATAATTCTTTAGATTTTGCTTAAAGTCAAATCTTTTTAAATTCTTATAACCAAACTCAATTCTTTTTGATAATAATTTTCTATTTTTTGAGTAATATATAATAAGTTCTGATAGTTTTTTATAATCTTTAATATCAAATAAAAAACCTGCTTTTCCATCTAAAAGAATTTCCCTTGGTCCCGTAGGACAGTTTGAGGAAATGATAAATCTTTTAAGTACTTGACTTTCAAGTAACACATTTGGCAATCCTTCATATAATGATGTTAAGCAAAAAATATCTGATGATTTAATTAAGTTGAATGGATTAGGCTGATAATCAATAAGTTGAACTTGGTTAGATAAATTATTTTTTTTTATATAATCCTGTAAGTTTTCTTTCTCTATTCCTCTTCCAACGATCAGCAAATTAAAATTAACTTTATTTTTAATCAGATTTACTGCTTTAAGAAGTGTAATCTGGTCTTTTTGATCTGTGTATCTACCAACATTTATTAGGTTAAGTTTCTTTTTATCAAATTTAATCTTATTTTTGATTTTTGATTTTTCAATTATTTCTTTTTTATTAAGTGGATTATAAATACATTCTGTGTGAATATTAAACTTTGATTTAAATTTTTTTTTAAAATCTAAGCTGTTGACAATTATTTTATCTGCATTTTTAAAAACATATTTAAAAACTAAATGTTTAAATTTATTCTGAGACCATCCATCTGGGGCAGAATTAGATCTCACAATAATTTTAATACCTAATAATTTACATAGTAATGTACAGTATACATTTCCTTGAAAACAAAAAACTAGAATATTTCTATCCTTTAAAATCTCCAAAAAAAGCAGAAACAAACCTACAAAAAATTTTTTTCTTCTGCCTATTGTGTCCCAAAAATTTGCTTTAAGCGAAATAAACTTAATTTTCTTATTAAACTTATTCCTAAATTTTTTTGAAACTGTAATAACAGATATTTTATTTATTTTATCTTTTAAATAATTAGATATAATAAACAAATTCTTTTCTACGCCACCTCCTTCAATAGAGGGTATAAAAATGATTAGTCTTTTTTGTTTCATTGTTCTATAAATATTTTTATTCATATAAACCGTATTTGATGAAAAAACAAAAAACTTTAATTTCAATACTTATTATAAATTATAATAATGGTAAATTATTGACCAGAGCGATAAATTCTTGCCTGAATCAAAAATATAGAAATGTAGAAATTTTAGTTTTCGATGATAAATCTTCAGACAACTCAAAAATTATTTTAAAAAAATTTGAGAGTAATAAAAAAATTAAAATATTTTTTAATAAAGGTAAAAAAAAGAGAATCGCAGCTTTAGATGCTATGAATGGATATATGAGCCTATTTAAAAAATCAAAAGGTTCTATAATATGCTTATTAGACAGTGATGATTATTTTCATGAAGATAAAGTTGAAAAAATCAGGAAATTTTTTCTAAAAAGAAAAGATATTGATTTTGTACAAAATTTACCTTTCATTAAAAATAATTTTGCTATGCAAAAGAAAAAAAATAAAAACAATCCACTAAGCTTTTGGCCTTATTTGGCTCCAGAAAGCTGCATAAGTTTTAGAAAAAAATTTATGAGCAAATTTTTAAAGGTGAATCAAAAATATACTAACAATTTTGATAATATCTGGCTAGGTTTTAGGATGGGTGTTTACGCCTTTTTTTGTTTAAAAAAATTTAATACTATAAATTTAAATTTAACTTATTATGAAAGCTTAGGCCAATCTAAAAAATATAAATTGCTAAACAAAAATTGGATGAAAAGAAGAAGAAATTCTTTTGAATACTTGAGACTTATTTCAAGAGGTAAGATTTCTCTTAAAAACAACATAGACTACCTACTAACTAATTTAATAACAAAATTTTACAAATAGATGACCAAAAAAATTGAATTTAATAAACCTTTTACTTCAAATAAAGACAATAAATATGTCAATACTGTTTTAAAAAATAAAAAATTTGCTGATGGTTATTTTCAAAAAAAATGTGAGCAAATTATAAAAACCAAAATTAATTCCAAATTTATTGCTCTAACTCAAAATTGTACAAGTGCGCTTGAAATTTCTATGATTTTAATAAATTTACAGGAAGGTGATGAAGTTATAATGCCATCTTATACTTTTACATCAACTGCTAACGCTGTTTTGCTGAGGGGAGCAAAACCTGTGTTTGCTGATGTAAATTTATATGATGCAAATTTAAGCTATAAGTCTGTGAAAAAAAAAATAAATAAAAGAACAAAAGCAATCATAGTTGTTCACTACGCTGGTAACTCGTGTGACATGAGTAGATTTCTTGAATTAAAAAAAAAATATAATTTATTCTTAATTGAAGATTGTGCACACAGTTTTATGGGTAAATATAAAAATTTTCATCTTGGGACTATCGGAGACTTTGGTGCTTTTAGCTTTCATGAAACAAAAAATTTAGTAGGCGGACAGTGTGGAGCGATTTCAATTAATAATCATAATTTTGTAAAAAGGGCTAAAATTATACTTGATAAGGGAACTGATAGAGCATTTATAGGTAACAAAAAAAGATATTATTCCTGGAAAGATATTGGTTCAGAATTTAGAT